>NZ_JBSXNX010000019.1:0-164716 GCF_056857855.1 Maricaulis sp. B-26
AGGATGCCGGCTGATGCCGGAGTGTTGCTGTAAGTGTGAGTGACATCAGGGACATCCTGCACACGGAGATTTACCGGAGCCCTCACGGGCTCCCTCTCGAAACCGGTCTGGACAGACAGTCAGCGCTTTTGCTGCCTCTCCTTACCGATGGCCACCACCGGGCCCTGCTTTGGTCAGTCAGCAGAGACGGGCAGGCTCCGTACTCCCCACACCCCCGGCGAACCAGGCCGGGCCTCGAGCGGTGCGAGAACGGGGAAGAGTCTAAGCGAGGTTTGGTGGGTGGGGATAAGTTGCGAATACGCGCCCCTCAGGCGCTGGGCTTGAATGCCTCCCGCAACTCCCGTTTGAGCACTTTTCCGATAGCGCTGCGGGGGAGTTCGTCGACGATCCGGATGGCCGAGAGGCGCTGCATCTTGCCGAGTTTCGCATTGGCGGTGTCGAGGATATCCGCCTCGCTGGCCGTCTTGCCCGGCTTCAGCACGACGAAGCCGACCGGCGTTTCGCCCCAGTCCTTCGAGGGCACGCCGACCACCGAGACATCCGCGACGGCCTCCTGTTCCATCAGAATATCCTCGAGGTCCGACGGGTAGATATTCATGCCGCCGGAAATGATCATGTCCTTCGCCCGGCCGACGATGGTGAAGAAGCCGTCCGCATCCCTGCTGGCCAGGTCGCCAGTGCGGATGAAGCGCTCGCCCTCCGGACTGATCCATTCCGCCTCACGCGTCTTTTCCGGCTTGCCGTGATAACCCGTCATCATCGCCCCGGACCGGCCAACGACTTCGCCCACAGTGCCAGGCGGGACTTCCCGGCCCTCGCTGTCGATGACGCGTATGTCGTGGCCCGGCATCGCCTTTCCGACCGTGTGGAGCTTGTCGGGGTGTTCATGAGCGAGGAGGACGCAGGTCCCGCCGCCTTCCGTCATCCCGTAATACTCGACCAGTCCGCCGGGCCAGCGTCCGAGCACGTCGGCCTTGAGCTCTGCAGAGAACGGCGCCGATGTCGCGAATTTGAGCCGGAACCGGTCGAGATCGAAATCGCCGAAATCGGGCAGCGCCATGATCCGCTGATACTGGACCGGTACGAGCATGGTGTGGGTAACGCCATGTTGTTCCGCCAGTTCGAGATAGCGGCGGGCGTCGAATTTCGGCATCAGGACGACGCATCCGCCACCCGCGAGGGCGGGCAGGAAATGGACCAGTGTCGTGTTGGAATAGAGGGGCGTGGACACGAGAGCCACGGCATCGGGGCCGAAACCGGGCGGATCGGTCAGGCTGTTGTGCGGCCAGCGCATGCGGTGCGACTGGACGATTCCTTTCGGGGTCCCGGTCGTGCCGGACGAATAGATGATGTTGAACGCCATGTCCGGCCGGATATCGACCGGTGCCGGCGGGCTGCCCGGGGGCATAAGCCAGGCTTCGAATGCCTCCCCGTCGCCCCCGGCGCCGAGCGCGACCCGGCGCGCGGCGATATCCGAAGCCGCGGGCGCCAGATGGGCGGAGACCCCGGCATCCGTGAAAAGGTGCCCTGCCCCGCAATCCGCGACCATGGAGGCGAGCTGGGCCGGCGTCGCGGAGGGCGACAACGGCGCGATAGCGGCACCGGTTCTAAGCGTGCCGATGAAAACGGCGGCATAGGCGATCGAACTCGCCGCGCAGATCGCCACCACATCGCCCGGTTTGACGCCATCGCGCTGGAGCGCTGCTGCGACGCGGTCGGCCAGCGCGTCGAGTTCGCCGCGCTTGATCGTCTGACCTTCGCAAATCAGTGCGGTACCATCGGGGTTTTCCAGGGCTTGCAGGGCGAAAAGTTCGGCAAAGGTGCCGAAGGGGCGAGCGACATATTCCTGGATGGCAGCGGGCGTCTCGGTCATCGGCTTATTCCATACCGTACACGGGAATGCCGCAGAATGCCTCGCTCGCCGGAGCTTGTCGCGGCCCAATACCAGTCCGGATTGCGGTTGCACCCTGCCCGCGCAAAAAGAAACGGGGCCGCCTTTCGGCAACCCCGTCACAAAGACCTGTGAAGTCGGCCTGCTATTCGCCCAGGCGGGCGCGGAGGCAGGCGCAGTTCTTCATCTCGCGCTCGCACATCTTGTCGAGCCACTGGTCGAGCGCCTCGGAGAGAATGCGCTGCTGGGACCAGTTCATCTGCACCGCAACCGTTTTGAGTCGGCGTTTCTGTTCGGCGCTGAGGCGTACCCCGGCCTTGAAGACGGAGGCCGGGTCATAATGCTCGTGGTGCGCCTCATCAGAGGCCATCGCGGCCATGCCGCCGCAGCAGCCGCTCTCGACCGGCGGCGTATCGCGAGACGAGGTTTCGCGGGCGTGACTCTCGGCGGAAGAAGACGGCGCCGATGCGGGCGCTTCCCGGCGCACCGGGCGAGGCGAAGGCGATTCCGCCGGACGCGTGGGAAGGCGGCGCAGGCCACGGGCTTCGCCGTGTTGAGCCGGGGTGTTCTCGGTCGGAGCGTGCTCCGGCTTGCGGGCGATCAGAGGGGCATTGGCCTGCGGTTCGATATCGCGGCGCTCATGGGGCTCGTCCGTGTAGGAGACATGCGCCAGGGGCGACGGTATGGCGGGCGAAGCGTGTCCCTTCCGGGCGAGCAGTCCGCTGTGCAGGCTGGCATATTTGGAACTCATGGCAATAACTCGGTCTGGGCGTTGACGCGAAGGGCTCAGGCGCTGTGACGGCGGCCGAAAGGCTGGCCGAAGCGGCGGCGTTCGATCTTGCCGGCCGGCGGACCGGCATCCGCCTTGCGGCGTTCAACACCATCCCAATTGCTGTTCGCACCGACTTCCTCGGCCGGAGGCTGGGTCGTCGTGACACGGCTGCCGAAAGCGGAGACCGCGGCCGGCTCGATCCCGAAGATGTCGTCGGCGGGCTGCGGGTCGTGTCCCGGCTGCGTCGGATGCGTGCCGGAAGCGGCAGGACGCACGGGCGCAGGAGGCGCGGTCGGTGCAGGAGCCGGAGCAGGACGCGGAGCCGGCGGAGGCGGCGGTGCAACCGCCTGCGGACGGGCCTGCTCGCCCTCGGCTTGGGCCAGTGCGGCGCTGACCGGGGTGAGGATGTCGTCCTCCATCGTCATGCTCGGCTTGTGCAGCGGGGCCTTTTCGTCGCGCATGCGAAGGAGCCGATCGCCGAGATAGGTCCAGAGATTGGCCACTTCCTTGGCCGAGCGGCCCTGCGGATTGGCCTCGCCGACCGTGCGCCCGTCGATCATGCTGGCGGCGAAATCGACGCGGTGATGCAGGGTGACCGGGGCGACCATGCCGTGCTGCGAGAGCGCGACGGCCGTCTCGCCGGTAATCCGGGCCCGGGCGGTGGCCGAATTGATCACGAAGACGAGCGGCTTGTGCTGCATCTGGATGATGTCCACCGTCGGCCCGACGGCACGCAGATCGTGCGGGCTCGGACGGGTCGGCAGCACGACGAGGTCGGCATGCGTGATGACTTCCGCGATCGTGGAGGTCACGGCCGGGGGCGTGTCGATGATGATGAGCTTGTAGCCCGCATCCTCGAGCGCCTTGATGTCGCGTGCCAGGTTCGGCACGGAGATCTGCGCGAAGGCCGGCGTCTCGCTGGCACGCGCATTCCACCACTTGGCCATCGAGCCTTGCGGGTCGGTATCGATCAGCGCGACCGGGCCTGCGCCGGCGCGTTCGGCTTCCACCGCAACATGTGCGGAGACCGTGGTCTTGCCGGATCCGCCCTTCTGTGAGGCGAAGACGACGACTTGGGCTTTGCTGGACATCTCGGACACCTTTCCTCGCACCGGATTCCCTGTCTTGTCAGGCACAGGAAAGCAGTCAGGTGTTGCGGCACGGATAAGTGAGGTCCCGAAAATTTACGACAATTCGCGTCGCAAACGATTCAAGTTTGAACGATCTCGCGCCCGGGCCGGCGCGGGCATGCCAAGATTCCTGATTTGTCGTTCCGTGTCAGAGCGATGGACAGCGTGCAAAGGACTGCACATATACTCGCCCCTGCCGCGGGCGCAGCGGAAATTATTTCGCAAACGGTCCGGAGTGCCGCACAGACGGCAAGCTTCCTGCCCTATTTGTTCCAGCGCACGGCGTAGAGATCGAAGCGGCGGTCCTTCAGATTGCGGACGGTTCCGTCATGGCGGGCCCAGTCGAGATCGGTGAGGTCCATGTCGGCGATCTCGACCGTCTCGACATTCTCCGTGCACTCCGCGGCGATACCGTCGCGCGCGAAGGGAAAGTCGCAGGGGGTCAGAATGCAGGACTGGGCGTACTGGATATCCATGTTTTCCACGCCCGGCAGATTTCCGACATTGCCGGACATGATGACATAGCACTGGTTTTCGATGGCCCGTGCCTGGGAGCAGTAGCGTACGCGCATATAGCTCTGGCGGTTGTCCGTGCAGAACGGCACGAAGAGCATTTTCGCACCGGCATCGACGAGCCGGCGCGCGAGTTCGGGGAATTCGCTGTCATAGCAGATCAGCACGCCGATCGGCCCGCAATCGGTCTGAATCGCGGTCACGGTGTCGCCGCCGCGGATATTCCACCAGTGCCGCTCGGACGGCGTGGGATGGACCTTTTCCTGCTCGTGCACCGAGCCGTCGCGCAGGAAGACATAGGCGACATTCTTGATCTCGCCGCTTTCGGTGCGGGTCGGATGAGAGCCGCCGATAATGTTGATGTTGTAGCCGATCGCCATCTCGCGCATGGCATCGACGAAATGCGGCGTGTACTCCGTCAGCCGCTCGATCGACTGGGCCGGCGTCAGGCGGGTTTCCTCCAGTGCGAGGAGCTGGAGCGTGAAGAGCTCCGGGAAGATCACGAAGTCGCAGCGATAGTCCGAGGTCACATCGACGAAATACTCGATGTTGGACATGAACTCCTCGAAGCTCGAGACGCGCCGCTGCTGGAACTGCACCGTCGCGACTCGCACCACGTCCTTGTTCCCCGGCGGCGCGGTCTCGCTGCGCGGGCTGTCGACGGCGTAGGGATTGCGCCAGACCATGTGCGAGGCGCTTCCGCCCGAAGCGTTGTCGTAATCCATGTATTTGCGCAGCACGCCGATCGGCTCGAAGCCCATGCGGGTCTGGAAGCGGATGACCGGGTCGTTGATCTCCTGGGCCATGACCGCGTCGAGATAGTCCTGCGGATCGGGATATTGCTTCCTCTTGCGCCCCCAGCCCGGCATGCGCCCGCCGAACACGATCCCCTTCAGCCCAAGCCGCTCGCAGAGCTCGCGCCGGGCGTCGTAGAGGCGTTGTCCGATTCGCAGGCGGCGGCGCTCCGGATCGACGCAGACTTCCATGCCGTATAGCCAGTCGCCCTTGGGGTTATGACGCGAGCCGAAGCCATTGCCGGTAATCTCGTTCCAGCTGTGCGGGGATAGCGCGGCTTCCTCGTCGATGACGAAACTGGCCGCATAACCGACGATATCGCCTTCGTATTCGACGACGACCTGGCCTTCCGGGAAGTTGATGATCTGCCCCTGAAGCATGCTCTGCGAATAGGTCTCCATTTCCGGATAGACCTTCTCGACCAGCGCCGAGATGCCGGGAATGTCGGAGAGGGTCGCATTGCGGACATTCAGGGATGGCCGCTTGGACGTCTTGGGCATGGAGAACTCGCTTATTGCCGCTTACCAGCAATCATTACGCCGCCTCTGGCGTCAAGGTATAGACGATGTAGCGCGAACCGCGGGCGTCGGACCGCCGCGAACTCGATGACGGACCAGGTAATTTAAAGCGGCCGAGTTCGCCAGAATATACTGATGGCGCAAATCAGAACGCCTGTTTGGCTGGTACAATAACAGGCTCTTCACGGCCGCGCCGGTGTTTCCGGGCAAATGCGTGATCAGGATCACGATAGGGCCGGTTCCCGATCACGAAAGCGTGGACCCGGGAGACGTCGCGAATATTCGCCCTAATATCCCCAGGAGTGCAGACGAGAGACCCGCAAGATGTTCATCAAATCCCGAAAGACCTGGCAGGGCCGCGAGAGCGATGTCACCCCGCAAGCCCTTTATCTTGACCGCCGCAAGATCATGGCGGCAGGCGGTGCGCTGGCTGTTGCCGGTCTGACCGGCGGGTTGGCTGCCGGTGCGCAGGCACAGCCCCTGCCCCCGCGCGGGCGGCGCGTCACATCCGGGCCGCTCGTCGCCTCCCCGACCGATTATGGCGTTCCGGACGCCTCCACACCTTATGATGCGGTCACGGGCTATAATAATTTCTACGAGTTCGGCGTCGGCAAGAGCGATCCCGCGCGCTATGCCGACGCCATGACGACGGATCCCTGGTCGATCGAGGTCGAAGGCCATGCCGCGCGCACGGGCCGGTTCGCCCTGGAGGACGTCGTCAACTTCTCCGTCCTGGAGGAGCGTATCTACCGGCTGCGCTGCGTCGAGGCCTGGTCGATGGTCATTCCCTGGGTCGGTGTGCCGCTCGCAGACGTGCTCGCCCAGTTCGAACCCACTTCCGATGCGCGCTACGTGCAGTTCGAAACCTATCTGAACCGCTCCGAAATGCGCGGCACACGCTTCCCGGTACTGGACTGGCCATATGTGGAAGGCTTGCGGATGGACGAAGCCATGAACGAGCTCGCCTTCGTCGCGGTCGGGCTTTACGGCGAAGTTCTGCCCAACCAGAACGGAGCACCGGTCCGCCTCGTCGTGCCGTGGAAGTATGGCTACAAATCGATCAAGTCGATCACCAAAATCCGCTTCGTCAGCGAACAGCCGGCGACGTCCTGGAATATCTCCGCGCCGAACGAGTACGGCTTCTATTCCAACGTCAATCCGAACCGGGCCCACCCGCGCTGGAGCCAGGCGAGCGAACGCGTGATCGGCAGCGGCCTCTTCAATCGCCGCGAAACCGAGATGTTCAACGGGTATGGCGAGCAGGTCGCCCATCTCTATGCCGGCATGGACCTGATCGAGAATCATTGAGTATGGCGAAATCCGCTTTTCTGCGCGTGGTGGGCCAGCACTGGCTCAAACCGATTGCCTTCTGGCTGCTGGCGGCTCCCGGTATCTGGCTGGCCTGGCAATGGGGATCCATGCTCACGGGGCAGCCGCACGAACTCGGTTTCAATCCGATCGAGACGACCCACCGATTCCTGGGCGACACGGCCCTGCGCATCCTGTTGATCACCCTGATGGTCACGCCCGTGCGGGACATCACCCGCTGGCTTCCGATCATGAAGATCAGGCGGCGGATCGGCCTGGCGGCTTTCTGGTATGCCCTGGCGCACGTGCTCGCCTATCTGGGTCTCGACCTCTATGTGGCGGCCGGTTTTTCGGTGCCGGGCGCCTTCGACGGTTTGTGGGACGATGTGGTCGAGCGGATCTACATCACGCTCGGCATGACCGCCTTCGTCCTGCTCATCCCGCTCGCGCTGACCTCATTCAATGCGATGATCCGCGCGCTGGGCACACGCAACTGGCAACGCCTGCACTGGCTGATCTATCCGCTCGCCATCATCGCCGTCTTCCATCACGGCTTCATGGTGAAGGGTTTTCAGCTCATGCCTTGGATTCACGGTTCGATCCTGTTCGTCCTGCTGGCCTATCGCGTCGTGAAGAGCGCCCGGCCTAGATCGCGGACCAGCGCGGCCGCGTCCTGACGCTTCAGGATCAGCAGGACGAGACAGGATACCCAGACCGCGCACGCCGCCATGAAGAGCCCGCCGCCATCCTGGTTCGGATCGATACCCAGAGGGGTGAAGAGGTGGAAGTTCACGGCGCCGGTCATAATGGCCAGCCCAAACGCGCTTCCCACCACCTGCAGACGCCGGAATGCGGGTATAAATCCTATCAATAGACATGTTGAAGCAATAAGTTCCGCCGAACCGATAACGTATTGACTGAAGAGCCCTGTGTGGTCGAACAAGCCCGGCGCACCCAGACTGGCGGCCCAACCATCGAGCCGGCCGAAGATTTCCTGCGTCTCCGGAGCGTCGGTGAACTTGTAGCGGAGGGAATCGAGAAAGATCAGGCTGACGAAGACGGGCAGCACGATAAGGATGGTCTGGCGAATGCGAGCGAGCATGGAAAATCCTCAGCAATGACGGCCCTCGCCGAGCGTGCAGCCGGGCCATGTATCCCCGCAGCATTATGGGGTATCAGCGTCACACGCCATTCACCCTTTCGCGATCAGTCCACGGAACCCGCATGACCCTGCACATCACTGACCGTTTCGACAGCGGCAATATCGTCGTCGAGAATGCCGGCAACCCGTCCGATATCCGCCTCGCCATCCGCAAGGACAACAGGTCGGACTTCTATCAGTGGTTCCATTACCGGGTGACCGGGGCGGCCGGCGAGCCGCTCACCATGCGCCTGACCAATGCGGGTGCGGCAGCCTATCTGGAAGGCTGGCCGGGCTATCGCGCCTGCGCCTCCTACGACCGCGAGACCTGGTTCCGGGTCGATACGGACTATGTCGAGGACCAGCTCGTAATCCGCCACACGCCGGAATTCGACACGGTCTGGTATGCCTATTTCGCCCCCTATTCCATGGAGCGTCACCTCGACCTGATCGCCTGGGCGCAATTGCACGACCGCGTCGAGCTGGACGTGCTGGGCTATACGCATGACGGCCAGAGCATGGACAAGCTGACGATCGGCGAGCCTGGCACGGACAAGCGCACGATCTGGGTGACGGCGCGCCAGCACCCCGGCGAGACCATGGCGGAATGGTGGATGGAAGGTTTTCTGGGCCGCCTGCTGGACGATAGCGATCCGGTCGCGCGGACCCTGCTGGACAAGGCCGTCTTCCATGTCGTGCCCAACATGAACCCGGACGGCAGCAGGCGCGGCCATCTGCGCACCAATGCGATCGGGGTCAATCTCAACCGCGAATGGGACAAGGCGAGCATCGAGAATTCGCCAGAGGTCTTCCATGTGCTCGGCGCCATGCGAGAGACCGGGATCGACCTGGCCCTCGACGTCCATGGCGACGAGGCCCTGCCCTACAACTTTATCGCCGGCGGCGAAGGCGCGCCGAATTTCGACGAAAAAGGCCAGGCCCTGCTCGATGGGTACAAGTCGGCTCTGTGCGTTGCCAGCCCCGATTTCCAGACCGAACATGGTTACGATGTGGACGCGCCGGGAACGGCCGACCTTTCCATCTGCACCAATTACCTGGCCAATGAATTCAAATGCCTGGCGATGACGCTGGAAATGCCCTTCAAGGACAATGACAACCTGCCAGACCTGGCCCAGGGCTGGTCTCCGGAGCGCTGCCGCAAACTCGGCGCCGCCAATCTGGACGCCATGCTGGCCATGGTGGACCAGCTGCGGTGATCCTCTACGTCGATGCCGATGCCTGTCCGGTCAAGGACGAGGTGATCCGGGTCGGGGAGCGCCACGGCCTGGAAATGCTGTTCGTCTGCGATGGCGGCATAAGGCGTCCGCAGTCGCAATGGGCTCGGCTCGTCATCGTCGACCAGGGCGCCGATGCAGCCGACGACTGGATCGCGGAACAGATCGGACCGGGCGATATCTGCATCACGGCGGATATCCCCCTCGCCGACCGCTGTATCAAGGCAGGCGCCGATGCCATCGATCCGCGCGGCAAACCCTTTACGCCGGACAATATCGGCTCTGTCCTCGCAATGCGGAATCTGATGACGGATCTTCGCAGTGCCGGCGAACAGACCGGCGGCGCGAAACCCTTCTCCCAGCGGGACCGGTCCGACTTTCTCAATGGTTTCGAGGCGCTGATCCAGAAGATCCGTCGTCGTCCGCCCGCCCCGCGCGCTTGACGGGCAATGGGGGACTGGGCGTAAGCTCCCGCCAGTTCACGCCCGAAGAGGGTCCTGGAGGGAAATCATGGGTAAACTTCTCGGCGGCGTCGCGATCGGCGCCCTGATCGCCGGCGCCGGCATTCATTTCTATTACGGTCTCAGTCATGAGGACGGTGCCGAAGTCGCGGCTCCGACCGAAGTCGCGGAGACGGAAGCCACGGTCGAGGGCGCACGCGAATTCCTCGCCGAAGTCGAGGAAGAGACGCGCGATTTCGGCGAGTTCGGCGCCCGGACAGCCTGGGTCTATGCCAACTTCATCACCGAGGACACCGAGTATCTGGTCAGCCGGATGAGTGCCCAGGCCACCGAAATGTCCGTCGAGGCCGCGGTCGAGACCGCGCGCTGGGCCGATGTCGATCTGCCGCTCGATCTGCGCCGCAAGATGACGGCCCTCACCGCCGGCATCACACTGCCCGCGCCGTCCGGGGAAGGCCAGGCGCAGCGCCTGGCGGAGCTGACCACGGCCATGGCGTCGGACTATTCGACCGGCACCATCGACCTCAATGGCGAGACCCGGACGCTCAACGACCTGCAGGCGATGATGGGCACCGAGCGCGATCCGGCCGTGCTGCAGGAAATGTGGAATGAGTGGCGCGCCGCCATCCAGCCCGCCCAGATGAGCGAGAACTACGCCGAGATGGTGGAGATCGCCAATGCCGGCGCCCGCGAACTCGGATTCGCCGATCTCGCCGAAATGTGGCTGTCGAACTACGACATGCCGGCGGACGAGATGGAGGCCGAGGTCGAGCGCCTTTGGGGCCAGGTTGAGCCGCTCTACGAGCAGCTCCACTGCTATGTGCGCGACGGTCTGAACGAGTATTACGGCGACGAGGTGCAGACCGAGACCGGTCCGATCCGGGCCGACCTGCTGGGCAATATGTGGGCCCAGGGCTGGGCGCCGATCAATGACATCGTCAGCGCTGGCGAAGCCGATGCAGGCTACGACCTGACCGCCCTCCTGGAAGAAAACGACTATGACGCCACGGAAATGGTGCGGGTGGGCGAGCGCTTTTACACCTCGCTCGGCCTCGAGCCGCTGCCGGATACCTTCTGGGACCGCTCCCTGATCACCGCACCGGAAGGCCGCGACGTCGTCTGCCACGCCTCGGCGTGGAATCTGGACTATGCCGACGATATCCGGATCAAGATGTGCACGCTGGTCAATGCCGAGGACTTCCGCACCGTCCACCACGAGCTGGGGCACAATTATTACCAGCGCGCCTACAACACGCAGGACATCCTGTTCCAGACCGGCGCCCATGACGGCTTCCACGAAGCCATCGGCGATTTCGTCGCCCTGTCGGTAACGCCTGAATACCTGGTCCAGATCGACCTGCTCGATGAGGCCGATGTGCCGGACGCGTCCGCCGATGTCGGCCTCTTGTTCAACACCGCGCTCGACAAGATCGCTTTCCTGCCCTTCGCGGTGATGATGGATCAGTGGCGCTGGCGGGTGTTCCGCGGCGAAATCACGCCGGAAAACTACAACGAGGCCTGGTGGGAGCTTCGCAACCAGTATCAGGGCATCACGCCGCCGGTCGAACGCCCGGACGACGCCTTCGACCCCGGTGCCAAGTACCATATCGCCAATAATGTCCCGTACCTGCGCTATTTCCTGAGCTACATCCTGCAGTTCCAGTTCCACGAGGCGGCCTGCGAGATGGCCGGCTGGGAAGGCCCGCTGCACCGCTGCTCGGTGTACGGAAACGAGGAAGTGGGCGCACGCTTCAACGCGATGATGGAAATGGGGGCGTCAGAGCCCTGGCCGGATGCGCTGGAAGCCTTCACCGGTACGCGCGAAATGGACGGCTCGGCGATCATCGCCTATTTCCAGCCGCTCATGACGCATCTGGAAGAAGAGAATGAAGGCCGCGCCTGCGGCTGGTAATTCTGCGCTTCAATCAAGACGAGAAAGGCGGCTCCAAGCGGGGCCGCCTTTTTCGTTCTGGCGATCAGACTTGCTAGCCGCCCAGGAAAACCCGCTCGATCGTCCACCAGAGCGCGAGCGCCGCGATCAGGCCGGATGCGACTTGTACTGCCAGCGTGTGCCAGTGCGCGCTGCGGAAGCGCATGAAAGTCAGCCAGACGGCGAGGATAATGGACAGCTGACCCAGCTCGACCCCGACATTGAAACTCAGCAGCGCCGGGATGAACTGGTCCCGCGGCAGGCCGAGATCGAGCAGAACGCCAGCAAACCCCAGCCCGTGGAAGAGGCCGAAGGCGAAAACGAGAAGCGGCCGCCAGCGCGGCGGCTCCTTGCGGACGACATTCTCGATGGCGACGAAGGCGATGGAGAGCGCGATGATGGGCTCGACGATCGCCACGGGGACGGCAACGAGGCCCAGTGTCGCAAGCGCCAGAGAAATCGTGTGCGCTGCCGTGAATGCGGTGATCTGCCAGATCAGCGGCTTCAGCCGGGTGGCTGCGAAGACGAGGACCAGAACGAAGAGGATATGATCCAGCCCTTTGGGCAGGATATGCTCATAGCCCAGCTTGAGATAAAGGCTGACAACGTCGAGGACGGTCTGCTCCGTAGCGGCAATCAACACACGCATCTCCCTGCAAAAAGAACGGGAACGCTAGGGCCGGCCCTCCGGTGCATCAAGCGCGTTCGGCGGTTGATCGGGTCCGGCTTTACCCCCTACACCGGTCCCAACGACTTTTGCGTCGCCCGAGTCGCTCCAGACCGGCCGACCGGAGAACGGGGAGTACCGGCATGAGCGAAACATTCTCGTCCAGCGTGGACGTGTCCGACGAGGACATTCACTGGGATTTCAAGGACGCCATGTCCTATGGCGGCTATCTGGCGCTCGACCGGCTGCTGACCTCGCAGAAGCTTTTGACGCAAGAGCATGACGAAATGCTCTTCATCGTCATCCACCAGGTCGCGGAACTCTGGATGAAACTCATCATCCACGAGACCGAGGGCGGTATCGCCCATCTCCAGCGGGACGATGTCGGTCCGGCGCTGAAAATGTTCACCCGTGTCAGCCGCGTGCAGGAACAGCTTATCCAGGCCTGGGACGTGCTCGCCACGATGACGCCGACCGATTATCTCGCCTTCCGCGACGAGCTGGGACAGAGTTCGGGCTTCCAGTCCTTCCAGTATCGCACGCTGGAATTCCGGCTCGGCAACAAGAATGCCGCCCTCGCCCGCGTCCATGCCGACAACCCGCCTGCCAACGCCATGGTCATGGGCGCGCTGGAAGCGCCGAGCCTCTGGGACGAGACGCTGAAATTCCTGGCCCGCAAGGGTTACGCGATCCCGCAATCCTGTCTCGAACGCGACTGGAAGGAGCCCTACCAGGCTTCCGCCGAGGTCGAGGATGTCTGGCGCGAGATCTATCGCGACAGCGAGACCCATTGGGAAGCCTACGAGCTGGGCGAAAAGCTGGTCGATCTCGAGCACAAATTCCAACAATGGCGCTTCAACCACATGAAGACGGTCGAGCGCATCATCGGCTATCGCCGCGGCACGGGCGGCACGAATGGTGTTTCCTATCTCGTGAAGGCGCTGGATCTGCGCTTCTTCCCGGAAATCTGGACCGTGAGGACGAGCCTCTGACCATGGCGCGGATATGGGACATATCGCAGACCCTGCGGCCCGGTCTTCCGGTCTGGCCCGGCGACACGCCGTTCGACATCGAGGAGACCTGGACGATCAGCGATGACTGCCCGGTCAAGGTCTCCAAACTCACCCTGTCGACCCATTCCGGCGCCCATGGCGACGCGCCCTCGCACTATGACGTGCATGGTTCCGATATCGCCTCGGTCGGACTCGATCCTTATCTGGGCCCCTGCCGCCTGATCACGGCCACCGGGCCCGGCGAGGCTGTCATGCCCGACGAGATCGACTGGGAATCGCTCGCAGGCGAAACGCGCGTATTGATCCGGACCTATCCGCAGTTTCCGCATGACGAATGGGACGAGGATTTCCGTGCCATTGCCGCCGATACGATCGAGCGCCTGGCGCAGGGCGGCGTTCGCCTGATCGGGGTCGACGCCCCCTCCCTCGATCCGCAGGCCTCCAAGACGATGGGTGCGCACCACGCCGTGCGCCGGAACGATATGCGTATTCTCGAAGGCCTTGTGCTCGATGGCGTGCCCGACGGTCGCTATGAACTCATCGCCCCGCCCCTGAAGATCGCCGGCGCCGATGCGGCCCCCGTGCGCGCCGTCCTGAGGGAGATCGACTGATGCTGCCCGACCCTATCCGCCAACTCGATGCCGACGATCCGCTCAAGGATTTCCGGGCGCGCTTCGACCTGCCGCCGGGCGTGGTCTATTTGGACGGCAACTCCCTCGGCGCGCTGCCCAAGGCCACCGCAGACCGGATCGCCGATGTCGTCGGGCGCGAATGGGGCCAGGACCTGATCCGGTCCTGGAACAGCAATAACTGGATCGAGGCGCCCCGCCGCGTCGGCGCGAAGATCGCCCGCCTGATCGGTGCCGAGCCGCATGAAGTCGTGGCCGCCGATTCCACATCCATCAACGTCTTCAAGGCGCTATCGGCCTGTCTTCAACTTCGCCCCGGACGCACGACCATCCTGACCGAACGCGGTAACTTCCCGACGGACGGTTATATGATGCAGGGCCTCGCGGCCATGTCCGGCGGCAAGGTCACGGCGAAGCTGGTCGAAACGGAGGAGATCGAGGACGCGCTGGACGACGACGTTGCTGCCCTGCTCCTCACCCAGACACACTACAAGACCGGCCGGCTGCACGACATGACGGCGCTCACGGACGCCGCCCACGCCGCCGGCGCGTTGACGATCTGGGATCTCAGCCACTCCGCCGGCGCCCTGCCCGTCGATCTCGACGGCGCCCGTGCCGATTTCGCCGTCGGCTGCGGATACAAGTATCTCAATGGCGGTCCGGGCGCGCCCGCTTTCATCTACGCCGCCGAGCGTCATCATGACGACGTGATGCCGGCCCTCTCCGGCTGGCTCGGCCATGCCCGCCCCTTCGACTTCCTCGACGATTACGAGCCGGCCGGCGGGATCGACCGTTTCCAGTGCGGCACGCCGGGCATTCTCGGTATGGCGGCTCTGGAGTGCGGTCTCGATCTCATGCTCGAGGCGGACATGAAGGATATCCGCGCCAAGTCCATTGCGCTCTGCGATCTCTTCATCGAACTGGTCGAGACGAGGCTGGACGGGTTCGAAATCGTCACGCCGCGCGACGGCGAGGCGCGCGGCAGCCAGGTCTCCATGACCCATGAGCACGGCTATCCGATCATGCAGGCGCTGATCGAGCGCGGCGTCATCGGCGATTTCCGCGCGCCGGATATTCTGCGCTTCGGCTTTACCCCGCTCTACACGCGCTATGAGGACGTCTGGCGCGCCGTTGAGACGCTGGCCGAGATCATGGAAAGCGGGGCCTGGCAGGACGAGCGGTTCGCTGTCCGCTCGGCCGTCACCTGACCCGGGGACATGTTACCGATCCCGCACTGGCGAAGGGTGGGCGAAGACGGCGTATCAATGGTTCAATCTCGTCAGCTATCCGTTAGTCTGACGGCGAATTCGCAGGCGATCCGGCCTGCCGACCGGTTTCAGGGAGTCCCGCGATGCGGCAATTCTACGTCTTCATCAAATGCGAGCTCGGCCACACCTATGACGTGGCGGCGAAGCTGGTCGACACGCTCGACGAAGCGCCCATGGTGCATTCCATCTCCGGCGCCTTCGACCTGCTGGCGCATTTCAACCTCGATGACGATGCGGATATCGGCCGCTTCGTGAACCAGAAGGTCCAGACCATCGAGGGCATCAAGGACACGCAGACCATCATCTGCTTCAACGCCTTCACACGCGACAAGGGGCTCAGCGACGGCTGAGCCGCGTCGGAGCTGACGAGAGAAAACCATGCATTTCGGTGTCTTCGACCTCTTCAAGATCGGGGTCGGCCCCTCAAGCTCGCATACGGTCGGTCCGATGAAGGCCGCGCGCCGGTTCGTCCTGAATGTGCAGGAGGAGCACGGCGCCGACTCCATCCACCGGCTGGAGGCGGAACTCTATGGCTCGCTGGCCCTGACCGGCCTCGGTCACGGCACGGATACGGCCGTTCTGCTCGGCCTGGAAGGCAATCATCCCGCCTCCATCGATCCGGACACGATTCCGTCCCGGCTGGAGCGGATCCGCGAGGAGAAGTCCCTCAAACTCGCCAATGGCCGCGAGATCGGTTTCGAGGAACGCCGCGATTTGCATTTCCGGGGCGATATCCGCCTGCCCTTCCACTCGAATGCCATGAAATTCCGGGCGTTCGGCGAGGGTGAAGAGCCGCTCAAGGAAGAGATCTGGTATTCGATCGGCGGCGGTTTCGTCATCGACGAGCACGAGGCCGGGCGCAATTCCGCCGCCGAGGTGAAGGAAGGCGAGCCCTTCCCCTTCAATTCCGCGGAAGAATTGCTGGCCATCGGCGAGCGCGAGGGCCTGTCCATCCACCGCATCATGCTGGCGAACGAGCGCACCTTCCTGCCGGAAGATGCGATCCGGTCCGGCATCGAGAGCCTGTGGTGGACGATGGAGACCTGTATCGACCGCGGCCTGACCCAGGACGGCATCCTGCCCGGCGGTCTCAATGTCCGCCGCCGTGCGCCCAAGCTCTACAAGGACCTCAAGGCCGAAGAGAAGAACCCGACCGACGATCCGCTTTCGGCAATGGACTGGATCAATCTCTGGGCCATGGCGGTGAACGAGGAAAATGCCGCCGGCGGACGCGTCGTGACCGCGCCGACCAATGGCGCAGCCGGGGTGATTCCGGCCGTGGCGCGTTATTTCAACAAGTATCACCGCGACCCGGACGATGAGGACGCGCTGCAGCGCTTCTTCCTCACGGCCGCGGCGATCGGTTCGCTCTACAAGAAGAACGCCTCCATCTCGGGCGCGGAAGCGGGATGCCAGGGCGAAGTGGGCGTGGCCTGCTCCATGGCTGCTGCGGCCCTTGCTGCCGCCATGGGCGCGAACAACAACCAGATCGAGGACGCCGCCGAGATCGGCATGGAACACAATCTGGGCCTCACCTGCGATCCGGTCGGCGGTCTCGTCCAGATTCCCTGCATCGAGCGAAACGCGATCGGCGCCATCAAGGCGATCGACGCGGCCCGCCTCGCGCTGCGCGCCAATTCGGCCGACATGAAGGTATCGCTCGACCAGGTCATCGAGACCATGCGCCAGACCGGCGTCGACATGCAGGAAAAATACAAGGAAACCAGCCAGGGCGGGCTGGCCGTGAATGTCGTGGCCTGCTGATCCGGCAGCCTTGTCCGGCGCACGAAAAAGGGCGGCTCCGATCGGGGCCGCCCTTCTGGTTTCAGCTTTGAAATCGCCTACGCCGCTTCGTGCTTCACGAGGGCGTCGGAGACAGCGTATTTCGCCTCGGTCTTCTCGGCGATTTCCTCGAGCGTGGCGCCCGGGGCGAGCTCGATCAGCTCCAGACCGTCATCCTTCACGTCGAACACGCCGAGCGTGGTGATGATGCGGTGTACGCAGCGCTGGCCGGTGAGCGGCAGCGTGCATTCCTTGAGGAGCTTGGGTTCGCCCTTCTTGTTGGCGTGATCCATGATCACGACGACGCGCTTGACGCCGGCGACCAGGTCCATGGCGCCGCCCATGCCCTTCACGAGCTTGCCCGGGATCATCCAGTTGGCGATATCGCCGGTCTCGGAAATCTCCATCGCACCGAGAATGGAGAGGTCGATATGACCGCCCCGGATCATGGCGAAGCTGTCGGCGGAGGAGAAATAGCTCGTCCGGCGCAGTTCGGTGATGGTCTGCTTGCCGGCATTGATCAGGTCCGGATCGACCTCGTCGTCATAGGGGAACGGGCCCATGCCGAGCATGCCGTTCTCCGACTGGAGCGTCACATCGATGTCTTCATCGATATAGTTCGCCACCAGGGTCGGAATGCCGATGCCGAGATTGACGTAGAACCCGTCCTCGAGCTCCTGGGCGGCGCGGGCCGCCATTTCATCGCGTGTCCAGGCCATCAGGCAGTCTCCCTTTCACGGATCGTCCGCTGTTCGATGCGCTTCTCGAAATCACCCTTGAACACGCGCTGGACGAAAATGCCCGGCGTGTGGATGGCATCCGGATCGAGCTCGCCCAGTTCCACGATTTCCTCGACCTCGGCGATGGTCACCTTGCCGGCGGTCGCCATCATCGGGTTGAAATTACGGGCGGTCTTGCGGAAGACGAGATTGCCCTGCGGGTCCGCCTTCCAGGCTTTCACGATGGAAACGTCGGCGGTCAGGCCGGTTTCCATGATGTAGGTCTCGCCGTCGAACTCGCGATGCTCCTTGCCTTCCGCGATCAGCGTGCCGACGCCGGTCTTGGTGAAGAAGCCCGGAATACCCGCGCCGCCGGCCCGGATACGCTCGGCCAGCGTACCCTGCGGGTTGAATTCCAGTTCCAGCTCGCCGGACAGGAATTGACGCTCGAATTCCTTGTTCTCGCCGACATAGGACGAGACCATCTTCTTGATCTGGCGCGCATCCAGAAGGATGCCGAGGCCGAAACCGTCGACGCCGCAATTGTTCGAGATGACGGTCAGATCCTTCACGCCGCTCTCGTGCAGGGCGGCGATGGAGTTCTCGGGGATGCCGCAGAGACCGAAGCCTCCGGCCATCAGCGTCATCCCGTCGAATGCCAGCCCCTCAAGGGCGCTTTTGGCATCGGGATATACCTTTTTCATGCGGACCTCTGTCGAAAGTTGATAACTGGTTCATGTTTATATCGCGGCGCAGCAGAAATGCTAGCCAGCGGGTGTTTTTCGGGATTTTCCGTCCACCCTCGCATCGATCTCGATCGCCAGCGCGCCACCGAAGAAGACGGCGTAGGAGGACCAATAAATCCACAGCAGGAAGACCACAAGGGCACCCAGCGAGCCGTAGACACCGAAGTCGACCACCTGCGAGACGTAAAGCGAGAACCCCTTGGACAGTCCGAGCCAGAGCGAGGTCGCCACGAGGGCCGCGATCGTCGAGGCACGAAGCCCGACCGCTTCGCGGCGGCGGCGCATCGTCATCCGGTATAGAAGTTCCAGCGCGATGAACATGAAGACGGCCGCGACCGTCCACTCATTGATCACGCCGCCGATATCGAGCGGAGCAAAGCCCAGGAATTCCAGGGCCTGGCGCAAAAAGACCGGAATGAAGAGCACGGCCAGATTGGCCATTACGAGAAGAATACTGCCGATAAGGACAGCGAACAGGGCCAGTACGTTGAAATGAATGACATTGCGTATGTCCCGGTCCTCAGCGAGATGATTCAGCCCGGCGATCACGGCCTTGGCTCCGCGCGCGGCCGCGAACAGCGAGATGGCGAGCGCGATCGCGCCATTGACCGAGAGTGCCGCGATCGGGGCATCGGCCAGCCTGCCCATCTGACCGAGCACGAATTGCTGGGCTCCGACCGGCATGATCTCCGCGAAACGGGCGATCTGGGCCTCGGCATCCTCTACCGAGAACAACAAGCCATAGGCCGACATGACAAGCGCGATGGCGGGAAACAGGGCCAGCATGCCGAAATAGGAAGCCCCGCCGGCAAACAGCATCACGTCCCGGCCCATAGCCCGGCTGATCGCGGCGACGACAATCCCGCCGACACTGAGGACTGGTTGGGGTATGGGCAGGCGATCTTTAAGGGACTTGATCATGACGCGCCGCTGAGGCCCCCTTGGCATCCGGAGGCCGAGTCGGAGCCGCCGCGAATTCCGGCGCCGAGAATAGGATGTCCCGATGTCATTTTCCAAGGCCGTTGATCTGCTGCGACTGGCGCGGATGGCGAGCGGCTATGTAGGCGTGTCCCTGCCCGAAATCGAGGCCGAGTTCGGCTGCGTCCGGCGAACGGCGCAGAGGATGACGGACGCCCTCACCCAGGTCTTTCCCGATACGGAGGACTATTACGACGGCGAGGGTCACAAGCGCTGGCGCGTTCCGCGCCGCCGGGTCGGCGAGTTTTTCGCGCCGGCAGCCGATGAAGTGGCGGCGCTCGAACTGGCATCCTCGACGCTGGAGCGTCAGGGCCTGGACAGTGAAGCCGGCAAGCTGCGCTCGCTGAGGGAAACCATCAAACTGCTGACACCGGACCGCAAACGGGCAGGCCTGGAGGCCGACGAGGAAGCGCTGCTGGAGGCGATGGGCCATGCCGCCCGTCCCGGCCCGCGCCCGGCGTCGGATCCGGATGTCGACGCGGCGATCGCACAGGCACTCAAGGGCCCCTTCGTCCTGCGCATGCGATATGTCGGCCGCCGGGATACCGAAGCGTCCGAACGCGAGGTCGAGCCCTACGGCCTTTTGCTTGGCGCAAGGCGATATCTGGTCGGCCGCGACCGCCGGCGCGGCGACGGAATCATGCGGCATTATCGCGTGGAAGACATCGTCGAGGCCGATGCCACCGAGGACTGGTTCGCCCGAGACGAGGATTTCGACTTCGAGGCCTATGCCAGCCGGGCCTTCGGCGTGTTCCAGAATGACGAGGAATATGGCGAAGTGGTCTGGAAGTTTACGCCCGAGGCTGCCCCGCATGCGGCGCGCTACCGTTTCCATCCCGATCAGAGCAGCGAGACCCTGACCGACGGTTCCCTGCTGGTACGCTTCATGGCCTGCGGATACCTGGAAATGTGCTGGCACTTGTATGCTTGGGGCGATCAGGTCGAGGTGGTCGAGCCGAAGGCCCTGGCCGACATGGTCGCCGGCCATCGTCGCGACGACTTCCCCGCCCTGCCCTGATGGCGGGGAAGCGACGCATCAGCGGACCGCGATACGGACCGAATCCGGAGCGAGCCAGGACGGCATGGAATGACCGTCCGCCGCGCTCATGGCCAGCTGGTAGCCCTTGTTGAGATAACGGCAGACCGAGCGCAAATCCTTCACGTGCAGGCAGCTGATCTCGTCGCCCGGACGCTGCATGCGGTAGTAACCGTCGCGGAAGCGGTGCGGCACCATATTGCGCATCGCGCCGCCGACACCTTCAACATATGCATTGATCGCAATCGCCATGATCGTCTCCATCGGTGTGTTATTCGATGAAGATGAGAATGACGGCCGCGCATGACAAAACCTGTCACCCCACGAATCGGCTTGGCAGATGGCCAAAAATGAAACGCCGGCCGTTGGGGGCGGCCGACGTTTCGGGGCTTTGATCTGTGAGAGCAGCGAACGAGCGAGGGACTGGTTGATTGTCCGCTGACCTCGTGTGTGACAATGCCTGTACAGCGCTGAACCCGACATGAACGGATTTGCAGTCGCGTTCACCTTGCCGAAACGGGCTCTGAATTATGACTTACGGAATCTTCTCACCCGGCCCGAGCGAATTCCTGCCGTGAACATCCCGCTACGCCCGCGCATTACCCCGGCCATGCTTGCCGAAATGGCTGAAAGCCATCAGCGATTCCTCGCCCGGGAACGCCGCGTGCCGCGTGCGGATTTTTCCGGCTACGACCTGACAGGCCTGGATATGAGCGGGGTCGATTTTCGCCGCGCCAATTTCCGGCATGCCGACCTCTCGAATGCCGACCTGTTCGACGCGAATCTCGCCGGCGCCAGCTTTTGCGGCTCCGACCTGACCGGCGCCGATTTCACCTGCGCCGACGTCACAGGCGCGGATTTTCGCGGCTGTACGCTCAACGGAACGAAATTCGTCCGCGCGCAGTGCGCGAATACGGACTTCCGCGACTTCGCCTGTCTCCTCCCCGACGAGGACGGCAAGGTTGCCGCCGTCATGGAGCGGACCAATGCAAAGGCAGCCCGCTTCGCCGGCGCCCGCCTCGACCATGCCCGTTTTATCGGGATACGGGCGGTCGGAACGGATTTCTCCGATGCCGGGCTGGCGCATGCCCGCTTCAACCGGGCCAGCCTGACCAGTGCGGTCTTTGCCGGGGCGCGGTTCCACGTCACCGATTTCGACGGCGCCAATCTGTCCAAGGCGGATCTGCGCGGAACCGTGATCACCGATCTTTCCGAACACGACCGCGAAGAGGCGAGCGGGCTCGAGCGCGTTCGTCTTCTGCATGCCAGAACCGACGGGACGCATATCGGTGCCCTTCCCGACCGGCCGGCGCCCGTGATTGCGGCCAGCGACGCGAACGGCCGCAGCCTGGCAGACCGGATGAGCGACCATGTCCGCCGGGCCGAAGGGCAATCGGGCAAGGGCGAGGCACCGGATTTCACGGGACTCGATCTGCGCGACACCGGCTCGCTCGCCGGGCAGGCCCTGATCGCCCTGCCCGCCACCGGCGCCATTCTCGCCGGACTGGACCTCAGTGGCGCTCATCTCCAGGGTGCCCGTCTTCGCGGCGCGGACCTGTCCGGCTGCGACCTGCGCGGTGCCGATCTGCGCGGAGCGGACATGTCCGACGCGCATCTGACCGGAGCCGATCTGCGCGAAGCCCGGCTCGACATCCTGTCGCTCGGCACGCGCGACGTGCCTACGCGGATCGCCGGCGCGACTCTGCGCTATGCCGATCTGCGCGGCGCCCAGCTCGAGGGTGTCGAAGCGGAAAAGGCCGATTGCAGCTGGGCCCGCATGGACGAGGATATACGCGCCCTGCTGGACGCCGCGCGCATGGACGACGTTATCCTGCGCTGACCGTCGCCCTCAGGCGTCCTTCGGGTCCTTGAGCGTCCAATCCGCGAGAACGTCCGATCGGTCGCTGCCGGGTTTTCCGGTGACGCCCTGCACGGCGCTCGGCGTTCGGGAAAAACGCGGTGCCGGCGCCGGTTGCCGCACGCCCTCGATCTCCACATAGGTCTCGCGAGCCATCATGTGCGGGTGTTTCGCCGACTCTTCGTAATCGAGCACAGGCGCGAAGCAGGCATCCGTCCCTTCCAGCAATTCGCACCATTCATCGCGCGTTCTCTGCCTGAAAATCTCCGCGAAGACCGGACGTGCCGTGTCCCAGTTCCCGCCAGCCCAGTCGGCCGGGTATTCCGCGGCATCCACGCCGACCTTCTCGCAGAGCAAGGCGTAGAATTCCGGCTCGATCGGCCCGACCGAGACATGGCGTCCGTCTGCGCATTCGTAGACAGTGTAGAAATGGGCACCGCCATCGAGCAGGTTGGCTGCCCGCTCAGCCTTCCAGAGACCGACCGCTGCGAGCTGGTATTGCGAGGACATGAGCGAGGTCGCGCCGTCGACGATCGCCGCATCGACCACCTGCCCCTCACCATGGGTGCGCGCATGGTGCAGCGCTGCGAGCACCCCCGTCGCGAGATAGAGCGCCCCGCCGCCGAAATCGCCCACAAGATTGAGCGGCACGACCGGCGTTTCCTTCGTCCCGATCGCGCCGAGCGCGCCTGTCAGGCTGATATAATTGATGTCGTGCCCGGCGGCATGCGCGAGCGGACCGTGCTGCCCCCATCCGGTCATTCGGCCATAGACCAGCGCCGGATTGCGCGTGAGCGCCACATCGGGGCCGAGTCCCAGCCGCTCCATCACGCCCGGGCGATAGCCTTCCAGCAGAATGTCGGCTTTTTCGATCATGTCGAGGCAGAGCGCGTGTTCCGCCGCGTCCTTGAGATCGAGCGCAATGGAGCGCCGTCCGCGGCCCATGACGTCGCCCGGACCACCGCCCATGGCGCCCGGCCGGTCGATGCGGACCACGTCGGCGCCCATGTCGGACAGCATCATCGCGCAGAAGGGTGCCGGACCGAGTCCGACGAATTCCAGCACTTTAACGCCTTTTAGAGGTCCTTGCGGTTTCATGGTTACTACCTCGCGAATCGTAATTTCCAGAAGCGTGACACTTGTGACAAACTCACGAAATACGGGATCGCCGAGCAATTCGGCAGGGGGACGCATGGGACGCACACTGGACGTCCTGCTTTTCGGCATGTCCGACAGGCTCGACAGCCTTGCCGAAAAGCTTGGAAAACTGGCCATAAATGGCCGGATTGTAAGGGCAGATTCGCCGCCGGCGCGGCGTCGCCGCCACTGGGCGGGCGGCATCATTCTCGCCGAGTGCGATAATGATGTGGAAGATGGCCTGAAAGCGTTCGCGCGCTTCTCCGAGGCCGAATTCCCTGTGCTTGTCGTTGGCCCCGGCACCTATCGCAATCACGAAAAGATCGATGCCTGGCTGCGCGAACCGGCTTCTCCGGTCCAGTTTGCGGCCCGTGTGCGAGCACTTTTTCGCCTCCACACAATGGAGACGGTCGCCCGTCGCCGGGCGGAAGTTACTGCGCTCTACGGCAATCGCAGCACGCCCGTGGAACGGCAGGTCTCGTCACCGGCCATTCTCTATGTCGGCGATGCCTCGCCGCGCTTCATGGGACTGCAGCACGCGCTGACCACGGCCGATGCCGAGTTGGTTGCGGCCTTCTCCTCCTATTCGGCGTTCGATTACCTGCACGAGCGGCCTTTCGACGCCGTCGTACTTAATGCCGTAGGCAAGCGGGAGATCGCTTTCACGATCTCCTCCGCCATGCGCCGCAATGCGCGCCTCTACCATACCCCGGTCCTGCTGCTGGCCGACGATATCGAACCGGAAGCCGCCGAAGAGGCCTTCGCGCGCGGTGTCTCCGATATCCTGCCTGCGAAAGCCGACGATAATGAACTGCGCGAGCGCATTCTCACCCTCACCGCCGAACGCCGGCGGCGGCGAGAAGCCAAGGCGGCGCTCGAAGCCTGCCGGGATCCGCGCACGCTCGAGGTCGATACCGGCCTGTTCAACACGGCCTTCCTGACCTCGCACGTGCAGGACCTGCTCAATGCGGCGCGCGACGACACGCTGAATTTCTCGCTCATTGCGCTGCAGACCATTCTGCCGGACGGTTCGGAACGGCCGGACGACGTCTCGGCGGAGAAGGCACGCCGGCAATTCGCCGCCATGCTGCGTCATCTCCTGCGAACCGAGGATGCCGCGAGCCGGTTCTCGACCGATATCTTCCTCGCTGTCCTGCCCTATACGGACCAGGCCGGAATCGATGCGGTGGCCGCCCGTGTGGCCGCGATCGCCGAGTGCACGGCTTTCGAAAGCGATGATCCGCTCCGCCCCTTCCGGCTCACCGTCCGGGCGGCACCGGTGCAGACACGTCCGGGAGAAACGGCGGAAGCCCTCATCGAACGCGCACTGCGCGGCCTGGATGGCCCGCGACCGGTAATCGCCCAGGCCTAGGACCGAGACGGGTTCAGGCCGGCTGGCCCGCTTCGGCCTCGCGCGCCGCATTCGCGATATCGGCCAGCGGGATCATGGCACGTTCGATCGCCCGCAGACGGTCTTCCGGTTCGTCCCATTCGGCCCGAAGCACGATCTTGCCGTCGGGACGGACCTTGAACAGGGCCTGATTCTTCGAGATATGCGCCACCAGCCCGGCCGGATCGATGAAACGATCCCCGCGCAGATGAATAACGGCGCCCTTGGGGCCCGCATCCACCTTCTCCACACCCGCGCGCTTGCACAGCGCTTTCACCGCGACCACACGCAGGAGCGTTTCCACTTCCGACGGGAGCGGACCGAAACGGTCGATCATCTCGGCCGCGAAGGCCTCGCGCTCGGTCTTGCTGTCCAGCGATGACAGGCGACGGTAAAGCTGCATCCGGACATCGAGGTCCGGCACGTAATGATCCGGGATCAGGACGGCGCCGCCTGCATTGATCTGGGGCGACCATTCGCCTTCATCCTCAGCCTCTCCGCCGCCGCGCAGCGAGGCTACGGCTTCCTCCAGCATGGACTGGTAGAGCTCGACGCCGACATCCTTGATATGACCGGACTGTTCCTCGCCGAGGAGATTGCCGCCGCCACGCAGGTCGAGGTCGTGCGAGGCGAGCGTGAAACCCGCGCCGAGCGAGTCGAGCGAGTGCATCACCTTCAGGCGCTTTTCCGCGCTCTCGGTGATCTTCTGCTGGGCCGGCGTCGTCAGATAGGCATAGGCGCGCGTCTTTGACCGGCCCACACGCCCGCGCAACTGGTAGAGCTGGGACAGGCCGAAACGGTCGGCACGATGGACGATCAGCGTGTTCGCGGTCGGGATATCGATACCGGATTCCACGATCGTGGTGGACAGAAGCACATCGTAGCGACCCTCATAGAAGGCCGTCATGATGTCCTCGAGCTGGGTCGCGGCCATCTGGCCGTGGGCCGCCACGAAGCTCACTTCCGGCACGCTCTCGCGCAGGAAGGTTGCCGTCTCTTCGAGATCTGTGATCCGCGGCACCACGAAGAAGGCCTGACCGCCACGATACTTCTCGCGCAGCAAGGCTTCGCGAATGGTCACAGCGTCGAACGGCGCGACATAGGTTCTCACAGCCAGACGGTCGACGGGCGGCGTCGCTATCAGCGACAGGTCCCGAATACCCGTCAGGGCGAGCTGGAGCGTTCGGGGGATGGGTGTCGCGGTCAGCGTCAGGACGTGGACATCCGCCCGCAGCTCCTTCAGCCGCTCTTTGTGCTTCACGCCGAAATGCTGCTCCTCGTCAACGACAAGCAAGCCGAGATCGGAGAATTTCACGGTCTTGGCCAGCAGAGCATGTGTCCCGATGACGATCTCGACCTTGCCTTCGGCGAGTTCGTCGCGAGTCGTTTTCGCTTCCTTGGCGCCAACCAGGCGTGAAAGCTGGCGCACCTTCACCGGCCAGCCCCGGAAGCGCTCGGAGAAGGTCTTGTAGTGCTGGCGCGCGAGCAGTGTCGTAGGGGCGACGACTGCCACCTGCTGGCCCGACATGGCCATGATGAAGGCCGCACGCAGGGCGACTTCGGTCTTGCCGAAACCCACATCGCCGCAGATCAGCCGGTCCATCGGGCGGCCGCGTGCCAGGTCGCCGAACACATCCTCGACCGCATTGAGCTGATCGTCGGTCTCCGCATAGGGAAAGGCCGCGCAGAATTCGTCATAAATGCCGCTTGGCGGTTCGACGGGATCGGCCTTCTTGGACATGCGCTCGGCCGCGATCTTGATGAGCTGGTCGGCCATGTCGCGCAGGCGTTTCTTCGCCTTCGCCTTGCGCGCCTGCCAGGCCACGCCGCCCAGCTTGTCCAGCTGTGCGCTTTCCGCATCCGCGCCATAGCGCGAGAGGAGTTCGATATTCTCCACCGGCAGATAGAGTTTGGCACCGCCGGCATATTCAAGCTCGATGCAGTCGTGGGGCGCGTCCTGTACCGGCAGCGTCTTCAGTCCGATGAAGCGCCCGAGACCGTGATCTGCATGGATGACGAGGTCGCCCGGCCCGAGCGAACCGGCCTCGACGATGATGTCGGCCGTCTTGCGCCGTTTGCGCGGTCGCGCCAGCCGGTCGCCGAGAATGTCCTGCTCGGACACGACGGCCAGTGTTTCGGTCTCGAAACCGTGCTCGAGCGGTAATACGACGCGGGTGACGGTGCTGGCCGCTTGTGCCATCACGTCGGACCAGCTCTCGCAGGCGATGATGCCGCGCACGCCGTGATCGCCGAGCACGCTGGAGAGGCGTTCCGATGCGCCATTCGACCATGAGGCCAGCACAACGCGTTTGCCCGCCTTCACCAGATCGCGAACATGGGTCGCCGCCGCGTCGAAGACATTCGTCGACTGGGCTGCGCGTTCGGCCGCAAAACTCCGGCCCTGCTTGCCGCCCATCTCGATCGTCTGCGGCCCGGGCTCGCTGAAAGCGGTGTAGCGACGCACGCTGCGGCCGCTGAGGACCGTGTTCCACTCGCCTTCGCCGAAATAGAGGGCGTCGGGAGCCAGCGCCCGGTAGGACGGGGCCGAGAGCGAGCTTTCGTGCTTCGCCTCGGCGACCGCCTGGCGCGCCTGGTAGTAATCGGCAATCTGCTTGAGACGCTCCGTGAGCGCGTCGTCGGCGAGATGGTCGATACTGACCAGCGCAGTCTCTGGCAGGTAATCGAAAACTGTCGCGGTGCTCTCGTAGAAGAGCGGCAGCCAATGCTCGACGCCTGCGGGACGGGCCCCTGCGCTGACGGCTTCATAGACCGGGTCGCCGCCCTGTACGGCCCCGAAAGTTTTCACGAAGGCCGAGCGGAAACGCGAAATACTGGCTTCATCGAGCAGGACTTCGGATACCGGCGTGAACTCGATGCCGTCCAGCTGCCGCGTGGAGCGCTGGGTTTCCGGATCGAAAGCACGGATCGATTCCAGCGTATCGCCGAAGAAATCGAGACGGACGGGCTCCGAGGCGCCCGGCGGGAAGACGTCGACCACCCCGCCCCGCACGGCGTAATCGCCCGGCTCCATCACCGTGGCGGTACGGGCATAGCCATTGGTGGCGAAATGGGTCTTCAGATCCTCGACATCGACGCTGGCGCCGGGACGGATGGCGATCGCCGTGCCCTGCAGCACCGATTTCGGCGCGCAGCGCTGGGACATGGCGTTGATCGTGGTCACCACGAAGCAGGGATCGGGCACCTGACCCGAAGCCAGCCGCGCCAGCGTGGCTGCCCGCCGCGCCGCCACGCGCGGGGTCGGCGAAATACGGTCATAGGGCTGGCAATCCCAGGCCGGAAGACGCAGGATTTCCTCGCCGGGCGCGAAAAACTCCAGCGCGGCGGCGAAAGCTGCAGCCCGCGAATCGTCCCGGGCAACGAATACATTCACCCCGCCGCGCAGGCGCGCCGCATCGGCGAAAACCAGGGCATCGAGCCCTTCCGGCGCTCCGCAAACCGTTGCGGTCCCGCTCACCCGGGCGATCATCTCGGCGTCAGACATATCCGGCCATTCCTGTTGGCGTCGCGCTGATCGAAGCCGGCGCGACGGCGATCTGCTTCAGACCTTGGGTCCGTCGCCGAACTCCGCATCGTCCTCGACCCGGAAAGCCTTCAGCGCATCCATGATCGGCGTGTCGAATTCCGCCGGCGTCTCGGTCCGCCCGATGATCCAGCCATAGATCTCCTGATCGGGCTGATCGAGCAGGTGTTCGAAGGCATCGAGTTCCGCATCGCTCATTGCGTCGAGCCGGTCGTCGGCGAACCGGCCGAGAATGAGATCGGCTTCCTTGAAGCCCCGGCGCCAGGCGCGGATACGGAGCTTCTTGCGTTGGGTTTCCGGTGTCTGTGTCATGGCTTGCGCATATAGTCCTCCAATCGCGCTACGTCGACCGGTGGCAGCGGTCGAACTTGCCGATAAAGTACAGGCGATGCGCCCGGAGATTCTCTTTCCCCTCTTCCAGGATGTGACCGCCCTGCCCGGGATCGGTCCGCGTCTGGCTGCCCTGGTGTCGAAAGTCGCGGGACCGCGCGTGCGCGACGTGCTTTTCACCCCGCCGACCGGACTGGTCGACCGCAGCCGCCGTACCTTGATCACCGACGCGCCGGCGGGAGAGATCGTCACGCTGACCGCGCGTGTCGACACTCACATTCCCGGACAGCGGCAGGGCCAGCCCTACAAGGTGCGGCTGATGGATGAGAGCGGGTTCCTCAATCTCGTCTACTTTCATGCGCGCAAGGACTATCTCACCAAACTCCTGCCCGTCGGCGAGACGAGGGTGGTCTCGGGACGCGTCGAACGTTTCGGCTCGGAAATCCAGATCGTTCATCCCGACATCGTGATGTCCGAAGAGGCGGCAACCGATATGCCGCTGATCGAACCCGTCTATCCTCTGACCGCCGGCCTGACGGCCAAACCGATGCGCAAGGCGGTCGACGGAGCACTCGATCTCGTCCCGGATCTACCCGAATGGCACGAGCCGGCGCTGGTGCAGGAGCATGGTTGGCCTGATTTCCGGACCGCTATCCACGCCCTCCACCGCCCCGAAAGCGCGACGGATATGGACGCGGATGCACCTGCTCGCGAACGCCTTGCTTTCGACGAGGTCTTTGCACGCCAGTTGGCGCTCCAGCTCGTCCGGGCCCGTCGCAAGGCGCAGTCGGGACGATCTCTCAAGGGAGATGGACATCTCGTCCGGCAAGTCCTCGAGCACGCGCCCTTCGCACCGACCGGCGCCCAGAACCGGGCCTTCCAGGTGATCCGGGTCGATATGGAATCCGACGCCCGTATGACGCGCCTCCTGCACGGCGATGTCGGGGCGGGCAAGACCTTCGTCGCCGCCATCGCCGCGGCCCAGGCCGCGGAGGCCGGGTGCCAGAGCGCGATCATGGCACCGACCGAAATCCTCGCCCGGCAGCACGCCAAGACGCTTGCGCAACTGCTTGAACCGGCCGGACTAAACGTCATCGCCCTGACCGGGCGCGACAAGGGCAAGGCGCGCGAAGCCCTGCTCGAGCAGATGCGCGAGGGCGAGGCGCATGTGATCTGCGGCACGCATGCACTCTTCCAGGACGGAATCGATTTTCGCGACCTCGGACTTGTCGTTATCGACGAGCAACACCGGTTCGGCGTGTCCGATCGCATGAAACTGACCTCGAAAGGACATCGCCCCGACACGCTGGTCATGACGGCCACGCCGATCCCGCGCACCCTCTCCCTCGCCGTCTACGGCGATCTCGACGTTTCGCGGCTCGACGAAAAACCGTCCGGGCGCATTCCGCCGGAGACGCGTCTGATCTCCATGGAAAGACTGGGTGACGTCGTCGAAGGCGTTCGCCGTGCCATCGCGAAGGGAGACCGCGTCTACTGGGTGTGTCCGCTGGTCGAGGAGAGCGAGGTCTCCGAACTCTCCGCCGCCGAGGATCGCTGGCGGCATCTGCGCGCCGCCTTCGGAGACGAGCGCGTAGGCTTGCTGCACGGGCGTATGAAAGCTGCGGAGAAGGAGAAGGTCGCGACCGCTTTCCGCAATGGCGAGATGGACGTGCTGGTCGCGACGACCGTCATCGAGGTGGGCGTGGATGCGCCGGACGCGACGGTGATGATCATCGAACATGCCGAGCGCTTCGGCCTGGCCCAGCTGCATCAGCTGCGCGGACGCGTCGGGCGCGGCGACAAGCCGTCATCCTGCCTTCTGCTTTACAAGGGGCCACTGGGCGAGACCTCCAAGTCCCGCCTGGAAACGATGCGCGAGACTGATGACGGCTTCCGGATCGCCGAAGAGGACTGGCGGCTGCGCGGTGCCGGCGATCCGCTCGGCCTTCGTCAGAGCGGCCTGCCGGATTTCCGCATGGCCGATCTGGAAGCGCACGGCGACCTCATCGCGCTCGCCAATGACAGCGCCCGATTCTATGTGCACCAGGATCCCGAACTCACCGGGGAACGGGGCAAGGCGCTGCGCGTGCTTCTCTATCTCTTCGACCAGGACCAGGGCGTACGCCTGATCCGTTCGGGCTAGCCTTTCGGCTTCACTTCCGGCGGCAGCTTGTCCTGCACGTCCTGGGGCAACTTGTCCGGCGAGACCATGCCGAATGAAATGATCAGCTTGGCCGCCTCTTCGACAGACATGTCGATCGGGATCGTGTTCGAACGCTTGGTGTAAAGCAGAAAACCCGAGGTCGGATTCGGCGTGGTCGGCACGAAAAGACCCACAACGTCCTCGCCGATATGCGTCCGCATGGAGCCCCGGCCTTCCGCCGAGACGAACGCAACCACATAAAGCCCTTCCATCGGGTATTGGACCAGCACCACCTCCTTGAAGGAGTTGGCATTTCCGGAGAACACCGTCTCCACGATCTGCTTCAGCGCGCCATAGACATTGCGCACGAGCGGAACCCGGTTCACGACCCGTTCGCCGACGGAAATCAGCGTCCGGCCGAAAATGTTTGCGGCCAGCGCGCCCAGAGCGGTGAGCATGACCACGGCGATCAGCACCCCCAGTCCGGGAATGGTGAAATCGCCCGGAAGATAATTCTCCGGATTATAGCGGGGCGGGATCAGGGGCTTGACCACATTGTCGACGAAGCCGACGAATGTGACGATGAGATAGAAGGTGACGCCGAGCGGTGTGACGATCACGATACCGGTCAGGAAACTGTTGCGAAGCCAGCGAAACATGACGCTCCAGTCGAGAGGTTGCACGCAGCGCGTTCCGGGGGTTTTCACGGCTGCAAGGCGCACAATACGGTAAGCCCGGCGGGACGCCAACGCATTGATCCGTCCGGCGCAAAACGAGGTGTACAGGGTAGTTATGGCCGTCAGTCCAATGTCGCTCGCCCGTTGGGTCATCCTTCTCGGCATTGCCGGATTCGTCATCCTGCTGGCACTGGCGGGCTGGTTCCTGCGCGACCAGGTCTTCCAGACTTTCCAGGACCCGGGCGAACCCTTCCAGACCTATACGCCGCCGCCGGGTGCCGATTATGCCGAGGCCGACGGCTGGTTCGCGTCCGGCGAGTTCAGCAACGAGGAACAGGCGGCGATCTTCTTCGTGCACCCGACCACTTACACCGGTGGATCGAACTGGGTGGCTCAGCTGGACAAGGACAGCGCCGTCGAGGCCGTGGTCAGCAATGTTCTGCCGAACTATGCCGCGCCCTTCGCCAATTCCGGCGTCCTCTTCGCGCCCAGATACCGTCAGGCCTCCCTCTATACCTTCATGAACAATCGCGAGGACAGCGTGCTCGCGCGCCTTTTCGCCTATGGCGATGTGCGCCGCGCCTTCGCCAGCTTCAGAAGCCGTGCGGGCGAGGACCGGCCCCTTATTCTTGTCGGTGTCGGCCAGGGCGGACAACATGTCCTGGGCCTCCTGCTCGACGAATTTGCGGACGACGACACTCTACGCGAACGGCTCATCGCCGCCTATGTCATCGAAGCCCCGGTGCCGCTGGACCTTTTCGACAGCCGCCTGAGCGAGATTCCGCCCTGCGAGACGCCGGAGGACGTCCGATGCGTCTTCGCATACAGCTATGCAACGCAATCTGAAGATGCGCGCATCCGCATCCTCACGGAGCGCCTGATGAGCTGGACGCCGGAAGGCCGGCTCGATTTCGTGGATGGCCGCGGCCTGCTTTGCGTCAATCCGATTCTCGGCGCGCGGACGACGAATTACGCCTCGGCCCGCCTTCATCGCGGCGGAGTGAATGCCGAAGGCCTGCCGCCGGACGCGACCCCCGCCCCGGTCACAAGCCAGACGGGCGCCCAATGCGGCGAGGGAATCCTGTTCGTCGAGGAACCGCGCTATGCCGGACTGCGCCGGCCGTCACGCCTGGCGGAAGACTACCGCTTCCCGCCCTTCAATCTTTTCTATGAGGATCTGCGTCTCGACGCGGCGCGTCGGACGTTCAACCTGACCACGATCCTGCAGGAGGAACGGCGCTGGGCGCCGCCTCTGGAAACGCCGGAAGAGATCGAAGACGCACCGGTGGTGCCGATTCCGGACCGTCGGCGCTGGCCGTGAGGCCAACGCTACGGGCCCGGATCAGAGGCCCTTTGCGAGCGCGTCGAATTCGAGCAGTCGGCCGACGAGGCCCTCGAACTCGCTGAGCGGCACCATATTCGGACCGTCCGACGGCGCATTGTCCGGATCCGGGTGGGTTTCCATGAACACGGCCGCGACACCGATCGACACGGCAGCGCGGGCTAGCGTCGGCACGAATTCGCGCTGACCGCCCGACGTGGTGCCCTGGCCGCCTGGCTGCTGGACCGAATGTGTCGCGTCGAACACGATCGGTGCGCCGAAACCGGCCATGATCGGCAGAGAGCGCATGTCCGAGACGAGCGTATTATAGCCGAAGCTGGCACCGCGCTCGCAGGCCATCACGTTCGGATTACCCGCGCCCGCGATCTTGCCGATCACGTTTTTCATGTCCCAGGGCGCGAGGAATTGCCCCTTTTTCACATTGATCGGCTTGCCGGTTTCGGCAGCCGCGATCAACAAATCCGTCTGGCGGCAGAGAAAGGCCGGAATCTGGAGCACGTCGACCGCTTCCGCCGCGATCCGCGCCTGTTCTTCGGTATGTACGTCCGTGAGGACGGGCAGGCCGCTGGTTTCACGAATCTCCGCGAACACCGGCAAGGACGCTTCCAGACCCATACCGCGCGCACTGCTCAGGCTCGTCCGGTTGGCCTTGTCGAAAGAGGTCTTGTAGATAAGCCCGATGCCGAGACGATCCGCGATCTCCCGCAATTGCGCCGAGACTTCCAGGCCGTGTTGCCGGCTTTCCAGCTGGCACGGACCCGCAATCATGGTGAGCTTGCGGTCATTGCCGATCTCGATCGGCGCCCGGCCGGGCTGCGGCACGGAAATGACGGAATTTACCTGGCTCACGAACACTCTCCCTTGGCACCGCAGACGTGATGTCTTGAACCACGACGATGCTGGCTTCTGACCTGATCCGATATCGGCCCTTACGCGTAGATACACAAGGGACGAGCAGGATGACACTACACCAATGACACAAAACCGCACTAACGGGACCTCACTGGTCTGGTTTCGACGGGACCTTCGACTGGACGACAATCCGGCACTGCACGCGGCGATCCAGAGCGGACGCCCGCTCGTCCTGCTTTTCCTGCGGGAGCCCGACCGTGACACGACACCATCGCCCGGCCGCGCGTCGGACTGGTGGCTCCACCACTCGCTGACGTCTCTTCAGCAGTCGGTGCAGGCGCTCGGCGGCCGCCTGGTTTTCAAAACCGGTGATGCCGAAACGGCAATCCCGGCGATCGCCCGCGAATGCCGGGCGCAGGAAGTGTTCTGGAATCGCCGCCAGCTTCCCTGGTTAGACGAACGCGATGCGGACATCGCCCTCACGCTCAGGGACGAGGACATCCGGCCTCATGTCTTTCGGGGCACGCTGCTCGACAATTCGCTCGAAGTCCTGAACGGTCAGGGCGCGCCCTACCGCGTCTTCAGCGCATTCTGGCGCGCCTTCAACAAGACCTGTTCGCCCGATCGGCCCCTGCCCGCACCGGCGCAATTGCACTGCGCACTCACCGGTCTGGACAGCGAGGTTCTCGACCAGTGGAAACTGCTTCCCCGCTCGCCGGACTGGGCAAGCGGGTTCACGCCGGAATGGCTGCCGGGCGAAGCAGGCGCGCGCATCCGGCTGGAGAGTTTCCTCAAAGCGGCGCTTGCCGGATACAAGGAGAATCGGGACCGGCCAGATATAGCCGGCACATCGCGTCTTTCGCCGCACCTTGCCTGGGGCGAAATATCGCCGCGCGCCGTCTGGCATCTCGTACGCGACCGCGCCGAGCAGACCGGCCAGTTCAAGTCGGCCGAGAAATTCCTCGCCGAGATCGGCTGGCGGGAATTCGCCTATTATCTCTTCCATCATTTCGGGGATTTGCGACGAACGAATTTCAACCGCGATTTCGATCGCTTTCCATGGCGCGAGGATCCGGCCGGATTTACTGCCTGGTGCAAGGGCCTGACGGGCGTGCCGATGGTCGATGCGGCCATGCGCGAATTATGGACCACGGGCTGGATGCACAATCGCAGCCGGATGATCGTGGCCTCTTATCTCATCAAGCATATCGGCTGCCATTGGGAAGACGGTATGCGATGGTTCGAGGACACGCTGGTCGACAGCGATATCGCGATAAACACGGCCAGCTGGCAATGGGTGGCTGGCTCCGGGGCGGATGCCGCACCCTATTTCCGCATCTTCAATCCGTCGAGCCAGGGCGAGAAATTCGACCCTTCGGCCGACTATGTCCGTAAATGGGTCCCCGAGATCGCGGACCTGCCCGACCGTTACATCCACGCACCGTGGGATGCGCCCGCATCGGTGCGCATGGCGGCGGGCCTGCGACTGGGCGAATCCTATCCTCAGCCCGCCGTGGGATTGTCGGAAGGCCGCGAGCGAGCGCTGGCCGCCTACCGGACCATGAAAGAGAGGCGCGACGCGTCGGAGGACGCCTGACGTCTCAGCTTTCGCGCAGGACGTATCGGATCGACTGTCCACGCGCCTCGAATTCGCAGCCGACCCAGCGCCCCGCCTCGTCATACCAGAGATCGACGGTCAGACTGCCCGTCATGCGGATCCGGTGCGCATCGACAATGCCGCTCGAGGTCGCGATGCGGTCCGGACCGAGATCCTGGACACTCACTTCCAGCGGCTCGCCGGTTTCGGTGTTCAGGATCGCTCGGGCACTTTGCGGATAGCCGCGCCAATGGCTGGACGGTATGAGCGCGGGAAAAGTGCCCTCGTTTGAGCGAAATCGCTCGCCGGCGCGTTCGATCTCTACCTGTGACCTTTCACCTGATTTGAGCGTGGATGCGGCAAGGCGCTGCAATTCCCCGCCCCGCCATATCTCCGTCGCATCGTGCTCGTAGCGGAACACGGTGACCGGTCCGAAGCGCACGTGCAGATCGATCTCGACATCCACTTCCAGACTGCCGTCCGGCCGCACGTCGAAACGCACGGCATGCTCGCCGAAGGGCGAACCGTTGCGATAGACGTCGAACACGATGTCATCGGGAGCCTGGGAGGCGCCTCGCTCCGGCGTATCGGACGCACTCGCAGGCGCCAAGGCCGCGGTTACGGCAAGAAGTGCGGTTGCAGGAGCAAGGATAAGGCGCATCATGTGCAGGTTACGATCCCGTGCTGTCATCGGATCAGCCCGGCCCCGGTTTTTCTCTGGGTCTGCCCGCCGCAGACCCTATATCCCTGATAGATGAAGCCTGAAGGGAGTCTGTCTTGACCACTGCCGCCTCCGTCATCGATCTGATCGGAAACACGCCGCTCGTGCGCCTCAAGCGCGCGTCGGAAGAGACCGGTTGCGAAATCCTCGGCAAGGCCGAATTCCTCAATCCCGGCGGGTCGATCAAGGACCGCGCCGCACTCGGCATCATCCGTGCTGCCGAGGCCAGCGGCGCCCTTCGCCCCGGCGGAACGATCGTCGAGGGCACGGCCGGGAATACCGGCATCGGCCTCGCCATGGTCGGCGCAGCGCTGGGCTATCGGGTCGTGATCGTCTTCCCGCGCACCCAGTCGCAGGAAAAGAAGGATGCGATCCGCCTCCTCGGCGCCGAGCTTATCGAAGTGGACGCGGTGCCCTACGCCAATCCGGCCCATTATGCCCGCTATTCCGGCCAGCTCGCCGAGGAACTCAATGAAAGCGAGCCGAACGGCGCCATCTGGGCGAACCAGTTCGACAATGTCGCCAATCGCGATTTTCACGCCCAGACGACGGCGAAGGAGATCTGGGAGCAAACCGGGGGCAAGGTAGACGGTTTCGTCTGCGCCGTCGGATCGGGCGGCACGCTGGGCGGCGTATCCAACGGCCTGAAAGCGCACAATGGCGATATCCAGATCGGCATTGCAGATCCGGGCGGTGCGGCGCTCTACGGATTCTATGCGCATGGCGAGCTCAAGGCAGAGGGCACCTCAATCACCGAAGGCATCGGCCAGAGCAGGATCACTGCTAATCTCGAAGGAATCATTGTGGACCGTGCCTATCGCATAGCCGACGAGGAAGCCCTGCCCATCCTGTTCGACCTGGTGCAGGAAGAAGGCCTCTGCCTGGGCGGCTCGGCCGGCGTGAATATCGCCGGCGCCATGAGTCTCGCCAGGGAGCTGGGGCCCGGACACCGGATCGTGACCGTGCTCTGCGATCACGGCTCTCGCTACCAGTCGAAGCTCTACAATCCGGAATTCCTGCGCGAGAAGGGACTGCCCGTCCCGTCCTGGCTGGCATGATGCTCGATCCGGTCATAAGCGCGGACGAGGCTATCGGCCTGCACGGATCGCCCGGAACGGTGTTTCTGGACGCCAGCTGGACTTTTCCCGGCGGACCGCAATTCCGTGCCGGCGGCTATATCCCCGGCGCGCGTCCTTTCGATATCGACACGGTACGCGACGAGACCAGCCCCCTGCCCCACATGCTGCCGCCGGCCGACGTCTTCGAACGCCATGCGCGTTCGCTCGGCCTGTCGAATGACGACACGCTGATCGTCTACGACCGGATCGGCCTGTTCAGCGCCGCCCGTGTCTGGTGGATGTTCCGGGCGATGGGGCATGAAAATGTCCGTGTCCTTGCCGGCGGCCTGCCGCAATGGATCGCGCGCGGCGGGCCTGTCGCCGACACACCGGGCGAAGTGCCTGACCAAGGCGATTTTCGCGCCCAGTTCCGCGCCCATTGGCTTGCCTCGCTCGAGGATGTCCGCGAAGCGCTGACCTCCGACAGGCACCAGCTTCTCGATGCGCGCGCACCGGACCGCTTCGCGGGCGACGGGCCGGAGCCCCGGCCGGGTATGCGGTCCGGCCATATGCCGGGCGCGGTCAATCTCCACTATGCAAGCCTGCTGGACAGCGACGCATGTCCCGTGGCCGGCCTGCGCGACATGCAGGAGGCCGGAGTGGATATGAGCCGCGACCTCATCGCCACCTGCGGCTCCGGCGTTACGGCCTGCATCATCGCCCTGCTTCTCGCCCGCAATGGGCGTCATGCCGCTGTTTATGACGGATCCTGGGTTGAATGGGGCAGCCGGAGCGATACACCGGTGGTCACACAAGCGGACGAAAGCTGACGAGGCCCCGGGATGAAAGACGATACCAAACTTACACGACTGGGACGGCCTCATGACGCGCGCGGTCTGGTCAATCCCGCTGTGGCCCGTGGCTCGACCATGCTCGCCCCGTCCGCCGGAGAGCTCTACAATTTTCCGCCCGGCCGAAAGCATTATGGACGCGTGGGGCTTGAAACGCAGGACGCGCTTCGCGCAGCGCTGAGCGAACTCCAGGGTGGTGTCGGCTGTGCGCTGACGAATTCGGGGCTGCTGGCAAATACGCTGTCGATCATGACGGCCGTCGAGGCCGGAGGCGAAGTCCTGGCCGCTGATTGCATCTATGGACCCGTTCGAGGTTTCCTGACGAATACGCTGTCAAAACTAGCGATTAGCACACGTTTCTTCGAGCCGCGCATGAGCCGGGAAATCGGCGATCTCATCACGGACGAAACCCAGGCCATCCTGCTCGAATCGCCCGGATCGCTGACCATGGAACTCCAGGACGTCCCGGCGATCGCCGCGGTCGCCCGCGAGAAGGGCGTCATCACCATTATCGACGACACCTGGAGTGCGGGCCTTACCTTCAAACCGCTCCAGCTGGGAGTCGACCTCGCCGCCCAGGCCCTGACCAAATATGTCGCTGGCCATTCGGATATCCTGATGGGCGCCGTTGTCGCCCGCGACGAAAAGATGGCTGCCAGGCTGCAGGCCACCGAGCGCAGCTTTGGTATCTACGCCTCACCCGACGACAGTTTTCTCGCCCTGCGGGGGCTGCGGACCATGTCGATCCGCATGCAGCGCAGCGAACAAAGCAGCCTAGCGATTGCGGAGTGGCTTGCCGCACGGCCGGAAGTCGGCGCGATCCGTCACCCGGTCCGCCCCGATCATCCCGATCACGCGATCTTCCGTCGCGACTTCACCGGCGGATGCGGGCTATTTTCCTTCGAGCTTCCCGGCTGGGACATTCCCCGCAGCGAGCGCTTCCTGGACGCCCTGGAGATTTTCGGTCTGGGATTTTCCTGGGGCGGCTATGAAAGCCTTGCCATTCACTGCGACCCGCAGCTCAAGCGAACGACGACGGCGCACCGCCATGAGGGAGCGCTCATCCGCCTCTCCATCGGCATGGAGGCGCCGGACGACCTCATCGCGGATCTCGAAAAAGGGTTCGCCGCAGCAGCGGGTTAGCACGCTTTCCCAGGAGACCTGATATGTGGATTTTTCTGCTCTGGTGGCTGGTCGACGACCATATCGCCGCTGCGCTCGAAGCGCCGGGCATCGGTGAGCTGCCCATCTGGGTTCCGCTCATCATCGGGATCGCCTTCAGCTTCACTTTCAGCACCGATGTCGGGAAGCGTTCGCGCCGTTACGATTGATCGCGCAACAAAAGAGCCTATCGGGCCAAGCGGCCCGCAAGCGCGACCGCGCGCCGGGCGGTCAGCCCGCCCATCGGAGGCCATCGCGCAGCGATTGGCCGTGAGATCGAAGGAATGGCGCCCCCGGCAGGACTCGAACCTGCAACCATCCGCTTAGAAGGCGGGCGCTCTATCCGGTTGAGCTACGGAGGCAAAAACGCACGGCCGCGCGGTCAGTGCGACCAGGGCTGTTTGCGGTCGGCGGAGAAATTGTCGCCGTAGGATTTGACGTAGCGCTTGGCTTCGTGCGGCTCGATCACCTGGAAGGGAATGCCCTGACGCTTGGCATAAGCCACCGCCTCTTCCTGGCTCTCGAAGCTCAGCTTGATCTGGCTGCGCATGTCGGACGAAGAGGCCCAGCCCATGAGCGGGTCCGGGCGCTTGGCCATCTCCGGAGAGAATTCCAGCAGCCATTTCTTGGTCTTGCCACGTCCCGACTGCATCGAATTGCGGGCGGGCCGATAGATCTTTGCGAACATGCGCCTCTCCGATTTCAACCGGACCCGGTCCCGGGTCCAATCCAAACTGGCTCGTCATAATGGTCGGGGCGGCAAGATTCGAACTTGCGACCCTCTGGTCCCAAACCAGATGCGCTACCAGGCTGCGCTACGCCCCGTCCGGGTGACCTTATGTAAGGGCCCTCGCCAGATGGCAAGCCTACTCCGCGTCCTCCGGCGCATCAGCCGCAGCAGCGTCCGCATCCGGTGTCGCGAAAATGGGGTGAATGACCGTATCGCCGGGGCGCAGGCCCGTTTCGAATGCGCGGCCTGCAGCCAGTTCGAGCACACCGGTCACTTCGGCATCGGCCGAGAGGCTGCGGCGCGACCCGGCCTGGGCGAAAGCGATGATCTTCGCGATGCTGCCATCGGCCCGGATGAAGACCAGATCGAGATCGATCAGTGTGTTCTCCATCCACATGGAGGCCCGGCGAGCCGGATCGTAGTGGAAGAGCATACCGGCATCGGCGGCAAGCGATTCGCGCCACATCAGCCCGCGCTCCATCTGCGCCGGCGTATTCGCAATCTCGGCCTGGATGGTGAACTCGCCCTCGGCGGTTACGAGGGTCACCGGCTCGGGTGCACCATAGTCCACGACCGCATCACGCGCAGTCGGTGTGCTGGACGCAGTCGACGCCGTCTCGTCCTGGGCAAGGAGCTGGGCGGGGAAAATCAGAGTGGCGGCGCCGAAAACGGCGCTGAGAAGTGTGTTACGCATGTCTGCAAGCTAACCTTCACCAGCCGGACGCGCAATCGTCGCGCGCGGAGGGATGCGCATACGACGCAGCTCGTCCGGCTCGGATGATCAGGCCATTGCAGGGACGCGAATTTCCGCCGCCAGCGCACCCTTGGGACCTTCGACGCAACGGACTTCGAGACGGTCACCCGGCTGGATGTCGTCCATGCCCGCGCGGCGCAGTGTCGCCGCATGAAGGAAGACATCGCCCTCGACTTCAGCGCAGGTCACGAAACCGTAGCCGCGCAGCGCATCGAACCATTTGACCACCGCTTCGCAGAAGGGTGCATTCGATACGGCATAGGGGTGAAAGCGTCGCGGCCGTGTTTCAGCCTCGGTATCGCCGCCCACCATTTCGACGAGTTCGACCGCCTGGCGGCCCTTCTCGCCGCGAACGGCTTTGCAGGTGACCTTCGCATTGGGCAGCGCCGGCCCCTGGCCGAAACGCCTCAGACAACTCGCGTGCAGGAGGATGTCACCCTGCCCGTCCGTGGCGTCGATGAAACCGTATCCACGGGCGGGGTCGTACCATTTGATGCGACCCTCAAGGACGACAACTTCAGTATCTTCAAAAACTTCGTGAGCCAAAACCATGACAAAACTCTCTCGGACAACCCTCAGGGGAGAAACTTTACCTAATTTTAACACTCGGGAGAAGCCTCTTCCCCCATCTTGTTGCGTTTTGCTTCCGCGAAATGTTCCAATTGAGAGCTGTTCTCAGCAACGTTAACACAATATCTTGTGTTTTGGCCTCCTCGGTCATCCTACCGGATGCGGAAGGCTCTGAAATTTACCCTGTTTCATTTTTCTCGTATTAGGCGAGTATTTTGTCGTATTTCAGACATATTTCGAGCACGCTGCGACCGCTTCCGCGGGAGAAAAGCAGACCGCTCCCGTCAAAGTCGCAGCATTGCCACCCTGAAAACCATGCCGGCGGGTACGTTCCCGGCGATCGGTCACCGGGAAAACGGGATCCCGCCCTTAAGCGGAGGTGTCGTCGGAGATCGAGGCTGCGATCCGGTCGGCTTCGTGAAGCCGCTCGACCGCATCGGTCGCCCGGAAGATACCGCTATTCGAGCCGTGTTCCGAACATTCGACGGATTCGACCCAGCAACGGCCACCGGTTGCCTCGCGCACGATCTCGTCAGCCTTGCGGAAGGCCATTTCGGCCATGCGCTCGCAGCTTGTCCCGGGCACGACGCGAACACGGGCAATGCCCTTCTCGCCGAGCGCCACGAGCGCATCGCGTTCCGGATCGTCCTCGGCCACAAGCAGGGTGTGGTCGAACATTTCGTGCAACCAGTCCCGGATACGCCCGAAACCGCCCTTACCGAAATCGAGCACCCAGCCGCGCTTGTCGAGCTGTTCGGCCGCAAACACGAAATGGAAGCCGAAGGAATAGCCGTGCAGGAGATGGCAGTCGCTATCGGCCGCCCATTGCCGCGAACAGCAGGACAGGCCGCGCTCATTGCCATAGGTCTTGGTCGAAAGATGAGCCATTCCCGGCGCTCCTGTCGTGTCCGTCGGATCGGACAGCGCCTATAGACCGTGCACGGCGCAATCGCAATTCATCATGTAAGACACACGGCCTGCATCTCCGTGCCCGACCGGCCCGCGCGATCGACAGCGCCGGGAGCTGATTTCCATCGATGAAATGGAGAGGATCGCGTGGCAGGCCCTAGGGGAATCGAACCCCTCTTTCCAGGTTGAAAACCTGGCGTCCTAACCGATAGACGAAGGGCCCGCGGCGATGAGGTCGGTCGTATAGAAAAGCCTGAGCGGCGTGGCAAGCGGGAAATTCGGAAAATCGTCAGTCCAATGCAGCTGCCATGTCCTCGAGTTGCAGCTGGACCCGTCTCCGGCCCTGCCAGGTATCAAGTTTCACGCGCCCGGCGACATGCCAGAGCCGCTCACCCGATTGCAGCAATGCCTCGCCAAGGGGCGTATCGGCGCAGCGGAAACTGATCCCCTGCACGCTCGCGCCACTGGTGTCCTGCAGGGTGAAGCGCACATGATCCGTCCCCACCCGCTTGGCGAAGCTCACACGCATGCGCGCCAGAGCAAAGCGTGGCTCCGGATTGCCCTGCCCGAACGGTCCCGCCGCTTCGAGCAATTCGGCCAGCTCCGGCGTCAGGCCCGATGCCGTGAGCACGCCATCAAGCTTCATCGCCATAGCATCCGTGGCTGCCGCCAGCTCCGGCGCCAGTCGTTCGTCCAGAAACGCGATGAGCGCGTTGATGGCATCCGGGTGCACGGTGAGCCCGCCGGCCATGGCATGCCCGCCTCCGGCCTCGAGGAGGCCCGCTTCCCGCGCCGCCGCGATCGCGCCTCCGAGATTGACGCCCGGGACGGACCGTCCCGATCCCTTGCCGACAGGCGTGTCGCGGCTGGAATCGATACCGATAACGATAGCCGGCTTGTCGAAGCGTTCCTTCAGACGTCCGGCGACGACGCCGATCACGCCGGGGTGCCACCCCTCGCCCGATGCCACGAGGATTGCCCGGTCGCGCCCCTGCTGCGCCACCTGGGCCATGGCAGCGTCGAGCACCTCGGCCTCGATAGCACGACGCTCGGCATTGAGCCGGTCGAGCTGGCCGGCAATGCGCTCGGCCAGTGCCGGGTCTTCGGTCGTCAGGAGTCGGGCGCCGAGATCGGACTTGCCGACACGTCCGCCGGCATTGATGCGTGGCCCGATCAGGAAGCCGGCATGATAGGTCGTGGCTTCGCCGTCCACGCCAGCGACGTCGGCGAGCGCCCGCAGACCGAGATGCGACCACCGGCCCATGGCCTTGAGCCCCTGGGCCGTGATGGCGCGATTGACGCCGGTCAGCGGGACCACATCGCAAATCGTGCCCAGCGCGGCGAGATCGATCCAGTCCAGCAGGTTCGGCTCGTTCTCGGCGGTCACCGTCCCGCGTCGACGGCCTTCGCGGTTGAGCGCGGCAAGAAAGACGAAACTCACTCCGGCCGCCGCGAGATGCCCGCAGCCGGACGTGTCGTCGGGACGATTGGGGTTCACCAGCGCGACCGCCGGCGGAAAGTCCTCATCCATCAGGTGATGGTCGATGACGATGACGTCGAGGCCGATGGAATCGGCATGGCGCAACGGCTCGTGCGCAGCCGCGCCGCAATCGACGGTAATCACCAGATCGCTGCCGCGCGCCTTCAGCGTATCGAAGGCGGCGATAGTCGGGCCATATCCTTCATCCACGCGGTCGGGCACATAGATGTCCGCCTCATGGCCGAAATGACGGAGCCAGCGCGCGATCTGCGCGGCGGAGGTTGCCCCGTCCACGTCGTAATCGGCGAAAATCGCAATCCGCTTGCCTGCTCTCATCGCATCCCAGACGAGGCCGGCGGCCTTGTCCATGTCCTGAAAGCTGGACGGATCCGGGAAAAGCTCCCTCAGGCGCGGGGTGAGAAATTGCGCGGCCTCTTCCGCCCCGACCTCGCGCCCGGCCATGACGCGGGCGAGCGCGTCCGGAATCTGCTGCTGACGGGCAATGGTGGCAACGACCGCATCGTCTGCCGGACGCATCAACCATTTGCGGCCGCCGAGCGACGCCGTCACCCCGAGCAGCGGCGAATTCGTGAGTTCGGGAGACTCGGTTTCGACGACCATTCTTGGGCTACTCCTGGCGCATACAGCCCGACGGGGCGGAGATGAGGCCGCCCCGCTGGCTGTGCCGGACAGCCTGGCCTGAAATCAGGCGTCCGGGCGGGCCGAACGGATGCGGCGGATCGAATGATCGGCCGAGTCGAGCAAAAGCGTATGCGTATGCGTCATGCCGCCGGACTTGCGCACGCCCTCCACCAGATCGCCGTCGGTCACGCCGGTCGCCACGAAGAGGCAGTGGCTCGATGCCAGTTCCATGAGGTCGTACTTGCGGTCCAGATCGGTCACACCGACACGGGCTGCCCGTTCACGCTCCTCGTCATTGCGGAAGAAGAGACGCGCCTGCATCTGGCCGCCGATACAGCGCAGGGCCGAAGCTGCCAGAACGCCCTCGGGCGCACCACCCTGACCGATATACATGTCGACATTGGTGCCCAGGCCCGCAGCGCCCATCGCGCCGGCCACGTCGCCGTCGGAAATGAGACGGACGCGGCCGCCGACGGACTTTACGCCGTCGATGATGTGCTGGTGGCGCGGGCGCTCTAGCACGCAGACGGTAATCTCCGATGCCGGCACGTCCTTGGCCTTGGCGAGATTGGTGACGTTTTCCGCCGCCGTCGCATCGAGATCGACGACGCCGGCCGGCAGGCCCGGGCCGATGGCAATCTTGTCCATATAGGTGTCCGGCGCATTGAGCAGACCGCCACGCATGGCAAGCGAGAGGACCGCGAGCGCGTTGTTCATGCCATTGGCCGTAAGCGTGGTGCCTTCGAGCGGATCGAGTGCGATGTCGATCTCCGGACCTTCGCCCGTACCCACTTCCTCGCCGATAAACAGCATCGGGGCTTCGTCACGCTCCCCCTCGCCGATCACGATCCGGCCCTTCATCGGAATGGCATTGAGCCCGTTGCGCAGGGCATCGACGGCGGCCTGGTCGGCGGATTCCTTCTCGCCGCGGCCAATCCAGTCATAGGCCGCCACCGCGGCCGCTTCCGCAGCGCGCACGGCCTGAAGTGCCACATTGTTGAGGGCTCGGGTATCGCTCATCGAGGGGGTCTCCATTCATCCGCCGGGCCAGGATGCCCGCGGGTAGGTCAGTCGGTCTTGCTCAGTCCTGTGGCGGCGAGGTGCGGTCCTGCCCCTCTGCCACGAAATCTTCCGGCGGCACGGTGTCGGTCCGGTTCGCCTCGTCGGCCAGCGCGTTCAGCATTTCGCGCTTGCGCAACAGGGCCATCGCCTCGTGATCCATAACCTGTTCGGCACCGGGTTCCAGAGTATGCTGCGGGATCGTTGCCGGAGCGCTGTGCCCTTCGCCTTCTGCAGCGATCCGGGCATTTACCCAAGCGGGATTCGCCTCATCGCCCGGGATATCGATGCCGGCGCACGAAACCAGGGCAAGGCTGCACGAAACAAAGGCAAATATGCGCTGCATGACATCTCCCCGCGCTGGACGCGCGTCACGCTTTCTATACGCTGATATGTGTCAGAGTCACCCGCGGATCACAAGGACGCCCCATGAGCGGTCACGACGCTTCTTCCGGAGACAATGGCAAGGACACACCCTGGCGTGCCATGAGCGAGCAGGAATTGCAGGCGCTCGAAGACGTTTCGCGCAATCTGATGCAGGCTTCGCTGAAATCGCAGAAGCTGATGTCGGACGTGATGCGCAAATCCCTGGAGGGCGACGCCGTCCTGCCCAAGGCCGATCCGTTCAATGCCGCGCCGGAATTCGGCGAGGTCTGGCGCAAGATCATGGCCCAGCCCGAACTCGTCATGCAGGCCCAGGCCGACCTGATGAAGGGCTATCTCGACCTCTGGGCCAGCACGACCCAGCGCGTCATGGCCGGCGAAGCCGAACCGGTGGTCACGCCTGAACCCGGCGACAAGCGCTGGCGCAGCGAAGACTGGCAGGAGAATCCGCTCTTCGACGCGATCAAGCAATCCTATCTGCTCAATCAGCATTTCATGATGGGTCTGGTCCATGGTGTCGACGGCGTCGACGAGAAGACAAAGCGCAAGGTCGAATTCCTGACCAAGCAGATGACGGACGCGCTGTCCCCGACCAATTTCGCGCTGACCAATCCGGACGTTCTGCGCGAAACCATGCAGAGCCATGGCGAGAACCTGACCCGGGGGCTGCAGAACCTCATGCGGGACCTGGAAGCCGGCGATGGCCGCCTGGCCCTCACGCAGACGGACATGGAAGGCTTCGAAGTCGGCAAGGATCTCGCCACTGCACCGGGCAAGGTCATCTTCCAGAACGAGATCATGGAACTGATCCAGTACGCCCCGGCTACGGAGACGGTGAAGCAACGCCCGCTGCTCATCGCGCCGCCCTGGATCAACAAGTTCTACATCATGGATCTGCGGGAAAATAACTCCATGATCCGCTGGCTGACCCGGCAGGGCTTCACGGTTTTCCTGATCTCCTGGGTCAATCCCGGGCCGGAACTCAAGGACAAGACCTTCTCCGACTATATGCATGAGGGCCTGTTCGCCGCCCTGCACGCGGTCGAGGCCGCGACCGGCGAGACCTCGGTCAACGCGGTGGGCTATTGCGTCGGAGGCACGCTGCTGGCTTCCGCCCTTGCCTGGCTGGAAGCGGAAGGCCAGTCCGACCGGATCGCGTCCGCGACCTTCTTCGCCGCGCAGGCCGATTTCGAGCTCGCGGGCGACCTTCTCATCTTCATCGACGAGTACTGGATCGCCGAGATCGAGCGGCTGATGGACGCCCAGGGCGGTGTGCTCGACGGACGGACCATGGCCGACACCTTCAACCTGCTGCGATCGAACGATCTCGTCTGGTCCTTCGTGGTCAACAACTACCTGCTCGGCCGTCAGCCCCAGGCCTTCGACCTGCTGTACTGGAATGCTGACCAGACCCGCATGCCCAAGGCGCTGCACCTCTGGTATCTCGACAATCTCTACCGGCAGAACAAGCTGTCGAAGGGCGAGCTGGAGCTGGACGGACACATGCTCGATCTGGGTAGCGTGAAGACGCCCTGCTATGTCCAGTGCTCGCGCGAGGACCACATCGCGCCCATGCCCTCGGTCTACCGCACCGCGAAATCCTTCGGCGGCGATGTCCGCTTCATGCTGGCCGGTTCGGGTCATATCGCCGGGGTGATCAATCATCCCGATGCGAAGAAATACCAGCACTGGACCAATGACGCCCTGCCCGACACGGTGGAGGACTGGATCGCCGGCGCCGAGGAACATCCCGGCTCGTGGTGGGAGAACTGGCGTGCCTGGCTTTATGAGCGCTCCGGCGAAGACGTGCCGGCGCGCGAACCGGGCGAAGGCAAACTCAAACCCCTGCGCGACGCGCCGGGCGAGAATGTCCTCGTCCGCAGCGATGCGCCCGCACGATCGAAGACGGGCGATACGAAGGAGCCGGCTGAATAGCGAGTCCTGTCCGACCGGTCAGGCGTCGAAGCGCTGACCCGGAATGGCGAATTGCAGTTCGATATAACGGGCATAGAGGCCGCCCCGCGCCAGCAATTCCTCGTGCCGCCCCTGGTCCACGACCTGCCCCTCATCCATCACGATGATGGAATCGGCATTGCGAACCGTCGCGAGACGATGAGCGATGACGATGGTTGTCCGGTTCCGGGAGACCCGTTCCACCGCCGACTGGATCACCTGCTCGCTTTCCGAGTCGAGCGCACTCGTCGCTTCGTCCAGAAGCAGGATCGGCGCGTCGCGCAGGATGGCGCGCGCGATCGCCAGGCGCTGACGCTGGCCACCCGAAAGCGTGCCCGCATTTTCGCCGAGCTGGGTTGCATAACCCTCCGGCAGATCGCTGATGAAACCGTGCGCATTGGCGGCAACAGCCGCAGCGACGACATCATCGTCCGAAGCGTCCGGGCGTCCGAAGCGGATATTGTCGGCCACGCTGCCGCTGAAAAGCGGCGCATTCTGCTGCACGATGGAAATGGCGCGACGCAATTCGGCCGGGTCGAGCCGGCAGATATCAATCCCGTCCACGGTCAGCCGCCCGGCCTGCGGATCGTAGAGCCGCAGCAATAGCTGGAACAACGTGCTCTTGCCGGCGCCCGACGGCCCGACCAGCGCGATGGTCTCGCCGGGCTGCACATGAAGAGAGACGTCGCGCAGCACGACTTCGTTCGGACGTCCGGGATAGGCGAAGCTGACACGCTCGAAGGCGATCTCGCCGCGCACCGGTTCCGGCAGCGCGAGCGCGTTTTCCGGCACGCCGATCCCGGTCTCCGCCGAAAGCAGCTCCATCAGGCGTTCGGTCGCCCCGGCTGCCCGCATCATCTCGGCATAGGTTTCGGTCAGCATGCCGACGCCGCTCACGGCCACGAAGGCGTACATCACGAACTGGGTCATCGCGCCCGGCGTGATGGCGCCGGTCTGGACCTGCACGGCGCCGAACCAGAGCACGGCGATCAGCCCGGTCAGAATCACCGAGAAAATGATAGCGGTCATCGCGGCACGGACGCGGATCCGGCGCAGCGATGCACGGAAGGTCGTCTCTACGGCCGTGGCGAACCGGGCCTTTTCCTCCGGCTCGCGCGTAAAGGCCTGCACCGTCTCGATCGCGCGCAGGCTTTCGCTGGCCCGCGCCGAGGCTTCGGCCAGGCTGTCCTGGCTGGAGCGCGACAGACGCTGGACCCGCCGGCCGAACAGCATGATCGGACCGAGAATGACCGGGCCCAGCGCCAGCACCATCAGCGCCAGCTGCCAGTTCACCACGACCATCAGCGACAACGCACCGAGCGTGGTCGCAACCGTACGCAGGGCCACCGAGACGGAAGACCCGACCACGGTCTGGATCAGCGTCGTGTCGGTGGTGAGACGGGACAGGACTTCGCCCGTCCGCGTCGTGGCGTAGAAACCCGGATCGAGGCGCAGCAGATGATCGAAGACCGCCCGGCGCAGATCCGCGACGACCCGCTCACCAAGCCGGCTGATGAAGTAGAAACGCAGCGCACTGGCGATACCGAGGAGGAAAGCGACCACGATTCCGGCCAAGAAATAGGCCGACAGATCAGACCCGATCGCAAATTCCGTACAGACCGCGGACGACGAGGCTCCGCCGAAGCCGCAATCAACCACCAGGCGGAAAGCCGCCGGCAGCAGCAGGGTCAGGCCCGACGCAGAGACCAGGAATACGGCAAAGGCCGCGAGAAGGCCCGGATAAGCCAGGATATAGGGCACGAGCCGGCGTAGTGGCCGCATGCTTCGCGCCTTGTCCCGATGTTCGCGGTCCCGCTCGAGCTCCGAGGCGAAGCCGGATCCGCGATCTTCGTCGGCCTGCAGCGCCTCGTTCTGGGAATTAGCGGCCAAATCGCCTCTCCTCGGTCGGTCCGTTCAAGCCTGCGCGGCCGCGGGCTTGCGCGCAATAATGAAGACGCCCTTGGTCTTGCCGGGCTGCCATTGATGTTCGATTTCGAAACCGGCCCTCCGGAGGCTTCGCACGAGCTGTTTGACGGTAAAGACCTTTACCTGCGGAAAGAAGCCCAGCAGTCGCGCGATCGGGATGATCGGCGCCATGAACCACATCGCATCGCCCAGACAGGCCGTGCTCGAGACGAAAACGCCGCCGGGCTTGAGCATCGATCGGACCTTGGCGATGGCCGCACCTCGATCCGCGAGAAGGTGCAAAATGGACAATCCGAGCACCGCGTCGAAACGCCCCGGCGCGCTGTCGAAGTCTTCGATCCCGACCTGTTCGAATGTCACATTCCCGACGCCCGCATCCCTGGCCCGCTGCCGGGCAATGTCCAGCATTTCTCCGGAAATGTCGGTCGCAAGGATATGGCGAACATGCGGTGCATGCAGGATGGCGGTGCCCCCGGTTCCGCAACCGAATTCAAACACCTCGTCTTCAGGGGAAAGACAGGCCCGCGTCTTCTCCAGCTTGTAGGCGTAGGATTCCTCGTCGGCGATCGGCTGGGCGGCGTATTTGGCAGAGACACGGTCCCAGAAACGGACATTGCGGTTCATTGCGTTTTCCTGTTTGTGCATTTCCCAGCCCGGATGTACGTATACATAAATCGATTATCGACCCCGCATTTTTCTGGAACAGGCATACATAATTCGATGAACTGGACGAGCATCGCCTTCGACTGGAACCAGATCCGTACCTTCCTCGCAGCCGTCGAGGAAGGATCCTTCTCTGCGGCCTCCCGGGCGCTGGGGCAGACGCAGCCGACCGTCAGCCGGCAGATATCCGCCCTCGAGGAGGCGCTCGGCCTGACCTTGTTCGAACGCGAACACAGCGGTCTGACCCCGACCGAGTCCGCACTCGAACTGCTCGAACACGTCCGCACCATGGGAGAAGCCGCACAGCGCATCTCGCTCGCGGCTTCGGGACAGTCCCAGACGATCGAGGGACATGTTTCCATAACCGCGACCGAAACCTTCGCGGCGCATTTCCTGCCGCCCGTCCTGGAAAAACTGCGAGCCAGAGCGCCGCGTATCGATGTCGATATCATCGCTGCCAACGAGCTGCGCGATCTTCGCAAGCGCGAGGCCGACATCGCGATCCGGCATGCCCGCCCCGACCAGCCTGACCTGATCGCCCGCCTGATCGGCGAGACGTCTGCCCATCTCTATGCCTCCAGGGATTTCCTCGAGCGGCACGGCCATCCCGTTTCGCCCGAGGATGCCGCGGAGAATTACGACTTCATCGGCTTCGACCAGAACGCCCGCGCCCTGCCCTATATGCACGAGATCGGATTGCCGCTCCGGTTGGAGAGTTTCTGGCTCAACAGCGGCAACGGTCTCGTCATGATCGAATTCATGCGGCGCGGCCTGGGCATCGGCTTCCTGACCCGTGACATGGCCCGGCACTATCCGGATCTCGAACAGGTCCTACCCGATCTGCCCGGCATCCCCGTTCCGGTCTGGCTGGTTACCCATCGGGAATTACGCACCAGCCGCAGAATTCGTCTGGTCTTCGATCTCCTGGCGGAGGAGCTGTCGCGGGGCTACAAGAGCTGACACGTTTTCAGCACCAAGGCAGCCAGATAGAGTCCCGCCCCGAAGACGGTATGCGTCAGAAAGGTGTTCATACGTGCCGCAACGGGATCGGGCATCCGGCTCGCGGCAAACCCGGCTCCCATGCCCGGCTGCAGAATGGCATAAGGGAGGATGACACTCGCCACACCGACCCCGAGCGCCGGTCCGGGCGTCGGCGCCTCGACCCATGCCGGCCCGGTTATGGCAAGTAGCACACCCGCCAAAGCGATCCCGACCGTGTAGTGCGCGGCCCAACCGACCGCGCGTTCGCCCGGCACCGGAGGAGATGCGGCAATCTGCTCATGACGCAAGCGCCCCTGCACCAAATGCCCCAGCCAGCGGCCGACGAGCGCATAGTCAAGCGCGGCGTGTTTGAATATCGACGCTCGCAGCATCGTCCAGATGTCCAGACATAACGTCGCCCCGGAACCAATCAGAACGGCATGCGCTGCAGATGACCAAAACTCAGTCATCCGCCGCCCCCCGCGCAGTGACGCGCCAGCAGGCTGCGGTGAAACGTACCGTGCCATCGTAGATGTAGGGAGCGAAAGCCGGTCGTACGCTGTCCAGAACCTTAGTTTTCAATCCGTCATCGGCTTCCGTCAGTGCGCGCGCAACGGGTCCCAGGCGGGTCAGGTAAGTCGTCAGTTCCGCCTCAGGAAAGGTGCAGACGGTATCGACCGGTACGATCCGGGTTCCACTCCAGCCGCTCTGTTCCAGGATACTGCAAACCCGGACCTTATCTGCCAGGGCAAACTGGCCCGGCGCGTCTGGATCGCGCGCCGGCAATGCTGGAAGCAGAGGCGCAGCTGCCCGTTCGGCACAGGTCATGAAGGGGTTCTCCTCCATGCAGCGCCACGTAATCGCATAAAGCTCACCATCGGTACGCAAAGTTCGACGCAAGCGGCTGAAGGCACGAACGAAGTCGTCGAAAAACATCACGCCAAAGCGCGAAACGATTCGGTCGAACGAACGTGGCCCGAACAGCTCTTCGGCGGCGTCGCCCAGCACGAATTCAGCCGGGATACCGGCCTGCTCCACCCTCGATCTGGCCGCGTCGATCATGGGCTCCGAAATATCGATTCCAACACACTGCCCCTTCGGCCCCAGTTTCCGCGCGATCGCGGCTGTGGTTGCGCCTGTCCCGCACCCGACATCCAGAACACGCACATTCCCGCCATCCGGAATGATACTGGCCAGCTGATCCTCGAACGGTTTGAGCATGCGATCCGTCAGCGCCTGCGCCTCGGCCCACTGCTGGCCAGCCGCCCCTTTCCAGTAGTCCGTCAGCCCTGTTTCCTCATTTTCCTGGTTCATCACTCTCTCCCTGAACTTGCGCCCGAGCGACGCAGAGCACACTCTGCCAGTTCAAGTTCACTTGAGGTCAAGGATGAAAGATCTGGATATTGCTGACGTCGCAAGAAGGACCGGCGTACCGGCCTCGACGCTGCGCTATTACGAGGAAAAGGGGCTGATCGTATCAACCGGACGGCACGGACTTCGCCGCCTGTTCGATCCCGGTATCGACAAGCGCCTCGCCCTGATCGCGCTAGGCCGGGCCGCCGGCTTCACCCTGGACGAAATTGCCATCATGTTCGGTGAGCGCGGGGAGCCGGATATCGATCGCAACAAACTGGCCGCCAAGGCCGACGAGCTGGACCGCACCATCCGACGCCTTGAGTCCATGCGCGACGGGCTGCGTCATGCGGCTGCCTGTCCCGAAGAGCGCCACATGGACTGCCCGAGATTTCAGCGCATCCTCCGGGCCGCCGCATCTGGCGCCATCCGGGCACCGGAACGCCAAAAGAAAACGGGCGGTGCCAGCCGGCACCGCCCGTGATCTTGTCGCGTTGTTCCGAAACGCTTAGCGCTTCGAGAACTGGAAGGAACGGCGGGCTTTCGCGCGGCCGTACTTCTTGCGCTCGACGACACGGCTGTCGCGGGTCAGGAAGCCGCCGGCCTTGAGCACGCCGCGAAGGCCCGGCTCAAACATGGTCAGCGCCTTGGAGATACCGTGACGCACGGCACCGGCCTGGCCCGACAGACCGCCACCCTTGACGGTGGCGACGATGTCGAATTCGTCAACGCGTTCGGCGGCCTGCAGCGGCTGCTGGAGCAGCATGCGCAGAACCGGGCGCGCGAAATACTTTTCCTGTTCCTGGCCGTTGATCGTGACCTTGCCGTTACCGCGCTTGATCCAGACGCGGGCGACCGCGTTCTTGCGCTTGCCGGTAGCATAGGCACGGCCGTGTTCGTCGATCTGCGGCTCGGCCGGAACAGACTCTTCCGTGGCGACGACACCGGTGTCGGCGTCGTTCATCACGTCCTTGAGGTCTTCGAGCGAGCGGGCTTCTTCAGTCATATCAGCCTCGCGTATTCTTGGAGTTCATGGACTTGAAATCGACCACTTCCGGCTGCTGAGCCTCGTGCTTGTGGTCGGGACCGGCGTAAACGCGCAGGTTCGAGAACTGCTGGCGCGCCAGCGGGCTGTCTTTCGGCAGCATGCGCTGGACGGCTTTCTCGACGACGCGCTCCGGGAAGCGGCCATCGAGCAGCTTCGCGGGGCTGGTTTCCTTGATACCGCCCGGGTGGCCGGTGTGGTGGTAGTAACGCTTGTCGTCACGCTTGCGGCCGGTGAACACGACCTTCTCGGCGTTGATGACGATGACGTTGTCGCCCATGTCCACGTTCGGGGTGTAATCCGGACGGTGCTTGCCGCGAAGACGCATCGCGATGAAGGACGCGAGACGGCCGACAACGGCACCCTCTGCGTCGATCACGACCCACTTCTTCTCGACTTCCGCCGGCTTGACGTTGAAAGTCTTCATAATGATCCTGCCTCAGGCCTGTCTGGCTCGGGTTGAATTCGAGCGCGCGGTTTAGGGGGCATTTTCAGTCCGGTCAAGCACCGTGTGAATTTCAGGCGTAATTTTATACACCTACGAATACGGTGAAATAATACCACATACTGCATCGCTGTCATTTACATGTCGCGATCGCATTGTATTCCAAGCGCGTTTTCTCCCGTTTGGAGTGTTGTATGTTTGTGTCCCGCCGTGATTTTCTGCGTAATTCCGCTGCCACATCTCTCGCCTTCGCCGGTCTCCCGGCGCTAATGGCCGAAGCCACCGCCCCCAGCATCACTCAGCCGCCGCTCAACCAGATAACAGGCTATGGCTCGCTGATCGCCGATCCCACCGGCCTGTTCGACCTGCCCGAAGGCTTCAGCTACCAGGTTCTCTCGTCCATGGGCGATGCGATGACCGACGGCCTGATCGCCCCGGGCGATTTCGACGGGATGGGGTGTTTCGGGCGCGAGGACGGGAAAATCGTCCTGATCCGCAATCACGAGCTCTGGCCGGGCGAAGTGCAGAAATCGGCCTTTGGCATGGATGGGGCCGGGCTCGACCGGATCGCCCGCGACAAGGTCTTCGACTGGACCCCGCTGGACACGCCCCATCTCGGTGGCACGAGCCATCTCGTCCTCGATCCGGAAACCCTCGCCGTGGAAGCGCAATATCTCTCGCTCGCAGGCACGATGAACAATTGCGCCGGTGGCATCACCCCCTGGGGCAGCTGGATCACCTGCGAGGAAACCGAATTACGCCCGGGCGAAACGGCCATGAAGGATCACGGATATTGTTTCGAGGTGCCGTCTTCGGCGACAGGACTGGTCACGCCGGTGCCGATCAAGGCCATGGGCCGCTTCCGGCACGAGGCCGTGGCGGTCGACCCGAATTCCGGCGCCGTCTACCAGACCGAGGACCGCGACGACCTCGCCCTCTTCTATCGCTATCTGCCGGACGTGCCGGGCGAACTGGCGCGCGGCGGTCGGCTGCAGGCGCTCGCGATCAAGGGCCGCCCGGGCATGGATACGCGCAATTGGGCAGAGTCGCGCAACAGTATGGAAGCCGGTGCCTGGTACGAGGTCGAATGGGTCGATCTCGACGATGTCGAGGCGCCGGAATCCGACCTCGCCATCCGCGGCCATGCCGATGGTGCGGCCCAGTTCACCCGCGGCGAAGGCCTGTGGTGGGGCGATAACGAATGCTACTTCACCTGTACGGACGGCGGTCCGGCCCATATCGGGCAGATCTTCCGCTACCAGCCGAGCCCTCTCGAGGGCCAACCGGGTGAAACGGACGAGCCTGGGCGCATCCAGCTCTTCGTGCAGACCGACGATGCACGGGTCATGGAGAAATGCGACAACATCACGGTAGCCCCCTGGGGCGACCTTATTGTCGTCGAAGATGGCAGTGAGGATCAGTACATCCGTGGCGTGACGCCGCAGGGTCAGGTGTATACGATCGGCCGAAATGCCGCCACCGGCCCGAATGGCCAGAAGAGTGAGATTACCGGTCCATGTTTCAGTCCCGACGGTTCGACCCTGTTCTTCAACGTACAGCGCTATCCCGGCCGCACCTTCGCGGTGCGCGGTCCCTGGCGACAGCGCTCGCTCTGACGGCGTCCGTCTTCGCCCTCGCCGCCTGCGGTCAGAGCGACGAGGCGCCGGAGACGCCCGAGGGCGTCCAGGACGTCGAAGAGAATACCCGTGAAGTCCTCGTCACCGCTGCCTTCACGGGCGTCGATGGCGGGGCGGCGGCGGTGTCTTTCCTGCCCGATATGGATGCGCCCTCGCTGGGCTATGTCGTCACCGCGACCCGCGAGGGCGGTCTCGATCTCTTCGATCTCGACGGTGCTCTGAAAACCCGCCATGCGGGCGCGCGCCTGACCGGGATCGCCACCGCGCCGGGCTTCCAGCTGCGCGGCGAATCCCTGCCGCTCGTCTTCGGCGCTTCCCCGGACAATGACGCCGTCTTCGGTTATGCCGTCGTGCGCGAAGGTGCGCGCGTCCTCGACCTGCCGATCGAGACCGTTGAGCCGGTGGACGGCGTCGCCGGTCTCTGCCTGCACCGCGAAGGCACCGGTTTCGTCGACCTGGTCGTCCTGGGCACCGGTGCCCATGCCGAGATCTGGCGCGTCCAGGATGCCGGCGCGGATACGCTGTCCGTGGAGCGCGTGCGCGATTTCGCGCTGTCGGCCCCGGCGCGTCAGTGCACCAGTTTCGACGGCGACATCTACACCGCCAGCCCGGCCGGCGGCCTGACCCGCCTGAGCTCTGACGGCTCGATTCTCGCGGAGAACAATTTCCCGGCGACCAGTCTTGCCGTCGAGGAATTCAGCGGCACCCGCCTCCTCCTTGCCACTGACGGCACGGCCAATGACGTGCGCAGCTTCAATGCCCGCACGCTGGAAACGGGCCCGCTGATCGATATCGTGGACGGTCTGTCCACGCGCGGCGTGGAACAGCCGGCCGCCATCGCGGCGACTGCGGTCAATTACGGCTTCACGGCCTATATGAACGGCATGGTCGCCGTGTTCGACGATGCGGACGACCGGGTGAAGGTGATTTCCCGCGACGCTTTCTCGCGCGCCGTGATCACCGGTGAAGGCACGGACGTCGCCGAATAGGCCGACCAGACCCGCAACAGCAAAAGCCGGGCGCTCGAGGGCGGCCCGGCTTTTTTATGCGCGATCGTCCGGCAGACCTGACTCAGACGGCGCGGCGGGCCGTCCAGGCGGCGCAGAGCGTCGCGATGAAAAGCAGGATGGCCCCAGCCTGGTGGGCGAGCGACAGGCTCAAGGGCACCACGGCCAGCAGCGCGGCGATGCCGAGCGAGATCTGCGCGATGACCAGGGCCGGCAGGATTACCATGAAAGGTTTGAGCGAGACGCGCGGCTCGAACCAGACCGCGGCCGCATAGGCGGCGACGGCGAATGCCACGAGATAGCCCGTCCAGCGATGGTTCATCTGCACGGCGGCATGGCTCTCGAAAACTGCCGGGAAGACGTTCATTCCGGCGAGATAACCTTCGGGGATGAGTTCGCCATTCATCAGCGGCCAGGTGTTGTAGATACGCCCGGCATCCAGTCCGGCCACGAAAGCGCCGAGCAGGATCTGCAGGAAGATGAGTCCGAGCAGGGCGAAACTCCATCCGGCCAATTGGCCCCGTCGCAAGGGGGGCGGCCCGAAGCGCGCCTCCAGCGACAGCCAGATCGTGTAGCCGAGTATGATGAAGGCCATGCCGAGATGGGTCGCCAGCCTGTACTGGCTCACATCGAGCCGATCTGACAGACCGCTCGCCACCATCCACCAGCCGATCGCGCCCTGCGATCCGCCCAGCAGCAGAAGGAAGAGCAGGCGCGGCTTGAGGCGCGCGCTCAGCTTGCCCTGATACCAGAAGAAGACCAGTGGCAAGGCGAAGGCGAGACCGATCAGGCGGCCGAGCTGTCGATGCCCCCACTCCCACCAGAAGATGAACTCGAACTCCTGCAGCGTCATGGCGCTGTTCTGCTCCTGGAATTCGGTGGTGCGTTGATAGAGCGCGAACTCCTCTTCCCAGTCCGCCTGGGTGATCGGCGGAATGGCGCCGGAGATCGGTTTCCATTCCGTGATGGACAGGCCGCTATCGGTGAGCCGCGTGGTGCCGCCGATGATGATCATCAGACAGACCAGGCCGGCAACGACAAGCAGCCAGTTGGAAACGGCGCGAGACGTGGTGCTGGTGTGATACGACATGCGTCCTCCTGCGCGCGACAGGTAACGCATCCACCTGCTAGGACAAGATACCGGCTACACTCCGGTGCATTTTCGGACGCGCGTACAAGAGGCCCTGCGCCAGTATGTCACGGATTTCGGCTAGCCGGCGTGCCGGCCGATGAAGAGGACGTCGTCGCGATACAGACCGTAACGGGCCTCGTCTTCCTGCGGCGCGCGCCAGGTCTCGATCTCGAGTCCGCTCGCATCGGCGAAGCGTTTCGCGAAGTCATTGCCGTAATAGCGCAGATGGTCGGCATCATCGTAATGCGCATAGCGCTCGGCCTCGGTCGTCAGATCGGGGTTTTCATAGGTCGCATCGCGCGACCAGACCTGCGGAACGGTAATCACAGCGAGACCGCGTGGCGAAAGACAGCGCCCGATCTCGGCCATCGCCTTGCGATCGTCGGGCACATGTTCGAGCACATGATTGGCAATGATCATGTCGAGCGCACCATCGTCGAACTTGATGTCCGCGATATCCATGGCGAGATCCGCCTTGCCCGGCACGATGTCCGCGGTGGTATAGCCGTCCCGGTTGCGAAGCATGTCGCGGACATGCCGCTCGGGCGCGACATGAAGGATCGTGCCGAAATCGTCCAGCGTCGATCCCTGCTCATCGAGAAAGAGCTGGAAGAGCCGGTGCCGCTCGCGCGAACCGCATTGCGGACAGCGTCCGTCCCAGCGCGGCGGCGTTCCCACCGCGAAGAAGCGACCGACATAGCCGCAGATAGGACATTCGCGATCGGAGCGCGGCACGGAAAACTGCCGCGGATCGCGAATGGCCGCCTCTACGGTCTTCAGCATGATCCTGAAAGACATCAATCGAGCCCCTTCTCAAATCCCCAGACCCATGACTACCGCGTCGCGGATAGGGCCAACATCGGAAATCTCACAGCAGGAAGAGAAATAAATGGTCGGAGCGGCGAGATTCGAACTCGCGACCCCCGGTCCCCCAGACCGGTGCGCTAACCGGACTGCGCCACGCTCCGACACTTGTTTCGGACAGGCGATCCTGTCCTGTGGGGAGGCCGGTTATAGGCAGGGTGCCGGGCATCCGCAACACGGATGTCAGCAGGAAAGGCTCTCACGCTGAGATTTCTTCCGGTCAGGGCTCCAGGGCGACCTTGAGCTTGGCCCGCGCATCCTCGAGGTCATCGATGATTTCGCGGATCGGGCGCTTCGGCGCATTGGCCGGACGATGTGGTCCCGGCTGGCCTGCCACAGGCGTTTCCCGATCAGCCGCATCGACGGCAAGCGGCTCGATCGTCGCAGCCGGGCTCGCGCCCAGTTCGACCACGGAGGCCACGCCATTATCCTTGATGAATTTTCGGGCGCCCTTGATCGTGAACCCGTCTTCGTAGAGAAGACGTTTCACGCCCCGCAGCAATTGCAGGTCCTGCGGCCGGTAGAAACGACGGCCGCCGGCACGCTTGAGCGGGCTGATCTGGGGAAACTTGCTCTCCCAGAAGCGCAGGACATGCGCAGGCACATCCAGCTCGTCAGCGGCTTCGCTGATGGTTCGAAATGCGTCCGGAGACTTCTTGCTGACCGACATGCGTTTATCGCGTCAGTCTTCGGCCCCGTTGCCCCCTAGTCTTTCGACAGGGCCGAGTCGACGCGCTCCTTGAGAACTTGTGACGGTTTGAACACCAGAACACGACGCGCCTCAATCGGCACTTCCACACCGGTCTTCGGATTTCGACCGACACGGCCGTTCTTGTCCCGCAGAAGAAATGAACCGAACGAAGAGAGCTTCACGGACTCTCCCGCGGCCAGCGTATCGGAAATCATGCCGAGTACGGACTGAACCAGATCGGCCGATTCCTGTCGTGATAGACCGACTTCCTGGTAGACAGATTCGGCCAGGTCCGCTCGCGTCAAGGTTTTGTCTGACATATTCATCCCCAATTGGACGAGAGACAGGCTACGCCTCAGATCGGGGTCAGGTCAACGCCAAGGTCTTGGATAAAAGCGAGAAAAAGCGAAGAATCTACGGTTAATACCGCGCCAGGGCCGCGCCCCAGGTGAATCCGCCGCCCAGAGCCTCCATCAATACAAGGTCGCCCCGCTTGATCCGCCCGTCCTGCACGGCCCGGTCGAAGGCCAGCGGCACCGAGGCTGCCGAGGTGTTTCCGTGGTCCGCTACGGTGGAAATCACCTTCTCCGTCGGGATGGACAGCTTGCGGGCCACGCCTTCGAGAATGCGCTGATTGGCCTGGTGCGGCACGAACCAGTCGACATCCTCGATCGTCACACCGGCGCGATCCGCGATCGTGGTCATGGATTCAGATATATTCGTGATCGCGTGCCGGAAGACCTGGTTTCCAACCATGCGCAGATGGCCGACCGTGCCCGTTGAGGACGGCCCGCCATCGACATGGAGCAGGTCCTTGAAACGCCCGTCCGAGCGCAGATAGGTCGCCAGAATCCCGTCCGGCGTATCACCGTCGCGATCCCCGGCCGTCAGCACAATGGCCCCTGCCCCGTCTCCGAACAGCACGCAGGTGCCGCGATCGGTCCAGTCGATGATGCGGGACATCGTCTCCGCGCCGACCACGAGCGCCGTCTTCGCCTGACCGCGCGCCAGCATGTTGTCGGCCACGGACAGCGCATAGACGAAGCCGGTACACACCGCCTGCACGTCGAAGGCTGCGCCCCGGGTCGCGCCGAGGCGCGCCTGCAGCATGGTGCCGACCGACGGGAAGGTGAAATCCGGCGTGGTGGTCGCGACGACGATCAGATCGAGGTCTTCCGGCGCGATCTCCGCATCGGAGAGCGCCCGGCGGGCCGCCTGTTCGGCCAGGTCGCAAGTGGTCTGCCCTTCAGCCGCGATGTGGCGCTGACGAATACCCGTGCGTTCGCGAATCCACTCGTCACTGGTGTCGACCATGCGAGAGAGTTCGTCGTTCGACAGGATCCGGTCTGGCAGGTAGGAGCCGATACCGGCGATACGCGCAATCTGCTCGCTCATGAGGCCGCAGCAACATCCTGTTCTTCGAATTTCGCAAACTTGTCGAGATTCTTGCGAATCTCGGACATGAAGTCACTTTTCGCCATCACATAGGCTAGGCCGAGCGCGGACGCGAAGCCTTCTCCGTCGGCGCCGCCATGGCTTTTTACCACGATACCCTTGAGGCCCAGCAGAACGCCGCCATTGATGTAGCGCGGGTCCATGCGCTGGCGGAGACGATCGAGTGCACCCAGCGACAACAGGCCGGCAGCCAGCTTGGCCAGCAGGGAACTGGTCAGGGCCTCACGCACCCATCCGGCCACAAGGCGCGCGGTTCCTTCGGCGGTCTTCAGCGCGATATTGCCGGTAAAGCCGTCGGTCACGACCACGTCGATATCGCCGGCGGAGATATGATTGCCCTCGATAAAGCCGCGATAGTCGATATCCAGTCCGGACTTGCGGATCAGGGTATCGGCCTCGCGGACCGTATCATTCCCCTTCAGCTCTTCCTGGCCGACATTGAGCAGGCCCACGGTCGGTTCGCCTCCACCGAAGACAGCGCGGTGATAGGCTTCGCCCATAATGGCGAATTCGACGAGCTGGGTCGCGCCGCACTGAACATTGGCCCCGACATCGAGCACGACAGTGTGCCCTTTCGGGGTCGGCCAGTTGGCGGAGATCGCCGGGCGATGGACGCCCTTCTTCATGCGCAGGATGACCTTGGAAATGGCCATGAGCGCGCCGGTATTGCCCGATGACACGACGGCGCCGGCCTCGCCGTCCTTGACCGCGTGAACGGCATTCCACATCGAGGAGCCGCGCGCCCGGCGAACGGCTTCGCTGGGCTTGTCGGTCATCTGGACGAGCGTTCCGGTATGGCGCAGCTCGCACACGGCAGCGACCGCCGGATGCTTTTCCAGCAGCGGTTTGAGCTGGGCTTCATCGCCATGCAGGAGGTAGCGCGCCTTGCGGTCCGGCCAGCGCTTGAGCGCCTGGCCAATCCCTTCGACGACAGCCGACGGGCCGAGGTCGCCCCCCATGGCGTCAACGGAAATCGTGGTGATACCTGTCATGTGCAGCGATATCGTTCCTCGCCGGGGCAAAGGCCCCAAAAGTCCGCGGAACTTAGACCATGATCTATCAGATGCAAGACGGCAGGACCGCGATCAAGGGCGCGGGAAGCCCGGTTTCGCGCCCTGCACCAGTTCATCCGGCCCTTGCTGCTGCAACGCAGAGACGGCCGAACTGACGTATAGGGCAAGGCGATCGACGCGTGGGTCGTCGGTTTCGCTCCGCAAAAGATTGCGCGCGATGAAGGCCTGCAATTCCTTCGCATCGTCGGATGCAAGCGCATCATCCAGATTTTTGGCGCGACCATAAAAGCCTTCCGCCATGAACCGGATCTTCTTGCCGATTCCCGAATCCCCGACGCCCATTTCGCGCATGGCGGCATCGAAGTCGTCGAACATGGCATCGAATGTCGCCTGGGAGACGGCGGCCGCAGTGTCGTCATCGGCGCGACGCATCACGATAATCAGGAGCGCGGTGTGGAGCATGATCAGCTCGAACCGGCCCTCCATCGTGTCGGGAACGCCATTTTCGCCATACAGGGCAGGCTGTCGCGCCGCAGAAACGATGGCCGCGTAATGCGAGGAACCGATCTTTTTTTCGGGCTTGGGACCGAACCAGTTCCGCAACATGTCTGAGGGCTCCCTTCAATTCGCGCTTGAAGCTAAGCGCGCGCTTGTTTAGGTCAAGATATGGCAACAGGTTGCGCTTCACGGGAAGCACGCCTGAGGCCCGTGACCTGGGAGTTCCTTGATGAAGCGTCGTGTCAGCCTGTCCGTCCTTGTTCTCGCCTGCGCCGTCGGCGCATCGGCGTGCAATCCCGTGCTGCGCTCACACGGCTATCGCTACACCACGCAGGAAGCGCCGGTGATCACGCCTGCCGAGGACACCGAGTCCTCGGTGCTCGCCCGTCTCGGCAATCCGTCGACCCGCGGCACCTTCGAGGACAATACCTGGTATTACATCTCGGCGACCCGCGAGAGCCTGGCCTATCTGCGGCCGGTGACGCGCGACCGCCGCATCATCGCCGTCAGCTTCGACGAAACCGGTGTGGTCAGCGAAGTCAATGAATACGCGCTCGAGGACGGACGCGTGGTGGCCTATGCCGACAGCGAGACGCCGACACGCGGCCGCGAGCTGAGCCTGCTCGAACAGCTCCTCGGCAATGTCGGCCGACTGCCGACCGAACAGTTCGGCGGCGAACAGAATCTGCCCGGCGGCGCCGGCGGTCCCCGCCGCGATCAGTAGACCGTCTCGCGAGAGACTCGCGATCAGCCCCGGTCCACGACCGGGGCTTTTTGCTGCGCGCTCCGCAAACCTTCCATCGAACACGAAAAAGCCCCGGCGTCTCCGCCGGGGCTTTCCGTTCGATCGATGATCGCTTCGATCTAGCCGGCGAGGAAGGCCAGCAGCAGAAGCGCCACGATATTCGTGATCTTGATCATCGGGTTTACAGCCGGGCCCGCAGTGTCCTTGTACGGATCACCCACGGTATCGCCCGTCACGGCCGCCTTGTGGGCTTCAGAGCCCTTGCCGCCATGATTGCCGTCCTCGATATACTTCTTGGCATTGTCCCAGGCACCGCCGCCGACGGTCATGGAGACCGCGACGAAGAGACCGTTGACGATCACGCCGAGCAGCATCGCCCCCACCGCGGCCAGCGCTTGCGGCTGGTCGGCGATGAAGAGGATCGCGAAGTAGAGCACGATCGGCGAGAGCACCGGCAGAAGCGACGGGACGATCATTTCCCGGATCGCCGCCTTGGTCAGGATATCCACGGCGCGGCCGTAATCCGGCTTCGCCTTGAATTCCATGATCCCCGGGATCTCCTTGAACTGCCGGCGAACCTCGGCCACGACGGCCGTCGCAGCACGGCCCACAGCCATCATGGACATGCCGCCGAAGAGATAGGGCAGCAGACCGCCGAAGAGCAGACCCACGATTACATACGGGTTCTCCAGCGAGAAGTCCGGCTCGAGGCCCAGCAGGTGTTCGACATCGGTGGTATAGGCCGCGAACAGCACCAGCGCGCCGAGGCCAGCAGAACCGATGGCATAGCCCTTGGTCACCGCTTTGGTGGTGTTGCCGACCGCGTCGAGCGTATCGGTGGTCTCCCGGACGCTCTCGTCCAGTCCCGCCATTTCGGCAATACCGCCGGCATTGTCCGTCACCGGACCGAACGCATCGAGCGCGACGATCACGCCGGCAAGCGCCAGCATGGTGGTCACGGCGATGGCGATGCCGAAGAGGCCGGCCAGATTGAAGGTGACGAGAATGCCCACGATGATGATCAGTGCCGGCAGCGCCGTCGCCTCAAGCGATACAGCCAGACCCTGGATCACATTCGTGCCGTGGCCGGACTCGGACGCCTTGGCCACCGATCTGACAGGCCGGAACTCCGTGCCCGTATAGTACTCCGTCACCCAGATGATCGCCGCGGTGACGATCAGGCCGACAATGCCCGAGAAGAAGAGCGACTGGCCGGTGATCATGCGTTCGCCGATGGTACCGATATCGCCCATGCCGTTCGGCAGGGCGTAGGTGGTGACGAGCCAGAGGCCGCCCACGGAAAGTACGCCGGCAGCGATCAGGCCCTTGTAGAGCGCGCCCATCACATTGGTGGACTTGCCCAGACGAACGAAGAAGGTGCCGATGATCGAGGTGACGATGCAGACCGCCGCGATCGCGAGCGGGAAAATCATCATCGTGGCGCCGAGCGCGCCGGTGAAGAAGATCGAGGCGAGCACCATGGTCGCGACCACGGTCACCGCATAGGTCTCGAACAGGTCGGCCGCCATGCCGGCGCAGTCGCCGACATTGTCGCCGACATTGTCCGCGATGGTCGCGGCATTGCGCGGATCGTCCTCGGGGATACCCGCTTCGATCTTGCCGACCATGTCGCCGCCGACATCCGCACCCTTGGTGAAGATACCGCCGCCGAGACGGGCGAAGATCGAGATCAGGGAAGCGCCGAAGCCCAGGGCCACAAGCGCGTCGACGACGACGCGGTCGCCCGGAGCGTTGCCCATCGCGGACGTCAGCACCCAGAAGTAGCCGGCGACACCCAGCAGGGCGAGACCCGCCACGAGCATGCCGGTGATGGCACCGGAGCGGAAGGCGATGTCGAGACCCGCCGCCAGCGACGTGCTCGCCGCCTGCGTCGTGCGGACATTCGCGCGCACGGACACCAGCATGCCGATAAAGCCGGCAGCGCCGGACAGGATCGCGCCGACCGCAAATCCGAGCGCGACTTCCCAGCCCAGGAAAATGGCTATGAGGATACAGACGACGATGCCGACAATGGCGATGGTGGTGTATTGACGCTTGAGATACGCGTTAGCGCCTTCCTGGATGGCCGATGCGATTTCCTGCATCTTTTCGGAACCCGCACTCGCCGCCATCAAACGCTGTGTCTGCACAACGCCGTAGATGATGGCAAGGACGGCCGCTCCAATGGCCAATAAAAGCATGTTCATGGCTTCCTGCCCCGTTCTTTCACTTCGTTTGGTCTTGGAAGGAGAGAGGGAAACAAGCGCGCGAGAACCACGCCGACCATGATCAAGTTCCCCCCTTATTGTTTTTGTTATCGGGAGGACTATGCCCAATGCGTATCAGGCACGCAATACGCGGTCTTTATTTTGAAGAATCAGCAGGTTGAGAGATATCGAAACGCTAGTAGTAGTCGAGCATCCGCACATCGCTGCTGCGAATCTCCAGCGTTGCGATCGCCTCTTCGCCGTAATACTCGGCGAGTGCCGAAGACCAGACTTCCTCGGCCCGCTCGAAATCGAGCCCCGACCCGTCCGGCAGCGACAATGGCGTGCGGTAGGCCGCCCTCACGAGGATATCGAGAGCGTAATGGGCCCGTTCCTGCATGGTCCAGACATTGCGCCCGGCCGCCACGCGGATGCGGACATTCACATAGGCAAACCCGGTGAGCCGCCCGTCCGAGGACAGCGGCGCGACGAGCGCGGGCATATTGAAGGCGCGCGGATCATCCTCGACGATCTCCTCTTCGTCGTTTTCTTCCTCGGCGCCGGCGCGATTGAAGAGCATCAGGATGCGGTTCACGCCGCCCCCCTCGCCTTCAGAGCGGTCGTTTTCCGCAGGCGGTGCCGCAACCGCCGGAACAGACGCTCCCAGCAGTGTGAAGATAGCGAGAAAGATGACGGGCAAGATGCGCATGATGTCCACCTGGTTGACGATCACCGTGACAGACGCGCCTCAAAAATGCGTAAACCCGCCCCGCTTCACGTCAATCCGCTTGTCATGAAGCCGTGTGACGACCACGCCCGGTCCGGCCTCGACCGTCCCGATCCGCGTGACCGGTACGCCGATGACCTCCGCCGCAGCCTGTACGGACGGACGTTTTTCCACCGGCGCCGAGAAGAGAATTTCGTAATCGTCGCCGCTACTTGCCAGACGCAGCAACTCGTTTTCGGCGCCTCGCCGCCCAAGCCATCGGGCCATGCGGTCGGATACGGGCATGCGGTCCAGATCCAGCACGACCGAGACATCGCTCGTTTCGGCCAGATGCCCGGCATCCGCGATCAGGCCGTCCGATACGTCCAGCGCCGCACTCGCAATGCCGCGCAGGGCCATTCCCAACGAGATCCGCGGCTCCGGATGGGTATAACGCCCGAGCAGACCGGGATCGGGCTCGAGCCGACCGCGGGCCATCTCCAGGCCCAGGCCGGCATCACCGATGGTTCCGGACACCCAGACATCCTCGCCCGGACTTGCTCCGCCCCGTGTGAGAACGGCATTGGCAGGGCACTTGCCCAGAAGCGTCAGAGATACCGTCAGAGGACCGGGTGTAGAGGTGGTATCACCACCGATCAGGGCGATGCCGAAAGCGACCTGCTCGTGCTCCAGCGCCGCAATGAAACGGTCGCGCCATTCATCCGGGAGCGACTCCGGCCAGGCGATGGAGCTGAGATAGGCATCCGGCTCGGCACCCATGGCGGCCAGGTCGGACAGATTGGCGCGCAAACAGCGCGCGGCCACGGTTTCCGGCGGGTCGTCCTCGAGGAAATGAACCCCGGCAACCAGCATGTCGCTGGCAATGACGAGGGCCCGCCCGCTGTCCAGCTCCATCACGGCAGCATCGTCCGACAGACCAAGCGCGTCCGGCCGCCCTTCGGTCAGAGGCAGAAGGCGCGTCCGGATGAAATCGAACTCGCCGCGCCGCGCCATCGGCTAGAACTCGTCCGGCCGCGCCTGGCGCGCGCAGCGGTCCAGTGCCGCATTGATGAATTTCGGTTCGGAGCCCTCGAAGAAGGCATTCGCGACATCGACATATTCGTCGATCACGACACGCGCCGGCACATCGCTGCGCTCGAAAAGCTCATAGCCACCCGCTCGCAGAATCGCCCGCACGGTCGCGTCGAGGCGATCCATGCGCCAGCCTTCCGCAAGGAGCTTGTCGATCGCCGGATCGACCTTCGCCTGACGATCGACCACACCGGCTACCAGCGCCTCGAAGAAATCCTCGTCGGCCTCGACGATCTCCGGCCCTTCGCCATCCATGCCGAAACGGTGGTCGCGAAACTCACGGATTACCGAACTGGCGCCACGGCCCGCGATCTCCATCTGGTAGAGCGCCTGGACGGCAGAAAGCCGCGCAGCTCGCCGCAGACGGGCCCGGGTCTCGGACGGGTTTTCCTTTTCGCCGGCGCTCATGCCTCGCTCCTGAACTGGTTGCGCAGCCCGATCAGGCTGAGCGCGGCTTCTGCCGCATCCGCGCCCTTATTCTTGTCGACGGCCCGCTTCAAGGCCTGAGCGCGGTTCTCGACGGTCAGAATACCGTTCCCGACAGGCACCCCGCCCAGGTTCAGTTCCATAAGTCCTCGCGCGCTCTCGCCGCAGACATAGTCGTAATGTGTGGTCTCGCCCCGGATCACGCAGCCCAGCGCGACATAGCCGTCAAAACCGGCCTCGGCGAGTTCTGCCTGGACAATCGCCCCCGGGATCTCCAGCGCACCGGGCACCTCGACCGTTTCCGAACGCGCGCCGGCCGCCTCGATCGCCTTGCGGGCGCCCTCGATCATCGGATCGGCAATATCGCGGTAGAAGGTCCCTGCCACGATCAGGATGCGAGCTTCGCTCATTATGCGTTCTCCGGAAAGTGGCGGTCCTCGACCACCGACAGGCCATAACCGTCCAGACCGACAATGGTCTGGGGCTTGGTGCTGAGCAGCACCATTTCGCGCACGCCGAGATCAAGAAGAATCTGGGCACCGACACCATACTCCCGCAAGCGCCGCGCTTCACGTTCATCCTGTGGCAGGGCCGGATGAGCCCCGAGGCGCTCGACGATGGCGGTATGGGAGGTCTCGCGGATGAAGACCATCACGCCCGCGCCAGCCTCGGCCGCCAGGGCACGAATACCGGCCTCCACAAGCTCCCCGCGGGGGCCCTCTTCATGCAATACGTCATCCACGAAGCTGACCTTGTGCATGCGCACCAGGGTCGGCTGATCAGCACTGGGGCGCCCCTTGACCAGGGCAACATGCTCTGCGCCGTCCAGTGTATTGCGGAATACGACAAGCTTGAACGGGCCGCCGAACTTGCTCGTGAAATCGCTCTCGATCCGCCGCTCGATGAAGCGGTCATTGCGGCGACGATAGGCGATCAGATCCGCGATGGTTCCGATCTTGAGCCCGTGCAGCTGCGCGAAAGCGATCAGATCAGGAAGACGCGCCATCGTGCCGTCTTCATTCATGATTTCGCAAATCACGCCGGACGTGCCGGCACCCGCGAGCCGCGCGACATCGACGGAGGCTTCGGTATGGCCGGCGCGTACCAGCACGCCGCCGTCACGGGCGACGAGCGGAAAGACGTGCCCCGGCGTGGCGATATCGTCCGCCCCCTTCGAAGGGTCCGTTGCCACCTCGATCGTTCGGGCGCGGTCATGGGCCGAAATGCCGGTCGTGACACCGTCGCGCGCCTCGATAGAGGTCGTGAAAGCCGTCTGGTGCCGGGAGCGGTTTTCGGTCGACATGAGCTGCAGCCCGAGCTGTTCGATACGCTCCTGCTGCATGGCGAGGCAGATCAGGCCTCGCCCGTGCTTGGCCATGAAATTGATGGCATCGGGCGTCGCGAACTTTGCGGGAATGACAAGGTCGCCCTCGTTCTCGCGGTCCTCGGCGTCGACCAGGATGAACATCCGGCCGTTGCGGGCATCCTCGATGATGTCCTCGATGGGAGAAAGCGGGATATCGCTCACGCGGGAGCCTCCAGGGTCAGGCGGACGGGAATTCACTCAGGCGGGCGGCGTAGCGCGCCATGAGGTCGACCTCAAGGTTCACGCGTGCACCTTTTTGCAGGCTGCCAAGAGTCGTCACGTCCGCTGTGTGGGGAATGATCATCAGATCGAAGGTCTCGCGGGTGACCGAATTCACGGTGAGCGAGACGCCGTCCACCGTGACCGAGCCCTTGCGAGCAATGTATTTGTTGAGGTCAGCCGGGGGCCTGACCGTAAAGACCAGCCATTCGCCCTCCTCGCGACGGTCGACGACCTCACCGACGCCGTCGACATGCCCGGTCACGAGATGGCCGCCCAGCTCCTCACCCATGGCGAGGGCGCGCTCCAGATTGACGCTGTCACCTGCGGCCCAACCGCCGAGCGTCGTCAGGCGCAGGGTTTCCGGGGACACCTCGACGGCGAACCATCCCCCCGTCTGCGCCCGTCCCTTCTCGACCACCGTAAGGCAAACCCCGGCATGGGCGATCGACGCGCCGATATCGATCGTGTCCGGATCATAGGCCGCTTCGATCTCGAAACGGCGCACATCCTCGCCCGAAATTGCGCGGATACGGCCCTTGGCGGTGACAATACCGGTAAACATCAGCGAATCCGTTCGTAGCTTTCCTGGACATCATCGCCGCGCGGCGTCAGGGCTATACGCGTGAAGATGGGCGCGGCGTCGAGCGTCTCAAGCCCCAGGGCTGCAAACACCGGCAATCCGTCGCCGCCCAATATCTTCGGAGCGCGGAACCACTCGATCCGGTCGACCAAGCCAGCCGCGATCGCCGAAGCGGCGATACCAGCCCCCGCCTCGATCATCACATTTTCATAGCCCTGTATCGCTCGGGCGATATCCCGGTGCGGTATGAGCGCGACCTGGCGATCCGGTGCAGCAAAGACGGCAGCCCCGGCGGGCGTTCGCCCCCGGCTGTCCATAATGATCACGTCCGGCTGCTGCAGCGGCTCCCCCTCGATACGCGCCGTCAGTCGCGGATCGTCGGCCAGCACCGTGCCGATCCCGGTCAGGATCGCGTCGTGTGACGCCCGCATGCGATGCACTTCCGCGCGGCTTTCCGGCCCCGTGATCCATTGCGAGCGCCCATTGCCAAGAGCGATCATGCCGTCGAGCGAGGTAGCCAGCTTCAACGTAACGCGCGGTCGTGCCGCGGCGCTCATTCGCTGTCGTCTTCCGCAGCGTCCAGCCGGGCGGTCAGCGCCTCGTCGGTGATGAACTCCCGGAAGTCCTCGACCTTGTGGAAGTCCTTGTAGACCGAGGCGTAGCGGACATAGGCGACCGCATCCAGGTTTTTCAGGCCTTCCATGACCAGCTCGCCCACACGGTCGGAGGTCACATCGGTCTCGCCAGTCGATTCCAGCCGCCGCACGATCCCGGAAATCATCTGATCGATGCGATCCGGCTCGATATTGCGCTTCTGCATGGCAAGCCCGATCGAACGGTTCAGCTTGTCTCGATCGAAGGGAACCCGCCGGCCGGACTTCTTCGTCACGGTCAGTTCGCGCAGCTGGACACGCTCGAAAGTCGTGAAACGTGCTGCACAGGACGGGCATTGGCGGCGGCGGCGAATGGCATTGCCATCCTCCGCCGGTCGGGAGTCTTTGACCTGAGTGTCAGGATGGCCGCAAAATGGACAACGCATCCGCTAACCTTAGGCCAGTTCCGGGTAAATTGGGAAGCGCGAGGTGAGCGCGATGACTTCTTCGCGCACAGCGGCTTCCACATCGGCATCGCCGTCCGGCTTGTCGACAAGCGCGTCGAGCACTTTCACCATCAACTCGCCCACCCGCTTGAACTCGGCTTCGCCGAAACCGCGCGTCGTCGCCGCCGGTGAGCCGACGCGAAGGCCTGAGGTTACGGTCGGCTTTTCCGGGTCGAACGGAACACCGTTCTTGTTGCAAGTGATGTAGGCGCGCTCGAGCGCCGCTTCCGCAGCATTGCCCTTGAGTCCCTTCGGCCGCAGATCGACCAGCGCAAGATGGCTGTCGCTGCCGCCGGACACGATCGCATACCCGCCGTCGGTGATCGCCTTTGCCATGGCCTGGCAATTGGCCACCACCTGCCGGGCATAATCCTTGAACGACGGCTGCAGGGCTTCGCCGAAGGCCACCGCCTTGCCGGCAATCACGTGCATGAGCGGTCCGCCCTGCAGACCCGGGAAAATGGCCGAATTGATCTTCTTTCCGAGATCCGTGTCGTTGGACAGGATCATCCCGCCGCGCGGACCGCGCAGCGTCTTGTGGGTAGTGGTCGTGCAAACATGCGCATGGGGCAGCGGGTTGGGATAGACACCCCCCGCGACGAGGCCCGCGAAATGCGCCATATCGACCATGAGATAGGCCCCGACCTCGTCGGCGATCTTGCGGAACTCAGCGAAATCGATCTCGCGCGGATAAGCCGACCCGCCCGCTATGATCATTTGCGGTTTGACCTCATGGGCCTGCTTGCGCAGCGCGTCGTAATCGATCCGCGCATTGTCTTCGCGGACGCCATAAGCGTGGGCCTCGAACCACTTGCCGGAAATGTTCGGGCGCGCACCGTGCGTCAGGTGACCGCCTGCATCCAGCGACATGCCGAGAATCCTGTCGCCCGGCTTGAGCAGGGCCAGAAACACGCCCTGATTGGCCTGGCTGCCCGAATTCGGCTGGACGTTCACGAAGGCGGCGCTGAACAGGGCCTTGGCCCGTTCAATGGCAAGGTTCTCAACCACGTCGACATGCTCGCAACCGCCGTAATAGCGGCGGCCCGGATAGCCTTCCGCATACTTGTTCGTAAGCGGCGACCCCTGGGCCTCCAGAACGGCCCGCGAAACGATGTTTTCCGAAGCGATCAGCTCGATCTGGCTCTGCTGACGCTGGATTTCCGCGTGAATGGCATGTGCCACTTCACGATCGGATTCCACGATCGAGCGGGTAAAGAACGGGGTGCTGTTGGCGCTTTCGGCCTGTGTATCCGGCATGTCGCTTCCTCGCTGCTTTCGCACGTGTGATAAGGCTGTCCGCGGTCTCGCACAAGCGGCCTGTGCGGGACGGAATACGGATGCATGCAGGATCGACAATTCTGAATTTCGAATATTTGCTTTTCTGTAACAATTAGCTCCGTCACCTGATTTTCTGCTACATTACGCTTGAACTGATCAGCGCATCATAATATCGCTCAATTCGCCCCAAATGAATCTTCTATTCTTTGGTGCCTACAAAATAATCTACGAACGGAAGGTAAGACGATGGCTGACGACATGATCCCGGATATCGACAAGGAAGAACTTCTTCGCATGACCACCGACGTGGTCGCGTCCTACCTGTCGCACAATTCCATGCCGGCCGATAACGTCCCCGAACTTATCAAGTCCGTACACGCAACGATGAAGGAAGTTTCCGACACCGTCGTGAAGAGCGAGCCGAAATCCAAGCCGGCCGTTCCGGTGTCCAAATCGGTCAGCGACGATTACATCGTCTGTCTCGAAGACGGCAAGAAGCTGAAAATGCTGAAGCGCTATCTGCGCTCGCAATACAACATGTCGCCGGACGATTATCGCCGCAAATGGAACCTGCCGTCTGACTACCCGATGGTCGCTCCGGCCTATTCGCGCAAGCGTTCCCAGTTCGCCAAGGATATCGGCCTCGGCCGCGGCAAGAAGGGCAGCTGACGGGTCAGACCCCGCTCAGACACGAATTCCACGGCCGGACCCAGTGTCCGGCCGTTTCTTTTCGGGGTCGGAGTCGCCCTCCCCGGCCAGGCGCTTGAGCTTCCATTCGACCTTCGCGACAGCCAGCCGTTCGATCTCGGACCGTGACGCATGCTTGGGGACCTGGAAGACGACCTCTTCCGCCGTCTCCGCATCGATCGCGGCGACGCGGAGAGCCTGTCCGACGGCCAGAATTTCCAGATAGATTTCCCGTTGCGTCATCCGCACTCCGTTCCCGACAGAAGCGCGATCAGGCCCGGGCGACCCCCGTCTGCTCGGAAGCCCGTGTCCAGACATCATCAAGCGCTTCGGCCAGATGATCGAACATTTCGTCCGTGTGCAAGGGCGTCGGCGTCAGGCGCAGGCGCTCCGTACCGCGGGGCACGGTCGGGTAATTGATCGGCTGAACGTAGATGCCGTGCTCTTCCAGAAGCATGTCGGAAATGCGCTTGCAGAGAACCGGGTCGCCGACCTTCACGGGCACGATGTGAGTTTCCGAGGGCATGACCGGGAAGCCGGCATCCGAGAGGCGAGCCTTCAGGGTGGCAGCCCGTTCCTGGTGCTCCTCGCGCAGATGGTGAGCGGATTTGAGGTACTCGACGCTCGCGCGCGCACCTGCTGCGAGAGCCGGCGGCAGCGCCGTGGTGAAAATGAAACCGGGCGCCATAGACCGGATGGCATCCACGATCGCGCCGTCGGCGGCGATATAACCGCCCATGACGCCGTAAGCCTTGCCCAGCGTGCCCTCGATGATGTCGATACGGTCCATCAGGCCTTCGCGCTCGGCAATGCCCGCCCCGCGCAGCCCGTACAGCCCCACGGCATGGACCTCGTCGAGATAGGTCAGCGCATTGTACTTGTCCGCAAGATCGCAGACCGCTTCGAGCGGTCCGATATCGCCGTCCATCGAATACACCGACTCGAATGCGATAACCTTGGGAGCGTCATAGGGAGCCGCCGCGAGCAATTCCTCGAGATGTTCGATATCGTTATGGCGCCAGATCCGCTTTTCGCAACGAGCCCCCTTCACGCCCTCGATCATCGAGGCGTGGTTCAGCTCGTCGGAGAACATGATCAGCCCCGGCAGAATCTTGCCCAGCGTGGCCAGCGTTGCCTCATTGGCGATATAGCCGGATGTGAATAGGAGCGCGCCGTCCTTCTGGTGAAGGTCCGCGAGCGAGCGCTCGAGCTCGACGTGATAATGGGTCGTGCCGGAAATATTCCGCGTGCCGCCGGCCCCGGAGCCGACATCGTCGATCGCCTTCTTCATCGACTCGACGACACAGGGGACCTGCCCCATGCCAAGATAGTCATTGGAGCACCAGACCGTTACGTCCCGGACACCGCCGTCCGGAGAGCGCCAGCGCGCAACGGGGAAATCGCCCTTGCGGCGCAGCAAATCGGCGAAGACCCGGTAACGGCCTTCCGCCTTGACGCGGCGGACGGCATCTTCGAACGCGGTTTGGTAGTCCATCTAACGGGCCTTTCTCACATCAGTACGCGGCACAAGGCGTTACGAGTCGGCTTTTAAAGACAAATCTGCAGAGAGGCGAGCGGACGAAGCGCCGCACCTGCATGAAAAAACCTGGCCGCCCGATCATACCGGGTCTTTAGCGCCGAAAAAACCAGATGTAAGCACAGAAAAAGGGCGCGCCGGCAGAAACCGACGCGCCCCGTCTGTCTTTCGGCCATGGCCGCCCGGCTACATGCGGAAGCGGATATGGTCCGACCAGAACCGCTCGATCCGTGCCAACGCCGTATTCATCATCGGCAGCTGCGACACGTCCACACCACCGACCGGCGCGAGGGCTTCGCCCTGACGGGCGAACATCTTGTTGAGCTGCTCGCGCACCGCGTGGCCGGTCTCGGTCAGGCTGACGCGAACGGAACGACGATCGACCGCGGAGCGCTCATGGCGGATATAGCCCGCATCGACCAGCTTCTTGAGATTGTAGGACACGTTAGAGCCGAGATAGTGGCCGCGCGTTCTCAGCTCGCCGGCGGTCAGTTCCTGATCGCCAATATTGAAAAGCAGCAAGGCCTGGACCGAATTGAGATCATCCAGTCCTTCCCGATCCAGCTCGTCTTTTACAACATCGAGCAGCTGCCGGTGAAGTCGTTCCACCAGCTGCAAAAGCTCGAGATATTCCAAGTTCGGAGCCGCATCCGGCTCCATGTTTTCTGCCATAGCCATCACACTCTCCACCCGTTTTTCTGGGTTATTGTGCGTGAAGGCTACAAGAGGAGGCCTAATATCCGCTTAATCCGCGGACCAGCTACCATCGAGCAGCTTGTAGATTCCGGAAAAGTCGCTCGCACCGCCGCCGAGATTGTCGAACAGCGAATAAAGCGACTCCGCCTGGGCGCCCAAAGGCGTGGTCGCGCCGGCGCTCTGTGCGGCGTCCTGGGCGAGCTTCAGATCCTTCAGCATCATCGCCGTGGCGAAGCCCGGCTTGTAGCCGTTATTGGCCGGCGTCGCGGGCACGGGCCCCGGCACCGGACAATAGGACGTCATCGACCAGGACTGCCCCGAAGCTTTCGAGGAGATGTCAAAGAATTTCTGCTGGTCGAGCCCCAGCTTCTCGGCCAGGGCGAAGGCTTCGCACGTTCCGATCATCGTAATGGCGAGCAGCATGTTGTTGCAGATCTTCGCCGCCTGCCCGGCGCCCAGATCGCCGCCACGAATGACCGCCTTGCCCATGGCCTCCAGGAACGGCTTTGCCGCGTCGAAATCGTCCTCGGAACCGCCGACCATGAAGGTCAGTGTACCGGCCGTCGCTGCCGCCACGCCGCCGGAAACCGGTGCGTCCACGAAACGGAACCCCTTGCTCACGGCCTGGGCGCCGACATGCCGCGCGCTGTCCACATCGATGGTGGAGCAATCCATGAAGAGCGTGCCGGGAGCAGCTGCCGTAAAGACCTCGCCTTCATAGACGGCGCGCACATGCTTGCCCGCCGGCAGCATGGTGACGACGGCGTCTGCTCCGGTCACGGCTTCGGAAGCGGACCCAGCCGCGCTTGCACCGGCATCCACCAGCTTGGCGACCGCCGCCTCGCTAAGGTCGAAAGCCCGGACGTCGTGGCCGGCCTTGACCAGGTTCACGGCCATGCCGGACCCCATATTTCCCAGTCCGATAAAAGCAATCGTCGCCATGGCGCCCTCTCCCCGTCTCGTCAGTCCTGTTGTTCAAGCCCCGGCGGTCTCGCCGAGAAACGTCATTTCATGCTCCGCATCGAGCGGCGCGAAGGCGGCTTCGATGGCGGTGTCGTCGACATCGGCGAGCGAGGCCGGCGACCAGTTCGGCGCATTGTCCTTGTCGATGATGACAGCGCGCACGCCTTCGTAGAAATCCTTGCCGGTCAGGCACCAGCTCGACACGCGCAGGTCCTGGCGCATCACATCCTCGAAGGACAGATCGCCGCCCTTGCGCAGACAGGCCAGAGTGAGCTTCAGGGCGGTCGGAGACTTGCTCGCGATGATCTTCGCCTGCTTGGCAGACCAGCTGTCACCGGCACCCTCGATGCGCGAAACGATCTCCTCGACATCATCGCCGGCGAAGGCGGCATCGATCAGGCCGCGCGTGTGCCCCAGCTCGCTGTCACCCGGATCGCCGGAATGCTCCTCCAGGAGGACCTCGAGTGCATCCTCGTCCGACAGATCGGCGGTTTCGAGGGCGGACAGGAGCGCGTCGTACTGAGAGGACGGGCAGTAATGGGTGGCCAGCCCGGCCGCGACACAATCGGCCGCCTTCAGGCGCGCGCCGGTCAGCCCCATCCAGGTCCCGATCTCGCCCGCAAGCCGCGGCAGGAAGAAGGCCCCGCCCACATCGGGGTGAAAGCCGATCCCGGTCTCCGGCATGGCGAACATGGTCCGGTCGCCGGCCACACGGTGCGAGCCATGCACGGACACACCGACACCACCGCCCATCGTGATCCCGTCGACCAGCGCCACATAGGGCTTAGGATAATGATAGATCAGCGTGTTGAGACGGTATTCGTCGCGCCAGAACAGCCAGGCCTGATCATCGCCCGCCTTGCCCGAATTGTGCAGTTTGAGGATATCGCCACCGGCGCAAAAACCCTTCTCCCCGGCCCCGTCGACCACGACCGCCTTCACGTCCGCATCCTCGCGCCAGGCCTCCAGCGCCTCGATCATGTCCAGACACATGCCATGCGTCAGCGCATTGAGTGCCCTCGGGCGATTTAGCGTGATCCGGCCGATCTGGCCGGTCTTGCGGGCAATGATTTCCGGTTCGTCGGTCATGGATACTCGGTCCCTGTTCCGGTGCAAAAGGGTTACGCGGCCAAGCCTATTTCATCACGTCCTTGGCGATGATGACGCGCATGATCTCGTTCGTGCCTTCCAGAATTTGGTGGACGCGGAGATCGCGCACGATGCGCTCGAGCGGATAGTCCTTGAGATAGCCGTAGCCGCCGTGCAGTTGCAGCGCCTGATTGGCGACGTCGAAACACGTGTCCGTCGCGAAACGCTTCGCCATGGCGCAATACTTCGCCGCGGAGGGGTCCTTGGCATCGATCGCGGCTGCTCCGCGATAGAGCATCATGCGGGCGGCCTCTAGTTCGGTCGCCATATCGGCCAGTTTGAACTGGGTGACCTGGAACTGACCGATCTCGCGGCCGAACTGCTTGCGCGTACCGACATACTCCTTCGCCACGTCGAAGGCTTCCGATGCACCGCCCAGCGAGCAGGCGCCGATATTGATCCGGCCGCCATTCAGGCCGTTCATCGCGAGCGTGAAGCCCATGCCTTCCTCGGCGAGACGATTCTCGACCGGCACCCGGCAATCCTCGAAGGTCACGACGCGCGTCGGCTGTGCGTTCCAGCCCATCTTCTTCTCGTTGGCACCAAAGGACAGACCGGGCGTGTCTTTCTCGACCAGGATGGTCGAGACGCCTTTCGGCCCCTCGCCGCCTGTCCGGCACATCACGACGTAATAGTCGGACGTCCCCGCACCGGAGATGAAGGCCTTGGAACCGTTGAGGACGTAATGATCGCCGTCCCGCCTGGCCGTTGTCCGCAGGCTCGCCGCGTCGGAGCCGGACCCCGGCTCGGTCAGGCAATAGGACGCGATCTTCTCCATCGTCATCATCTGGGGCAGGAAGCGCTGGCGCTGTTCCTCGCTACCCCAGGTGTCGATCATCCAGGCGCACATATTGTGAATGGACAGGAAGGCCGCGGTGGCGACGCAGCCGCGCGACAGCTCTTCGAAAATGATCGCCGCATCCAGCCGCGACAGTGCCGATCCGCCCACATCGTCACGCGTGTAGATACCGGCAAAACCCAGTTCGGCAGCCTCGCGCATCGCCTCGACGGGGAAATGCTTTTCCTCGTCCCACTTGGCGGCATTCGGCTTGAGTCGGTCATTGGCGAATTTTCTCGCCATGTCGCGGATCAGGGTCTGATCTTCTGTGAGTTCGAAATTCACAGCAGCGCTCCTGTTGCTAATAAGGTGTCAGAGGGACAGATTTTGTCCCGAGAATTTGGCTGGAGCCGTAACGCGGCTTTCCGCCCGCGGCAAGTTTGATATGTGTTAGAGACTGAAACGAGAGCGCAGGGGCACTGCCGTTTCTTCCTTTCCGGACAAAACATTACAGAGTGTGTCGTCATGAACTCAGCGCGTATCCGCCCCTGTCCATCCTGCAGCATGCCAATTAGCCGGCATTCCGCTCGTCGCGAGCTCACTCACATGCCTACCGATCCGATCATTTCCCGTTGGCTGCCAAGCCAGCGTCGCTGTCCGCACTGCCGGGCCTTGATCCACTTCCCGGACTACAGCTGGCGATGGAAGCTCGGGCTCGGGGCGGGCGTAATACTCTTGATCATGATACTCGGTACAATGGGGATGCATCCATTGTTGATTTGCCTAGTCATGGGTTCCGTGGCGTTTGTGATCGGGATTCTCGGCCTCATCTTCGATCACTAACCCTAGCCCCCAAACGCCGCAGTGACAGACGGTTTGCGGCTCGCTATCCCTGTCAGTACCCAGCTCGGAAAGAGATCGTGATGTACCCAACGACCCGCCTGCGCCGCACCCGGCAAGCCGATTGGAGCCGCCGCCTCGTCCGCCAGAGCGAACTGTCAGTGAATGATCTGATCTGGTCGGTCGTCGTGTCCGACAGCGCCGATCCGACCGAGCCGGTCACAGCGATGCCGGGCGTGGAGCGTCTCTCCCTGCCGGCTCTCGCCAAGGCGGCGAAGGAAGCCGAAGCGCTCGGAATCCCGGCCATGGCGATCTTCCCGCACATTTCCGATAGCCGTAAAGACGAGGCCGGATCGGAAGCGCTCAATCCCGATGGGCTTGTGCCGCAGGCGATCCGCACGATCAAGAATGCCGCGCCCAATGTCGGCGTGATCTGCGATGTCGCGCTCGACCCCTTCACCACGCATGGTCATGACGGCGTGCTGGACGGCGAGAAAGTCGATAACGATGCCACGGTCGAGACGCTGATCGCCCAGGCTCTCGTGCAAGCCCAGGCGGGCTGCGATGTGGTCGCGCCCTCGGACATGATGGACGGGCGCATCGGCGCCATCCGCGAGGCGCTGGAAAGCGACGGACATCACGACACGATGATCCTGTCCTATGCGGCGAAGTACGCGTCCGGCTTCTACGGCCCCTATCGCGAAGCGATCGGCTCGGCGACCGCGCTGAAGGGGGACAAGAAAACCTATCAGATGGACCCCGCCAACCGGGACGAATGCCTGCGGGAAGTCGAACTCGATATCGCCGAGGGCGCCGACATGGTCATGGTCAAGCCGGGCCTGCCCTATCTCGATATCGTCCGGGCCTTGTCGGACACATTCCCGGTGCCGGTCTATGCCTTTCAGGTGTCCGGAGAGTACGCGATGATCGAGGCCGCAGCCGCCAATGGCTGGATCGACGGGGAGCGCGTCATGATGGAGAGCCTCCTCGCCTTCAAGCGCGCAGGAGCAGCCGGCATCGTCACCTATTACGCTGCGCGGGCCGCGAAGCTTCTGGGGTGACGGGTGGCTTCCGGTAAGATCACCTGCCCGGACTGCCAGCATCGATTTGAGGAAATCGCGGCGCTGGCGGCACTTGAAGACGAGATATGGGAGGCCGAGACACGCGCTGGCGGCTTCCGCTCCTTCGCTCGCCCCACCGTCGCCGGGTCACTGCACCCCATCAAATGCCCGAACTGCGGCATGCGCCTCCGCATGCCACTGTGGCCGTACAGCTTTCTGATCGCAGCATTCGTCCTGGGCTGGTGCCTTGGTCTGGCAGCCCTGATCAACACGCTCGGCGGCTATGTTTCCAACGAAATATTCGCCTATCCCGCGTGGGCCATTGGAGGCTTGGCGGTGTTCGGTGCCGTCTTTGCGATAGTCGCGTTCATTCGCGCCAAGCCTATCCGGTGCGGGCGCTACTAGTCGCTGATCGGGCTAGGCCTGCGCCGTTTTTATCGCGGTCTCAGCATCGATCGGCGCCACACCGGCCTCGATCAGCTGAATGAGGTCCTCGATCGGCATCGGTCGCCCGAAATGCCAGCCCTGCATGTAGTCGAGCTCCAGCATCCGGACCATCCGCGCCTGGTCGGCATTTTCGATGCCTTCCGCAACGACTTCCATGTTGAAGGTCTTCGACAGAAGTGCCAGTGCCTGGAGGGTTTGCATCGCGTTCGGATCGGTATCGCACCGGCCACCGTAATTGCTGTCGATCTTGATCTTGTCGAACTTGAAGGCCCGCAGATAGCCAAGGCTTGCGAAGCCGGTTCCGAAATCGTCGAGATTGACCTTGAAGCCGGACATCGAGAAATCGCGCAGGCGCGACTTCGCCCGGGCGAGATTGTCCACCAGGATGCCCTCGGTCAGCTCGATTTCCATGCGCTCGGGCGGCATGTCGTACTCTTTCAGGATGCGCGTGAAACGTTCGCAGAGATCGGGGTCCTTGAGCTGGGCGGGTGACAGGTTGATCGCCACATTGAGGCCCACGATCGGCGCGATTTCGCGACAAACCGTATGAAGCACGAACTCGCCCAGCGGCGCGATGAGTTTGGCATCTTCGGCAACCGGGATGAATTCATCCGGCCCCACCGGCTGCTGGCCAGGTCTGCTCCAGCGCAAAAGGGCTTCCACCGAGGCAATGTTTCCGCCCCGGGAGCGAACGATCGGCTGATAGGCGACGTGGAATTCCTCGCAGGCGATACCGACACGGATCGCATTGGCCATTTCGCGCCGCGCACGAACTTCGCGCTCCAGCTCGCCGCCATAACAGAGCGGCCGCGTCATCTGCTCGTTCTTGGCGCGATACATGGCGACGTCTGCATTCTGGACCAGTTCGACCAGCGACAGGGTGTGCGCCCGCGTCGAGAGCGCGACGCCGACGGCGGCGCCGACTTCGTAGAAGGCCTCATCAATCTCGAGCGGCACTTCGAGGCAGGAAATCAATCTCCGGGCAATGGGCATGGCGAGACGCGTCGCTTTCGGCCCAGTCAGAATGACCGCAAATTCATCGCCCCCGATCCGCGCGAGCGCCCCTTCATCATTGACGACTGCCGAAAGACGCCGCGCCACCAGACGCAGCACTTCGTCGCCGATGGCGTGACCGGCCCGGTCATTGATGGACTTGAAACCGTTGAGATCGACGAAGACGACGGCCGCCTGCCCGTCCAGCGCGGCCCTGTTCGCGCTCTCGCCTTCCAGAATATCATTGAACCCATTCCGGTTCGGTAGCCCGGTCAGACGATCCCGCCGCGCCGCGTCGATCGCCCGGCTTTCATTCTTCCGCGCCTCATTGCCCAGGCTGGCCGTGCGCCGCCCGATCACGATGGCCAGGATGAGAAAGAGGCCGACATAGCCGATAATCGGGAAAATCGCCACGCGAAGCGTGAAATAGCCCGGTGTCGATGCGAGCCAGGTCAGCACGCCGACGGAATGCCCCGCCGCATCCTGCAGCTCGACCTGGTTGGGCGCCCGCGTGCGCGCTTCGGAGAAATGCACCGAGTTCACGCCGAAAAGGTCGCCCAGATTGGCGACCCGGCGGGAGTTGAGCTCGCGCGCGATCATCAGGACGGGTCGGTTGTCGTCCGGCCCGGCCCTATCCCCGCCTGCTCCGGCCAGACGGGTCGCGGAGACGATAAAGGGCGTATTGCCCCGCTGCATTACATGTGTCCCGGAGCGAGCGCCACGCCGCTCTGCTGCACGCAGATCGGCCAGCACGATATCGCGCTCGGCGGGCGTGATGGCGACCGCATCGCCTGCCGCACTCCAGGTCAGGCTCTCATTGGAATCGGATAGATGAAACAGCGCCAGATCGAACGGCGCCGGCTCTTCGGGGGCACCGCCCGCTGTATCCAGCCAGGTCAAATCCCCGCTCCGCGAAAGCGCCGACGCTTCAGGGGCGACCGCGAGGCTTTCGACGATACCCTCATTCTCCGATATCAGTGCCGCGAACCCGGTCTGGACGAGCTGGTTGTCCGTTTCGACTGCCTGCCGGTTCAATTGTCCGATGAAATAATAGATGGCCAGCACGGAACCGATCAGGCTGAGCAGAACCGCGACGTTCACATATGACGTCAATTGTCGCTGCAGCTGAGTTCCCACCCCGGAGGCCTTTCTTTGAGGTCTTTTCCAAGGGTTGTTTTAACTCGAAGTCTTTGAATTTAAGTGAATAACGCGTTCACCAATGATGAACCATAAAAGCGGCCCGCCTTTAGGCGTGAAACCACCTGCCCGCCTAGTCGCCCAGCTTGATTGCGGGAAGGCTCCATTTGTAGCGGATCGCACAGCCCCGCAAGGAGAATGCGAGCACGGCCGAAACCAGCGTGACAAGGCTCGTATTGAAGCCCAGCGCTGTCCCTGAGACATACCCGGCCGCTCCTGCCAGTGCAGCCAGCGCGTAGATATCCGCTCTCAAAACCAGCGGGACATCGTTTACGATAACGTCCCTCAGCAGACCGCCGAACGCCGCGCTCATCGTCCCCGTCAGAAGGGCGATCGTCCAATGTGCCCCTGCGGCGAGGCCGGCTTGAGCACCAAGCACACTGAATACGGAAAGGCCGATAGCATCGGCCCAGACCAAAGCCGCCCGCCGCGAAGCGATTGCCTGCGCGCCCGGGGAGGTGAAATAGCCGGCCAGTGCGCCGGCGACGGCTACGAACAGGTAGCGCGGCTCGGCCACCCAGTAGACCGGGAGTTCACCCAGCAGGATGTCACGCAGCGTGCCGCCCCCCATGCCCGTTACCGCCCCGATAATCGCCGCGCCAAAAGGATCAAGCGCCTTCCGGGCTGCAAGCATGCCGCCGGAATAGGCGAAAAAGCCGATGCCGGCATAGTCGAGCCACAGGAAAAGCGTTTCCACGCTCACTGACCCGGCCCCTTCGCGTCTGCAAGCTCACGGCGCGCGATCTCGAAAGCGATCAAATCGGCCATGTCGCGTGCGCGCCACGCCGCGACCATCAGATAACCCGACAACATCAGCCAGACCCCGAAAGTCGTGATCACGCCTTCGATCTCGCTGAATCCGAAACGCTCCCAGATACCAGGCTGCAATTCGTTCAGCCCGACAAGAATACCGACCGGCAATGTCACAAGAATGAGGGCGGTTACGCGAAAAATCCGATCGACCCGGAGCGCGTTGAGCTCGGCATAAGTCTTGAGGAAGCCGAGCTGCGCATCCGATAGCCCTCCAAGAAGACCGAGACCGAGCTTCCAGTGAGATGCCCGCGTGAGCGGTGTGAGCTGATCATTGGAAAACTGGTAGAGCGCACGACGGGAAAACCCGGCGAACAGAATGGCGCGCCAGGCTGCGAAAAGATTTCGAAGCCGCAGCCATACGCCCATGGCCACCGGATCGGTCTTTATAAGTTCGACCGGCCCCGTCATGAGTCGCGCTCGAGTCGCGCGATCAGGCTGGACGTATCCCAGCGATTCCCGCCCATCTCTTGCACATCGGCATAGAACTGGTCGACGAGCGCTGCGACCGGAAGACGGGCGCCATTGCGGCGAGCCTCTTCAAGTGTGATGCGAAGATCTTTCCGCATCCAGTCGATCGCAAAGCCGAAATCGAACTCGTTCTCGACCATGGTCTGCCAACGATTTTCCATTTGCCATGACTGCGCCGCCCCTTTCGAGATCGCCCCGATCATAAGCTCCGGGTCGAGCCCGGCCCGTTTCGCGAAATGTAGGCCCTCGGATAGGCCCTGGACGATGCCGGCTATACAGATCTGGTTGACCATCTTGGCGAGCTGTCCGGCTCCGGCCGGCCCTATCAGCGATGCGGCCTTGGCATAGGCGTCCATGACCGGCTCGGCGCGCGAAAACGTGTCCGGCTCACCGCCGCACATAATCGTGAGCGCGCCGTTCTCGGCGCCGGCCTGACCGCCCGACACCGGCGCGTCGAGAAAGCCGATACCGCCGTCGCGCGCATCCTGGTCGAGTTCGCGCGCCAGCTCTGCCGAGGCTGTCGTATGGTCCACGAAAATGGCACCGGGTTTCATCGCCGGAAGTGCTTTTTCCGCGACCGCCCGGACATCCGGATCATCGCCCAGACAGGCGAAGACGAAATCGGCGTCGGCGACCGCCGTTTCCACGCTGTCCGCGGCCTCTCCGTCATGAGACCGCGCCCAGTCCGTGGCCTTGCTCGCCGTACGGTTCCAGACCGTCACAGCATGCCCCTTGGCCGCCAGATGACCGGCCATCGGAAAACCCATGACGCCGAGCCCAAGGAACGCACACCGTGACATTGCCATCTCCCATTACGATTTTCACCTTGCTAGTCTTCCCGCGAATGGGGAGCAAGTCATCATGATCAGAACAGTCCTTCGTACGACGGGCTATGCCGTCGTCGGTCTCGTTATTCTGGGCGTCATCGCGGCACTCATCCTGACAAACCGGCTTTATGCCTCGCTCCCGCAGACGCATGGCGAAATGACCGTTGCCAATCTGTCGGCGCCGGTTCGGATCGTTCGCGATTCTTACGGCGTGCCCCACATTTTCGCCGATGCCGATGCCGACGCCTTCCGCGCGCTGGGTGTCGCCCATGCGCAGGACCGCCTCTGGCAGATGGAAATCACCCGGCGCGCTTTGCGGGGCCGTCTTGCCGAAATCCTGGGCGAGCCCGGCCTGGAAACCGACATTTTCTTCCGCACCATGGGGCTTGGTCCGGCTTCGGATGAAGCGGTGTCGAACCTGCCGGCGGATGTTCTCGACGCGCTCGACGCCTATGCCGAGGGCGTGAACAGCGTTATCGAGGCGCCTGGCTTCGTCGCGCCGCCGGAATTCCAGATTCTCATGACAGCCCCGGAGCCGTGGACCCCGGCAGACACCGTCGTGGTCTACAAGGCCATCGCCCTCGACCTTTTCGGCAATGCCTTCAGCGAACCGGCGAGGAATGCGCTCGTCGAGGCGCTGGGGGAAAGCAGGGCGCGCGAATTCATCGGCCGCTATCCCGACAATGCGCCGCGCTCGCTGACCATGGCGGATATCGGCCTAGAAGCGCCCGCTACTCCATCAACTGGCGAAGACCCTGCGCCCGTTACCGGACCGGACGATACCGGCCGCGACGGATCGAACAACTGGGTGCTCTCGGGGAGCCGTACGGTCTCGGGTCAACCCATACTCGCCAATGATCCCCATCTCGGCCTGAGAGCACCGGCCATCTGGTATCTCGCCCGGCTGACCACGCCGACCGGGTCGGTCGTGGGCGCCACCCTGCCGGGCACGCCATTTGTCACCCTTGGACGCAATGACGATATCGCCTGGGGCTTCACCAATACCGGACCGGATGTCGGCGATCTTCATGCCGTCACTCAGAACGACGTGTCCGGCAGCCGCGAGGAAATCATCCGCGTGCGCTTTGGCGAGGACGTCACCATTACCCGTCGGGAGACGGCGACCGGCCCCGTGCTCGATCCGGCACATTTCGACTATCCGGTTCCCGAAGGCGCGGATTTCTTCGCTCTGCAATGGATGCTCGACGAACCTGACGACGCCACGACCGGGGTCGGCCTGCACATTCTGCGCGGCGATGACTGGGACGATTTCGTCAATGCGATCCGAGACTTCGTCGCGCCCCAGCAGAACATGGTCTTCGCGGCACGCGACGGCGATATCGGCTTTTATGCCCCCGCCCGCATCCCCGTCCGGGACGAGGCCGGGAATTGGGTATCCACCCTTCCCTTCGACATTCTCCCGCACACGCGCAATCCCGACCGCGGCTTTATCGCCACCGCAAACAACAAGATCGTGCCGGACGCTTACCCCTACTACCTGACCAGCGACTGGTATGGCGCCAGTCGAATCCGGCGCATCTATGCAGGTATAGAAGCGCGCGAGCGCCACGACCTCGATTCCATGGCCGATCTCCAGATCGATACGGTCTCCGACATGGCCCAGCAGATCCTGCCGGTCCTGCTCGAGGCCGAACCTGACAGCCAGGCTGGACAGTCCGCGCTTGCACTGCTGGCCGACTGGAATGCCGACATGGCCGTCGACCGTCCCGAACCCCTGATCTACTCGGCCTGGATGCGCGAGCTGTCGCGACGTGTCTATGCCGATGACCTGGGTGAACTCTTCGATGCCTGGTACGGCGACCGGCGTCTCTTCATGACCGACGTGCTGGCCGGCGATCTCGGCTATTGGTGTGACGACGTTACGACGGACGAGACGGAAGACTGCCAGACGCTCGCGGGCGAAAGCCTGGACGACGCCGTGCTCCGCCTCGTCGAAACGCGAGGCGATGACATCGCGTCATGGCAGTGGGGCGATGTCCATTATGCGCGCCATGCGCACGCGCCCTTCTCGGACATGCCGGTTCTGTCGGAGCTCTTCACGATCGAGACTCCGATCCCCGGAGACGGGTCGACGGTCAATGTAGCGCACTCGCGCTGGGGCGATCCGGACGATTATTCCGTCTTCCATGGCGCATCCTATCGCGCGCTCTACGACATGGCCGATCCCGACGCCTCGCGCTTCATGATCACGACCGGACAATCGGGCAATGTCATGTCCCGTCACTATGACGATCTGGCGCCGCTCTGGGGGCGTGGCGACTATATCGAGATCCGCACCGACTGGACGCCGGAGACCGCCCCGGCGGACGCGGACATGCTGACGCTTCAGCCGGACTCGCTATAGGTGGAGCGATAAAAGACGAGTGCCCGCGCGTCGCGAGGCTCATCGAGGTCCGTGACCTCGCCGACTATGATGTCGTGGTCGCCTCCGGGATGAACGGCCCGCTGACGGCAGGTCAGGCGCGCTACGGTATCCGGCAGGAGCGGCGCTTTGGTGCCTTCCCAGGCGATCCGGTTGGCGAGCAGGTCCGCATCCAGCGCGCAGGCATGCGCCAGCCCCGCCTGGTCGGCCGCGAGGACGTTGATCGCGTAATCCTCCGCATCGCGGAAAATCGCATAGCGGTCTGACTCGCATTCGATCGACCAGAGCACGAGCGGCGGATCGAGCGAAACGGACGCGAAGGAATTCACCGTCATGCCCTTGGCCACACCGTCGTGAAAGGCGGTTACGACGGCTACGCCGGTCGGATAGCGACCGAGAGCGTCACGGAATTTGCGGGTGTCGATCAAGGCAATCCTCGCAAGCGCATTTCGAAACCGGACTTTAACGCTAACGATCTATAGGTGGATGCAACCAAGAAACAAGGTGGGTGGACATGGCTGCTTCGGATCGGCCGATCGTCATCAAGAAAGTCATAAAGCGAAGCGGTGGCGGGCACCATGGCGGTGCCTGGAAGGTCGCCTACGCCGATTTCGTGACCGCCATGATGGCCTTCTTTCTCCTGATGTGGCTCATCAACACCACCACGCCGGAACAGAAGCGCGGTATCGCCGACTATTTCGCCCCGGCCAGCGTTTCCCCCGCGCCGTCCGGCTCCGGTGCACCACTCGCCGGCACATCGCCTGGCGATGACGGCGTGCAGGGCTCCGGCGACAGTTCCATGCGCCAGCGTCTCGCCCCGACAGCGCCGCAGATGAATGATCGCGACCGCCAGCAGGCACCGGAAGGCTCTCCCGTGGCTGTCGAGGAACAACCCAATGTGACCTCTTCCGCGATGGCGGAAGCACAGCAACGCCGCGAGGCCGCGGAGCTGCACAGTGCCGCCATGTCGCTGCGTCAGGCGATGCAGGAGATGCCCGAACTTGCCGAGCTGTCCAATCACGTCATTGTCGATGAAACGCCGGAAGGACTGCGCATCCAGCTGATCGACCAGGAAGGCCGGCCGATGTTCAATCCGGGTGCCATCGAGCCCAATGACCGCGCTGTGACCCTGCTGCGCGCCGTGGCGCGCATCGCCGAACGCCTGCCGAACAGGCTCTCTATCGCCGGCCATACCGACAGTGCCCCCTCTGCCGGTGGGGACTATACCAATTGGGAATTGTCTGCAGACCGGGCGAATGCATCGCGCGCAGTGCTCCAGGATGCCGGAATCACCGACGACCGCATCTATGAAGTACGCGGCAAGGCCGGCTCCGAACCGCTTTATCCGGACGATCCCTACATGCCGGGCAATCGCCGCATCTCGATCATCCTGCTGCGCGAAGCGCCTGTCATTCCGACCGGTCACGAGCTCTAGCGCGTCGCTTCGACATCATTAGATCACGGGAGGACTTCGCAAGCAGGCCTGCGCCATGCTAGCGTCCGGGTGCGGACTAATCACACCCATAGCTTCCTGAAATCATTATGATTGAATCGGCGTCAATCGACGTGTGGCAAATGTGGGCGATCCTGGCGGGCCTCACCGTCGCGATCGTGTTCTACGCCTGGGACAAATTCCCGCTCGAGATCGTTTCGGCCTCCATCGTCGCGATCCTGATGCTCTTCTTCGAGTTTTTCCCGCTCGCGGACGGCAATCCCGGCGTGGCCGAACTCCTGGCGGGATTCGCGAATCCCGCCCTCTTCACCATTCTGTGCCTGCTTATCGTCGGTCAGGGAATTTTCCAGACCGGTGCGATGGAGGGGCCGACCCAGTGGCTGCTGTCCTCCTACGATCAGCGCCCTCGCGGGACCATGATCGCGATATTCGCCTTCGTCTTCGTGATCAGCGCCTTCATCAACAATACGCCCGTGGTGGTGATGTTCGTGCCGATTCTGGCCGCGATCGCGAAACGGATGGAGACCAGCCCATCCAAGCTTATGATTCCGCTAAGCTATATCTGCATTCTCGCCGGCATGACGACGCTGATCGGCTCTTCGACCAACCTTCTGGTCGCAGATTCGCTCCGCAGCCTGCTGGCCGCCAATCCGGAACATGCGGGCCGTGGGCTCGAACTGGGCTTCTTCTCCCCCACGGGCATCGGGCTTTACATGGCGGCTGTGGGCATCATCTACATCGTCTTCATCCTGCCCCGTTTCCTGCCGGAACGCGCCTCCATGGAGAGCGAGATCGCCGGCGGCAAGGGCAAGCAGTACATCGCCCAGCTCGAAGTGACCCAGGACCATCCGCTGGCCGGCAAAAAGCCGGTCGCGGGCATGTTCGCGGACCTGCCGGACATGACGGTCCGGATGATCCAGCGCGGCGAGCATGCCCTCCTCCCGCCTTTCGACCAGATCGAGCTGCGGCCCGGCGATCTCGTCATCGTCGCGGCGACCCGCCAGACCCTGACCAATCTCCTGTCCAAGCGCGCCGACTTCATGCGCGGCATGCTGGAAGCGTCCGGTCCGGGCGAAGATCCGACACCCGGCGAGACGCTGATCATGACCGAGGCCGTGGTTGCACCGGGCTCGCGTCTGATCGGCCGGACCATCCAGCAGATCGGCTTCCGGCATGCGACCGGAACGATCGTTCTCGGCATCCAGCGCCGAAGCCGCATGATCCGCTCCCGCATGGGAGAAATCCGGCTCGAGGCCGGCGATACGCTGCTGCTGTTCGGATCATCGACGGCCATGCGTCATCTGCGGGCCGACCGCGACCTGCTTCTCATGGAATGGGCCACGACCTCGATCGCGGATCCGCGCCGTTCGACGGTTGCGCGCATCATCTTTGCCGGCGTTGTGCTTTCGGCGGCGACCGGTTTCCTTCCGATCGCGCTCGCATCCTTCCTCGGCGCCGTAGGCATGATCGCCGGCGGCTGCCTCAATACGCGCCAGGCCGCGCGGGCAATCGACATGCGAGTCTATCTGCTGATCGGCTCGGCCATCGCCCTGGGGACGGCCCTTCAGGTCACAGGTGCCGCCAATTTCATAGCGGGAGGTGTCGTCAACATCTTCGCGCCCTACGGACCGGTCGCGCTCATGTCGGCGCTCTTCATCGTGGTGGCCGTGCTCACCAATGTCCTATCCAACAGCGCCACCGCCATTCTGTTCACGCCGATCGCCGTCGCCGCCGCCAATCTGACCGGCGGCGACCCGGCCATGTTCGCACTGACAGTGCTTTTCGCTGCCAATACCTGCTTTGCCACCCCGATCGGATACCAGACCAATCTGCTGGTCATGGGCCCGGGCCATTACCGCTTCCGCGACTACTTGCGGGCGGGCGCCCCCATGGTCATCCTGTTCTGGATCGCATTTACGGCCTATATTGCCATGCGTTACGCCCTGGGCTGGAGCTGAGTTAGAATGACCGCCCAAGGCGCTGAGTCGAAGGTCGAGCAGTGACACACCCGTTTGCGACACGGCAGATACCCTTTTTCCTGACGGCAGCCGCGCCCTGCCCCTATCTGCCTGACCGCTGGGAGCGGAAAGTCTTCACCCGTATCGAGATCGGCGAAGGACCGGCGCTGAACGACGCGCTGACCCATGCCGGTTTCCGCCGCAGTCAGGGCGTGCTCTATCGCCCGGCCTGCGAAGCCTGCGACGCCTGCAAATCGGTTCGTGTCGATGCGCATCATTTCGACTGGAAACGCCGCTGGCGGAAAATCGCCAAACGGAATGCCGACCTGCGAGTCTCGACCGACGCGATCACCGCGACGATGGAGCAGTACGAGCTGCTCACCCGTTATCTGGAGAGCCGTCACGGCGACGGAGACATGGCGGGCATGTCTTTCGGCGAATATGTGATGATGGTCGAGGAAGGTGCCCAACGCACCCATGTTACGGAATATCGCGATGCCGACGGCAATCTCCGTGCCGCAGCGCTGACCGACGTTCTCAAGGACGGCCTGTCCCTGATCTACAGCTATTTCGACCCGGATCAGGATCGCCGCAGTCTCGGCGCCTACATGATCCTCGACGCGGTCCGTCAGGCCGAGGCCGCGGGCCTGCCCTTCGTCTATCTCGGCTATTGGGTCGAAGGCAGCCGGAAAATGACCTACAAGTCGTCCTACCAGCCGCTGCAAGTTCTCACACCGTCGGGCTGGCAGGCCTTCGACGAACTCGCTAACCATGAGCGCGAGGACGAGACGCACGAGCCGGACTGACCGGCCTACAGGATCCCGGGGGAGTTCAAGATGGATCGACGCACATTTCTGAGCGGCGCGACGGTCGCTGCCGCAACCGTTGCCACGGCTTGCGGGGAGACCGGCCAGGACAGCCGCTCGAGCGGATCGCCTTCGGCACCGGCGGTCAATCGCGGCGTGACCCGCCTGCGCATGGTCACGACCTGGCCCGCCAATTTCCCCGGTCTCGGCACCGCCGCGAACAATGTCGCCGATCTGGTCAACCGCATGTCGAACGGCACGCTGGACGTCCGCGTCTATGCGGCGGGTGAGATCGTCAGCGCGTTCGAGGCCTTCGATGCCGTCTCCGAGGGCACGGCGGACATGTATCACGGCGCCGAATACTACTGGCAGGGCAAGTCGCCGGCCTTCAACTTCTTCACCGCCGTGCCGATGGGCATGACCGCCCAGGAAATCATGGGCTGGGTGGAATATGGCGGCGGCCAGGAACTCTGGGACGAGCTCTCCGGCCAGTTCAACATCAAGCCCTTCCAGGCCGGCAATTCCGGTCACCAGATGGGCGGCTGGTTCAAGCGCGAGCTCAATACGCTGGAGGACTTCCGGGGGCTGCGCATGCGCATACCGGGCCTGGGCGGGAATGTCCTGCGCGAGCTGGGCGGCGCAGCCGTCACCCTCTCCGGCGGCGAAATCTATCCCGCGCTCCAGTCCGGCGCGATCGACGGCACTGAATGGGTCGGGCCCTGGAACGATCTGGCCTTCGGCTTCTATCGCGAGGCACCCTATTATTACGGACCGGGCTTCCACGAGCCGGGCTCCTGCCTCGGGGTCGGTATCAACCGTACCGTCTGGGACGGTCTCGCCGACGACCACAAGGCGATCATCGCCACCGCCTGCCGCACCGCGAACAATCTCTCCCTCGCCGAATTCCAGTACCAGAACGGCCTTGCCCTCAATGTCCTCGTCAATGAGCACGGTGTCGAACTGCGCCAGTTCTCGGACGAGATCTGGACCCGCATCGGCGAGATTTCCGAACAGGTCGTGGCCGATACCGGCAATGCCGATCCGCTCACCCGCCGCGTCTATGAGAGCTATCGCGCCGCACGAGACACGATGAGCCAGTGGGGCCGGATTTCCGAAATGCCCTATATGGTCCAGCGCAATCGCGTCCTCGGAGGCTGATGCCATGCGGCCGGGCGACCGCCTGATCATCATCGCCGTCCTGGCTTCGCTCGGCCTGCTCGCCATCGACATGGCGACGGGCGGCGGCGTCGCGAGCTGGGCGAATGCCAGTCTGCCCGGCCTCGCACAGAGCATTGGTGGCGTACTCGGCATTGCCGGTCTCGCCCTGTCACCGCTCCTGCTTGTGCCTCTGATCACAGCCTTCGCCGGACGCTTTATGCGCCTGCCGCCGATAGTGTGGAGCCTTCACCGCCGTGCCATCGCGTTTCTCGACACGATTGCCCTGACGATCGGCGGCGCAGCGCGCTGGTTCGCCCTCGGCCTCGTCGTCGCGACGGCCATCATCGTCATCCAGCGCTATGTGTTCGGTTATGCCTCGACCAAGCTGGCGGAGAGCGTGATCTACATGCATGCGCTTCTCTTCCTGCTCGCCTCGGCCTCGACCCTGCTCAGCGGCGGTCACGTACGCGTCGACGTTTTCTTTGCCAAGGCGACCGAGCGCGGCAAGGCCTGGACCGATCTCTGGGGCACCTATCTCACCCTCATGCCGATGAGCGCGCTCATTCTCTGGTCCTCGACCGGCTATATGAATTCCACCTGGCGGATCCTGGAAAGCTCCCGCGAGAGCGACGGGCTGGCCTTCGTCTTCCTGCTCAAGACCGCCATTCCCGTCTTTGCCGTGATGATGATCCTGCAAGGCCTCTCCATGGCCGCGCGGGCCGCCATGACGATCGGCGGCGAAGATGCGCCGGCCACGCCGGCCGCGCTCGCGGATGCGGAGATCTGAGATGGACCTCTTCATCTTTCTCCTGCCCTTCCTGATGTTCGTGGCCGCCTTTGCGGCGCTGCTGCGTGGTTATCCGGTTGCCTTCACGCTGGCCGGCGTGGCGCTGGCCTTCGCCCTCATCGGCATGTCGATCGGGATGTTCGACCCGATCCATTTCCGCGCCTTCCCGCAGCGCATCTACGGCAATCTAATGGAGATGGACCGGCAGATCCTCGTCGCGGTGCCGCTCTTCGTCTTCATGGGCGTGATGCTTGAGAAATCGAAGATCGCCGAGGAATTGCTCGAGGCAATGGGCGCGCTCTTCGGCTCGCTGCGCGGCGGTCTCGGTATTTCGGTCGTCGTCGTGGGCGCGCTTCTGGCCGCCTCGACGGGCATTGTCGGTGCTACGGTGGTGACGATGGGGCTGCTTTCCCTGCCGACCATGCTCAAGCGCGGCTATGACCCGGCCCTGGCCGCCGGCTCGATCGCGGCCTCGGGCACGCTGGGGCAGATCATTCCGCCGTCCATCGTACTCGTCCTGCTCGGCGACCAGATCTCGAACGCCTATCAGGAAGCCCAGCGTGCGCAGGGCATTTTCTCGCCGGACATCGTCTCGGTCGGCGACCTTTTCGCCGGAGCCCTGATACCCGGCATGCTCCTCGTCGGTCTCTATATCGCCTACCAGATCGCGATGGCGGTCTTCCGGCCGAACTCGGCACCGGCCGCACCGCGCCCGGAAGGCGGGACGAACTGGGGCGGGGTCATGCATGCGCTGCTGCCGCCGCTGGCGCTGATCGTCGCGGTGCTCGGCTCCATTCTCGCAGGCCTGGCCACGCCGACCGAAGCCGCGGGTGTCGGCGCCGTCGGTGCGACCTTCATCGCCGGTGCTCGCAATGCCGGGCGCGACAGCAATCCGAAAGCCGGCCAGATTCTCTCCTATCTGGGACTGGCCTCGCTGCTGGGCCTTATCGCCCTGATCGTGTTCGCGAATATCGGTGCGGAGCGGCGTCTTTACGTAGCCGATCTCGGCGCGGGCGGTACGCTGCTCGCCGGCGCCATGGTCATCCTGACCATCGCCGGTGCCGGGCTTTCCCTCTTGCGCCTCAAGCGGTCCGGCGTGCTGGACGATGTGATGAGCTCGACCGCGACGATCTCGGCCATGGTTTTCGTGATCCTGATCGGCGCCTCGCTCTTCTCACTGATTTTCCGCGAGCTGGGTGGCGACGAGACCGTGCAGCATGCGCTCGAAGCGGTCCCCGGCGGCATGTTCGGCGCGCTCGCAGTGGTCATGCTGGTCATGTTCCTGCTCGGATTCTTCCTGGACTTCATCGAGATCACCTTCGTCGTGGTCCCGATCGTCGCGCCCATCCTGTTGATGATGGGCGTGGATCCGGTATGGCTCGGCGTGCTGATGGCGATGAACCTGCAGACCAGCTTCCTCACCCCGCCCTTCGGTTTCGCCCTCTTTTATCTGAGAGGCGTCGCGCCGGAGAGCGTGAAGACGACGGACATCTATCGCGGTGCCATCCCCTTCGTGATCATCCAGCTCCTGGCCATTCTGGCCGTGGCCATGATCCCGTGGCTGGCGACCGGACTACCGAACTGGCTCTACGGATAGGACCGAGATGAAACAGGACCGGAAACTCCAGCTTGAACGCCTTTTCATCGCCGTCCTGGCCCTGGTCATCACGGCGGTATTCGGCTGGATGATCCGGGACTATCTCGCCGCGCTTTTCCTGGCCGGCGTGCTGACCATCTTCCTCTCCAAACCGCATACCAAACTGAGCAAGGCGCTCGGCGACCGGCCCGGACTCGCGTCCGGCCTGATCGTGGTGGCCGCGATTCTCGCTTTCGTTATTCCGGCCACGCTTCTGCTCGGCGTCGTGGTGGATCAGGCCATCGAGGTCACGGGTATGGTGACGCCCTGGGTACGCGATCAGGTCGCGAACATCCGGGCGGAGGGTCTGGACGGCCTGCCGGACTGGCTGCCCTTCCGCGAGAGCATCATCCAGTACCAGGCCGAGATCACGGCCCAGCTGGGCAATCTGGCCGGTACTATGGGGCGTCTGCTCGTCTCCAGCCTGCGCGCCGGCACAGGCGGTTTTCTCATCGCCTCGCTGAACGTCTTCATCCTGGTCTACGCCCTCTATTTCTTCCTGCTGACCGGCCGCCAGAGCGCCCGCAAGGCTGTGAGCCTGCTGCCCATGACCGGCGAGCAGCGCGACCTGCTGGCGGAACGGGTGCTCTCCACCATCCGCGCCACGGTGAAGGGCTCTTTCCTGATCGCGCTCGTACAGGGCGGGCTGACCGGTGTCGGTCTCTATTTCGCCGGCGTGCCCGGCGCGATCTTCTGGGCGGCGGTGACCGCCCTCCTTTCCATCATTCCGATGATCGGCCCGCCGCTGGTCTGGGGACCGGCCGCGATCTGGCTGATCGCCTCGGGTCAGTATCTGGAAGGCGGACTGCTGGCGGCCTGGGGCGCACTCGTCGTGTCGACCTCCGACAATCTCCTGCGCCCGCGCCTCGTGGGTCAGGACGCCAAAATGTCCGATCTCATGGTGCTGATCTCGACCCTGGGCGGTCTGACCCTGTTCGGCGCCGTGGGCATCATCATCGGCCCCGTCATCGCCGCCCTCTTTACCTCCATCTGGTTCATCTTCCGCGAGACGTATTCCGGCTTGCTGGAGGAGGAAGACGATGAGGGCGGAGCTAAGGATAGCGAGGCTGGCGAAGACGCCGAAGCCGCGACGGACTAGCCCGAAGTCGGAACGCTTGAGACGGGCTTGCGGCGCTTGCCTCCGGCATATTCGACCAGCATGTCGATGCGCTTCTCGATCGGCGGATGGGTGGCGAAGACGCCGAGAAAGCCCGTCTTCGGGTTTTCGATGAACATTTCGCGGACCTCGTCCGGCGAGTCCTCGATCTCGGCATGGCCGGAAATCTTTTCCAGCGCGGAGATCATGGCGTCCGGATTGCGCGTCAGCTCCACCGCCCCGGCATCGGCCATGTATTCGCGCCGGCGCGAGAGGGTGAAACGGATAACGATGGCCAGAAGATAGGCGATCGCGATGATCGCCACGGCAAGGGCCACGACCAGTGCCCCGCCCCGACCGCCGCGGCGGCCGCCGCCACCGCGCAGGCCCATCCAGAAAATTCGCCGGAAGATGATCTCGGCCACGAAGGAGATGATCCCGACGAAGATCACAGAAATCACCAGAAGGCGCACATCCTTGTGGCGGATATGGGAGAGTTCGTGCGCCAGCACGGCTTCCAGCTCGGCCCGGTCCAGCCGGTCCATCAGGCCGCGCGTGACGGTGACGGTATACTGGCCTTCGCGCAGCCCGGAGGCATAGGCATTGAGCGCGGAGGTCTCGATCACGGCCAGATTCGGCATGGTCAGCCCGCGCGAGATACACAGGTTTTCCAGGAGGTTATAGAGTTCCGGCTCGTCCGTGCGCTCGACCGGCCGGGCCCCGGTCGCCGCATTGATGATGGACTGGTGGAAGAACCAGGCGATCACGAACCAGATGCCTGCGGCGCCGAGCGACCAGAGGCCGATCATCGGCAGACGCGCCAGCTCCGACACGAAGATATTGTCGGGACCGCCGCCTTTGCCCATCCCCGGATCGACCGGCTGGAAGCCGGTCATCATGATGGTCAGGGCATAGCCGACCGCGACCAGCAGGACCGGAAACCCGGCCAGCAGCAGGACGGATTTCAGGTTGTTGTTCCAGATATGGGAGCGAAGCCCGGTCGCGCCCAGAAACATGGCCTAGAACTGCACCTTCGGGGCGGCGCGCTCGGTCTCGGCGACTTCGAAGAAATCGCGCTGTTTGAAGCCGAGCGAATTGGCGATCACGACGGCCGGGAATTGCTCGGTCGCCGTGTTGAACTCGCTCACCGCATTGTTGAAGAAGCGGCGGGCGGCGGCGATCTTGTTCTCCAGATCGGCCAGCTCGGTCTGCAGCGAGAGGAAGTTCTGGTTCGCCTTGAGGTCGGGATAGCTTTCGGACAGGGCGAAGAGCTGGCGCAATGCGCCGGAGAGCATGTTCTCGGCCTGGGCCAGATCCTTCACCGAGGATGCATCGATCGCCGTCTGGCGCGCCTTGATGACGTTTTCGAGCGTTTCCTTCTCGTGCGTGGCATAGCCCTTCACCGTCTCAACCAGGTTCGGCACGAGATCGTGCCGCTGCTTGAGCTGGACGTCGATATCGCCCCAGGCCTGATTGCAGGTCTGCCGCAAAGCGACGAGCCGGTTGTAGATCACCACCAGGAACACACCGAGTGCGATGATCACGAGCAAAAGAATGACGCCGGTATCCATGCCTGTCTCTCCTTGCAGGGCTTCGAACGGGCCTTACTCGCCCGCTATCCTGTCTATTCCGCTTTCGCCTGGGAGGCGAGGAATTCCGAACCTCTGGGTGCAAATCGCAGGCTGCGCGGGAAGCCGCGCGGGGCCATGCGCCCGGCTTGGGCCCGCTTGGCGGTCCAGAGCTGCCAGTCTTCCAGATTGAAGCGCCGGCCGGCCCCGTCGAGCCAGCTCAGCCCCTCTTCCGCATCGAACACGGTCGCATCGGCCAGCTTGGCGCCCTTGCCGCCCAGAAGGCGTACCCCCTTGCCGCGCGACATGAGCGGGATTTCCTCGAGCGGGAAAACGAGCAGCTTCTTGTTCTCTCCGATCAGGGCGCAGCTGTCGCCGATGGCGGGGATGCAGAGCAGCGCCTCGTCGCCCTCGACCAGGTTGAGTATCTGCTTGCCGCCCTTCTTGGACGCAAGGCAGTCCTTCTCCTTCACGCGGAAGCCCGTATTGCCGTTGGCGGCCACGAGGAGCGTGCGTTCCGGATCGTATTTGAACAGGCCGATCGGTGCGGCATCCTCGGGCAGGTCCACATGCAGGCGGACCGGCTCGCCATGGCCGCGACCGCCGGGCAGCTTGGAGGCTTCGAGCGTGTAGAACTTTCCGTCCGTGGCGAACATGAGGAGCTTGTCCGTCGTTTCGCACTTCACGGCGAAGGCAGAGCGGTCGCCCTCCTTGAACTTCAGCTCGGTGACGTCGTTGATATGGCCCTTGAGTGCCCGCACCCAGCCGCGCTCGGAGAGCACGGCCGTGATCGGCTCGCGCACCACGAAGGCCTCGATCGGGGCATCGCCCGCGATCGCCGGCGCCTCGCCGAATTCGGTGCGGCGCGCGCCAAGCGGCGTGTCCAGAGCGTAGAATTCGCCCACCGAGGCGACCTCCTCGCGCACCTTGTCCCATTGCAGGGCGTCGGAGCCGATAAGGTCTTTCAGGCTCTTGCGCTCGGCCCGCAGGGACTTGTCTTCCTTGCGGATTTCCAGCTCTTCCAGCTTGCGCAAGGCACGCAGGCGCATGTTGAGGATGGCTTCGGCCTGACGCTCGGTCAGCTCGAAATGCGCCATCAGCTTCGCCTTCGGCTCGTCCTCGAAGCGGATGATGCGGATCACCTCGTCGAGATCGGCATAGACGATAAGATAGCCGGCGAGCACTTCGAGCCGGTCCTCGACCTTGGCGAGGCGCGTGCGCGCGCGGCGCACGACGACTTCGCGGCGATGGCCGAGCCAGATCGACATCGTCTCTTTCAGACCCATCACGCGCGGCGTGCCGGTCGGATCGAGGACGTTGAGGTTCAGCGAGAGGCGCGTTTCCAGATCGGTCAGCTTGAACAGCGACTCCATGAGCATGTCCGGATCGACCAGCTTGCTCTTCGGCTCGATGACGAGGCGGATGTCTTCGGCACTCTCGTCGAGAATGTCGTCCAGCAGCGGCAGTTTCTTGGCGTCCATGAGCTGGGCGATGCGCTCGACCAGTTTGGACTTCTGCACCAGGTAGGGGATTTCCGTGACCACGATGCGCCACATGCCGCGGCCGATATCTTCCTTCTCCCACTTCGCCCGCACGCGGAAGCCGCCGCGCCCGGTCTCATAGGCCTCGCGCATGCTTTCCGGGCTCTCCACGATCGTGCCGCCGGTCGGCAGGTCGGGGCCCTTGATGTGCTTGAGCAGCGCGTCCGTATCGGCTTCCGGGTTCTCGATCAGCGCCATGGCGGCCTGGCAGATCTCCGCGACATTGTGCGGCGGGATCGAAGTCGCCATGCCCACGGCGATACCGGTCGAGCCGTTGGCCAGCAGGTTCGGAAAAGCGCCCGGCAAGACCAGCGGCTCGCGCTCCGAGCCGTCATAGGTTTCCTCGAAATCGACCGTACCGTGCTCGATATCCTGCAGCAGCAGTTCGGCGGCATGGGTCAGGCGGGCTTCGGTGTAACGCATGGCGGCTGCGCCATCGCCGTCGACATTGCCGAAATTGCCCTGCCCCTCGACCAGCGGATAGCGCGAGGCGAAGTCCTGGGCGAGTCGCACCAGTGCGTCGTAGACGGCCTGGTCGCCATGCGGGTGATACTTGCCGATGACGTCGCCGACGACGCGCGCGGATTTCTTGAACGCCTGGTCAGGGTTCAGCTTCAGCTCGCGCATAGCGTAGAGCAGGCGCCGGTGAACCGGCTTCAGTCCGTCGCGCGCATCCGGCAGAGCCCGCTGGGTGATGGTCGAGAGCGCATAGGCGAGATAGCGCCGCGAGAGCGCCTCGTCGAATTTCTCCTCGACGATATGCCCGCCATCGGGATCGAAATGCTCACCCATCGTCCATGCCTCTTGATTCGTTCCGCATCAGTATAAGCGGGCGAACATGATCACGCAGGGCTGGCACGCAGGATTAACTGTGGGGAATGGGCTCTCAGATCCTTCCCCTTGATGGGGAAGGTGGATCGCCGCAGGGCGGCGAGACGGAAGGGGTGAGACGCCAAGCGTATCTGCGCAAGCCGAGCCATCACCCACTCCATCCCCCCTTCGGCGCGGTCCCTTCGGCGCGTCGAACAGGCCCCCGGACTGTTTTTGAGCTCCTCAGCGCCCGTCAAGGGCGAGCACCTCTTGCAACCGCCCACCCACTCCAATTCCTCGATCGGTGACCGGAACGCTTGACCCGGCGTGCGCAATCAGGTCTTGCAGACCGAATTCCCGCCATCTGCGAGAAGTGCGCTCCCGGTGACGAATTCGGACTGGTCCGAGGCCAGGAAAAGCGCCACGCGTGCGATCTCCTCCGGTTCGGCCATCCGCTTGAGCGCGTGCAGGCCGGCGATAAAGGCCTGCGTCTCCGGATCACCGGGTGCCATGGCCGTCTTCGTCCCGCCGGGTAGCAGCGCGTTGACGCGAATGCGCTCCGCCCCGTGTTCCGACGCAAGCACCTGTGTCAGACCGACCAGCCCGGCCTTGCTTGCCGCATAAGCCCCCATGCCCGGCATACCAATCGTGTGCCCCACGAAACTACCGGTGAAAATGATCGAACCGCCGCCTCTTGCCTTCATGGCGGGCAATTGCGCCTTGGCTGCCAGAAACGCACTGTCCAGATTGGTCTCCATCACCTGCCGCCAGTTCTTCGCGTCCATATCCGCGACAGGAGCCATATCTCCCATCATCCCGGCATTGTTGAACGCGATATCGAGCCCGCCGAATTCACGCTGAGCCGTTCCTACCAGGGTCCCGGCAAACGCCGGAGACGTTATGTCGCCGGGTACGCTGACCGCCTCTCCGCCATGGTTTCGGATCTCCTCGGCGAGCCGGTTCAACCGGTCCTCCCGGCGGGCTGCCAGGACCAGTTTCGCCCCTTCCCGGGCAAAGAGACGGGCGGCCGCCTCGCCTATTCCGCTGCTGGCACCGGTGATGATGGCGATCTTGTTTTCGAGCTGCATCCTGTCCTCCTTGAATACGGGCAACTGCCGGGAGGGAGCCAGCAATCCGTCCCGCCCACGACCCGCTTCTTGCGGTGGACTAGGCTGACTTTCGCGCCGGAGCGATCAGGGTTGAGAGGTAACTGTCCCGCCGCAGCAGAAAATCCCGCAACAGGACTGGATATTCGGACGACACCGCCCGGGCGATGGACGGCCGCACAGCCAGATCACGACGCCAGAAAGTCACTTTTTCCAGGCCCTCCATAATCCCGAAATCGCCTATCTCGTCGAACACGTCGAAATATCGGAAAATCGGTCCATAGACGGCGTCCACCAGCGAAAATTCCTCGCCAGCGAAATACGGTCCGTCGCCCAGGATATTCTCCAGCCGCTGGAAGCCCGATCCGAGCGCATCCGCCTTCGCCTGGAAGCTTGTCACGTCGGCAGCATTGTAGAGACCTGCGATCAGGTTGAGCTGAGACGAGCCGAACTCCATCCAAGCGCGGTGGCGGGCGCGGTCCAGCGGATCGTGCGGGTGCAAACGCGGTGTCAGCGTGTCTTCAAGAAATTCCAGGATGGCCGCCGACTCGAAGATCGGCCGGTCGTCGACGAGGAGCACGGGAACCTTGCCGAGAGGAGAAATCCTCAGGAACCAGTCCGGCTTGTTACCAAGATCGATATCGATCCGTTCGAACGGGACACCTCGTTCGCTGAGCGCGATCGCAGCGCGCTGAACATAGGGGCAGAGGGTGTGGCTGATCAGGGTCAGCTTGGGTTGCAAATTCGACATGAGGCTTTCCTTTTCATGCAGGTGCATGGAAAATGGGCACGACGAGAACTAGATGCAAGTGCATGGAAAAGAGAAAATCGACATTGACGAAAAAATCATCGGCCCGTTCGCTTGCCTGGATCGCGCTCAATCGCGCATGGACACGCGTCTCGGACCGCATCGAATCCGCGCTGAAGCAGGCCGGCCACCCCTCGCTCGCCTGGTATGATGTGCTGTGGGAGCTGGAAAAGGTCGACGATGCCGGCCTGCGTCCGGTCGAGCTGGAGGCGCGTCTCCTGATTCAGCAGCACAATCTCTCCCGCCTGCTAGCCCGTATGGAAAAGGCCGGGATGGTCACAAAGCTTCGTTGCCCGGAAGATGGCCGCGGCCTACGCGTCAGGTTGACGGAAAAGGGACGCCGGACCCGCGACAGGATGTGGGATATCTACAGGCCAGCGCTCGATGACGCGCTGCGTGGATTATCGGATGAAGAGGCGAAGACTCTGGCGGACCGGCTCGACGGGCTCGGGGTATAGGCCAGCGATTCAGCAAGTCCCCCTCCTAGAGGCGCCCTACCCGCTCCAGCTCCGCGATCAGGCGCATACGCGCCTCCGGCAATTGCTTGTCGACCGGCCAGAGGACGCGGCGTTCCAGGAAATGGGCGGTAAGGTCGAGGCCTCGGGCGATGTCGCCCTCCCCGATCGTGCCGGATCCGCTCATGAAGGGCGGGAGTTCGAGGAGTTTTGGGGCGTAGGGCTCGGCCTCTTCGCGGCAGACGGCGCGGCCCGTGCGCGGACTGACATGGGAGAGGTCTTCGGTCTGGCCGGTGACAGCGCAATGCTTGAGGTCGAGCCCATAGCCGAGATCCGACAACAGGCCCGCCTCCCAGCGCACATAGAGGGCCGGCCAGATATCGATATCCTCGAAAGCGCCCAGCAGTACCTGGAAACCCTGATGAACGCGCGGATGCGATTCGCGTTCCGGCAGCGCCATGATGGAGAGCGCGCAAGCCGCATTCAGTCCCGCAAGCGCCGTGCGGTCTTCCATGACGGCACCGGCGGAAAGATCGTCCGGTTCGATCTGGAACATGCCGAGATGCTCGGACAGCCGGGCCCGCCAGCTCACGCCGATCTGGTTGCCGGGCTGCAGGATCGGCCGCATGGCACGCGAACGCGCACCGCGTACGAGGCCGGCATGACGTCCCTGCTCCCGGGTCAGCACTTCCACGATGGCACTCGTCTCCCCGTGCGGGCGCACGGAGAGGACGATGCCGTTGTCGGACCATTCCATGGGAATGCTTATGCCTGAGTCTCGGGCCGCAAACACGCCGCAGGCTGTCAGGGCTGTCGGCGGTTTGCCAGGACAGCGGCGACGTCGATACCGTGGCCGGCCGCGATCTGGCGGGCCTCGCCGGGCCGGGCGCCGGACAGCCGGTAGATCTCGTCCTCGCCGCAGACGAAGTCCCGGGCCAGCAGGTCGGCAGCGTCCCGCGCAATCTCATTGCCGCCCGCCATCATCGCATTGACATAAGCGACCGGACAGACCTCGGTGCCGCCCAGTCCGGTCAATGTGGTGACCACGAGCGTCTCGCCCCGGCCCCAGCTTCCGTCATCCAGCGGTATATTGCTGTAATAGCGATGGATGGTCGCGGTCGGGGACTCGCTTACCAGGCGCCATTCCACCACCGAGTGGAAGGAGCCGAAATTGCCCCGCACCTGCGGCTGGTGAAAAACAGGTGCCGTCCCGCCGCGCGTATAACCGGTGCGCTGGGCGTGTTCGCCGCCATCGATGTGCAGCGTCCAGCCGCCCACCCCGCCGCAGGCGACCCATTGGTAGAAACCGCCCTCGTCCGGATCGCTCTCCTCGACGACGCGGCAGGCGCCGTCCGTATCGGTGCGGGTGTAGGTGCTGTCGATCTGGGCTGCGGCGCTCCCGGCGCAAAACAAGAAGCCCGCGAGCGCGGCCGTGGTCTTGACGATCATGGTTTCCCCCTTGCGATCCGGGCGCAAGCATAGGCTGCAAACGCCCGTGCCGAAACGGGGAAGCGCAAGGAAAATCGCCGGCGGACTAGTCCGCGTCGAAATCGAGGCCGACGCTGGAATAATTCCCGCGCCGGTTCATCCATTTCGGATCGACCTTCACATTGAGGAAAAGGTGGACCTTGCAGCCCAGCACCTCCTCGAGCTCCTTGCGGGCCGCTTCGCCGATCGCCTTCACCGCACTGCCGCCCTTGCCCAGCACGATAGGTTTCTGGGTCTCGCGTTCGACGATGATGGACTGCTCCACACGGATCGAGCCGTCGCGCAGCTTCTTCCAGACCTCGGTTTCGACCATGGAGGCGTAGGGCAGCTCCTCGTGCAGGCGCAGATAGACCTTCTCGCGCGTAATCTCGGCGGCGAGAATGCGCGAGGGCAAATCGGCGACCTGGTCGGCCGGATAGTGCCAGACGCCTTCCGGCATCTTCTCGGTCAGGAAATGCTTGAGCTGCTGCACGCCGGAGCCCGTCTTCGCCGAGATCATGAAGACGTCGGAATAGACGCCCGTCTCGTAAAGTTCCTGCGACATGGCGAGCAGGTGATCGCGCTCGATCAGATCGACCTTGTTGAGCACGAGGATCGCCTGCCGCCCGGCCTTCTTGAGGCCCTCATTCACGCGCTCGTCGTCATCGACCATGCGCTTGTCGCCGCTCTTGGCGCCGCCATGCTCGAGCCGCGCGCGGGCGCCGGCATCGACGACATGGATGACCGCATCGGCATCCTCGGCGCCGGCCCAGGCAGCCGCGACCATGGACTTGTCCAGCCGCCGCTTCGGCGCGAACACGCCGGGCGTGTCGACGAGCACGATCTGCGCCTTGTCCTCGATCGCCACGCCGCGCACGGCGAAGCGGGTCGTCTGGACCTTGTGGGTGACGATGGTCACCTTTTCGCCGACCAGCGCGTTCACAAGCGTGGACTTGCCGGCATTGGGCGAACCGATCACGGCGACGAAACCGCAGCGTTGTGTGTTGTCTTGCGTCATCTGTTTTCCTGTCAGGCCTGCTGGCCTTCGCGCTCGAGCAGCGCGCTCGCGGCGGCCCGTTCGGCCGCCTGTTTCGATCCGCCTTCTCCGATCGCCGGATCGAGCGGGCTGACTGTGACCTCGACCGTGAAGACGGGCCGGTGGTCCGGGCCCGAACGTTCGGTGAGGCGGTATTTCGGGACGCCGTGGCCGGCCTTGGCCGCCCATTCCTGCAGCGCCGATTTCGGATTGGCGGGCTTGGCCTTGAGCGCCTCGATTCGCGGCCCCCAGAAGCGGTCGTAAAAGACCCGCACAGCCTTCATACCACCGTCCAGATAGATCGCCGCGATCAGCGCCTCGCAGGCATCGCCGAGGATGGACGTCTTCTCGCGCCCGCCGCCCTTGGCTTCCGACTTGCCGATACGCAGCGCCTCGCCGAGATCGACCTCGCGGGCCACCTCGGCGCAGGTCTCCTTGCGCACGAGCGCATTGAGGCGCGGCGCCAGCGCGCCTTCATCGGCCTTGTCGAAGACCTTGAACAGCGCGTCCGCCGTCATCAGGCCGAGCACGCGGTCGCCGAGGAATTCCAGGCGCTCATAGGACTTCACCTTGCCGCGTCCGTCGCCATGACTGGCATGGGTGAGCGCACGCTCGATCAGGGCGCGTTCCTTGAAACGATAGCCGATGCGTTCTTCCAGCGCCGCGATCGCGTCAGCCATGGACGACCTCGATCACACGCGCCTCGATCACCACGAAGGCCTGGGCGTAGGGATGGTCGTCCGTGATGGTGATGTGCGCATGCGCCTCCATCCCGTCCGGCGTGAGCTGCTGCAAACGCTCCAGCGCCCGCCCCCTGAATTCCAGTGTCGGCTTGCCGCCGGGCAGGTTCACCACGCCGATCTCCTTCCAGGAGACCCCGCGCGCAATGCCTGTGCCCAGCGCCTTGGCGCCGGCTTCCTTGGCCGCAAACCGCTTGGCATAGCTCGCGGCTCGCATGCGCCGCTTGTCGGATTTCGCCCGCTCGATCTCGGTGAAGACCCGATTGGTGAAACGCTCGCCGAAGCGTTCGAGCGACCGCTCGATCCGGCGAATATCCATCAGGTCGGAGCCGAGGCCGATGATCACGGCTGAATCTCCGCCCGTGCCTCTTCGATCAGGCCGCGCATCGTGGTGACCGCTTCGCGCAGGCCGCGGAAGATGGCTTCGCCGATGAGGAAATGGCCGATATTGAGCTCGGCGAGCTCGGGAATGGCGGCGACGGGTTTGACGGTGTCGTAGGTCAGGCCGTGACCGGCATGGACTTCCAGTCCGCGTCTGTGTGCTTCCGCCGCTCCGGTTCGCAGACGTTCCAGATGTTCCTCGACGGCCGCCGTCTCGCCGCGCAGGAAGGCTTCGCAATAGGCGCCGGTGTGAAGTTCCACGACGGCGGCCCCCATGGCTTCGGCCACGGCGACCTGGACCGGATCCGGCTCGATGAAGAGCGAGACGCGACAGCCCGCATCACCCAGCTCGCGAACATAGGGCGCGATATGGTTGTGACCGGCGGCGATATCGAGCCCGCCCTCTGTCGTGCGCTCCTCGCGCTTTTCCGGCACGAGACAGACCGCATGCGGCTTGTGGCGCAGGGCGATGTCGAGCATTTCCGGCGTCGCCGCCATTTCCAGATTCAGCGGCAGGTCGATCTCGTCCATCAGCCTGTCGATATCGCCGTCGGTAATGTGACGGCGATCTTCGCGCAGATGGGCGGTGATCCCGTCGGCACCGGCTTCGGCCGCCTGGCGCGCCGCACGCACCGGGTCCGGATGGGCGCCGCCGCGGGCATTCCGGATCGTGGCGACGTGATCGATATTCACGCCGAGCCGGATGGTAGCGCCCGTCTCGCTCATGCCAGGCCCCGGCTGCCCGGCTTGATGGCCGGGATGGCTTCCAGTTCCGGCGGGAGCTGGTCGGCCGGATAGGCCGGCACCTTGTATTCGGTCAGCGCGATCAGCGGTACGCCGACATCCGCCTCGCCGCCGGAGCGGTCCACCAGGCAGGCCTCGGCAACCACGGTCGCACCGGTCGCCTTGATCGCCTCGATGCATTCGCGCGAGCTCAGGCCCGTGGTGACGATGTCCTCGACGACCAGAACCTTGTCGTCCGAGCTCAGCTCGAAGCCGCGGCGCAGGGTGAATTCGCCATCCTCGCGCTCGACATAGAGTGCATTAAGCCCCATCTGACGCGCCGTTTCATAGCCCGGCACGATGCCGCCCACGGCCGGCGAGACGATCACGGTCGGCTCTTCGGTAAGCTGGGCCCGAACCTTCTCGGCCAGTGCCTTGCAGAGCTTTGCCGTGCGCGCCGGATCGGCAAAGACCTTGGCCTTCTGCAGGAAGACCGGGCTGCGCAGGCCGGAGGAGAGAATGAAATGGCCCTCGAGAAGGGCTCCGGCAGCCTTGAATTCGGCGAGGACTTCGTCGCGGGTCATGCGGGTCGGATCTCCATAATACGGCTCAGCCGCGCATACGCTCGGCCGAAACGACCGGTTCGCACATGCGCAGGGCGGCCAGGATATTGGCCAGATGTCGGGTATCGAACACTTCGACGTCGAATTCCATGTCGAAGAATTCCGGGGAACGGTTGCGCGTCATCACGCTGGCGATATTGCCGCGGTTCTCGCTGACCGTCTTGGCGATCTCTGCGAGCACGCCCGGCCCGTTGTGCAGGATGGCGCGAATGCGCGCGATCGAGACGGCGTTGTCCTCCGCCTCGGCGGTCCAGGCGAGGTCGAGCCATTTGTCCGCATCGGCGTCCTCCAGCTCGGCCAGCCGGTCGCAATCGATAGTGTGGATCTCGATGCCCTTCTCCGGCATCAGCACGCCGACGATCCGGTCGCCCGGCAGCGGCGAACAGCAATCGGCGAAATGCAGTGTAACGCCCTGGGTCAGGCCGCGGCCGCGCACATAGAGTCGCGCCTTCTCGTCCTGGATAAGCTCTCGCTGGGCCGCATCGCCGCGCTCGTCGAGCCGTCCCGGAAAGGCCGCGTTGAGCAGGTCCGTCGAGGTCACGCGACCGCGGCCGAGCGCCTCGTAGAGGTCCTCGACATCACGCAGTTCAAGCCGGCTGATCGCTTCGCCGAGGTCTTTCTCGATCAGCGTACGCCCCTCGCGGCGGAAGGCATGGTCGGCCATGATCTTGCCGATGCGCAGGAATTCGTCGCGCTCGCTGTCGCGGATGAGACGGCGGATGGCGGCTCGGGCGCGTCCGGTGATCGCAAGATTTTCCCAGCCCTGCGGAGGCTGGCGCACGCCGCCTTTTACGATCTGCACCACATCGCCATTGCGAAGCTGTGTGCGCAGCGGGCGTTCGCGGCCATTGATCTTGGCCGCGACCGTGGTGTGGCCGAGTTCGGTATGAACCGCATAGGCGAAATCGAGCGGCGTTGCGCCGGAGGGCAGCGAGATGAGATCGCCGTTCGGCGTGAAGCAATAGACCTGGTCGGAGAACATTTCGAGCTTGGCGTGCTCGAGGAATTCGTCCGGATCGCCGCCCTGGTTCAGGATTTCCACGAAGGGCCGCAGTCGCTCCAGCGGATCGCCACCGGCGGCCTGCGCCGCGGCGGCATCATAGGTGTAGGTGGAATTCTTGTAGCGCCAGTGCGCCGCCACACCGCTTTCCGCCACGGCCTCCATCGCTTCTGTTCGGATCTGCAGCTCGACCCGGACATTGCGCGGTCCGATTATGGTGGTGTGCAGGGAGCGATAATTGTTCGGCTTCGGCAGCGAAATGAAATCGCGGAAGCGCTCCGGCATACAGCGCCAGGCCTGGTGGATGACGCCGAGCGTGCGATAGCACTCGTCCGGTGTGTCGACGATCAGCCGGAAGGCGTAGATGTCGGCGATTTCCTCGAAGGTGAGCCCCTTTCGCTCCAGCTTCCGCCAGATCGAGTATGGACGCTTCTCGCGGCCGAAAATGCGCGCCTCGATACCGGCCTGTGCCAGTTTCTCGATCAGGGCCGCCGATACGGCGGCGACCTCTTCGCTGTGCTGGTCGCGCAGGAGTTTCAGGCGCTTGGTGATCGATTCCCAGGCCGCCGGATTGATGTGCCGGAAGGCCAGGTCTTCCAGCTCCACGCAGACGCGGTTGATACCGATGCGACGGGCCAGCGGCGCATAGATTTCCAGCGTCTCCCGCGCAATCCGCTCGCGCTTGTCGGCACGCGGAATGGCGTCGAGCGTGCGCATATTGTGCAGGCGGTCGCACAGCTTGACGATCAGCACCCGGACATCGTCCGAGATCGCGACGACGAGTTTCTGAAGGTTCTCGGCCTGTTTGGTGCGCTTGGAGCGCAGCTCCATCTGGCCGAGCTTGGTGACGCCGTCGACGAGGCGCGCAGTCTCCGCGCCGAAATGCTCGTCGACGTCCTCGCTGGTTACCGGCGTGTCCTCGACCGTGTCGTGGAGCAGACCGGTACACACGGTGGCGACGTCCATGCGCAGATCGGCAAGGATCATCGCCACAGCGGCGACATGGGCAAAATAGGGTTCGCCGGACTGGCGCCGCTGCGGCCTGTGCGCTTCCTCGGCAAAATCATAGGCGCGACGCACATAGTCGGCGTCGACCTTGGGGAAATAGCGTTGGATACGCGCGACCAGCTCGTCCGCGCTGGGTATGGCGGGCGGCGGCGATGCCAGATCGGGTGACGTCGCGCCGAGGGTCAAGACGGATCAGAGACGGCCGTCAGGCGCGCCGTCCCGATCATTCTGGAGCGCCTTGAGCATCTCAGCCTCGTCCAGCTCGACCTGCGGAGCCGGGAGGGCCTCCATCTGGGTCGCCTTTTCGGACTCTTCAGCCTTGGCTTCAGCTTCCTCGTCCTCGCTCGGCAGCACACGCTGCAGACCGTGAACCAGGCTTTCCTTCAGCGCATCCATGTCGAGCGTTTCGTCGGCGATCTCACGCAGCGCGACGACCGGATTCTTGTCGTTGTCGCGGTCAATCGTCAGCTCCGAACCGGCCGAAATATTGCGGGCACGGTGAGCCGCCATCAGAACGAGGCGGAAACGATTGGGAATTTTTTCGATGCAATCTTCGACAGTGACGCGAGCCATGCGCGCGATCTCCTTGAACCAGCGCTGTAGGTTTGGAACCGCGTTCCCTACCCTTCCCGCCTTGCAAAAGCAAGGCTCTCGGGTGCCGCGACTCCAAGCCATTACAGTCGATAGATGGGGGCCGTGTCGGCCTCCGGCAAGTCCGCCAGGAGATCGGATATCCCGCGGCCCGTACGCGGGTCCGTCCAGCCCGGCGCGATTTCCTGCAAGGGCAGCAGCACAAAGGCCCGCCCGGTCGCCCTCGGATGCGGAAGAACCGGACCGGCAGCGCCGGCATCCACCACCCCCTTGTAGTCGATGATATCGAGATCGAGCGGACGCGCGGCATTGACGACGGTGCGGGACCGGCCGAAAGCGGCTTCAACCGCGTGCAGGCAGGCCATCAGCGCCGCGGCATCCAGTTCGGTCTCGACCCGCGCCGCAGCATTCACATAGGGCGGATCGGCCGGGTCCGGCCAGGCCGGACTGTGCCAGTCCGAAGACCGCTCGGCGCAATGGACACCCCTCGCCTCGAGTTCGGACAGGGCTGCAGCCAGCGTCTGCTGCGGCGTGCGCGAACCGGATGGAAGATTGGCGCCCAGCGCGATATATATCGCCTCAGATTGCATATCCGAATTCATTCATTGCTTGAGGAATATTCGACATGGCCTTTTATCCCGACGAACGCATCGGATTGTTCATCGACGGCGCCAACCTCTTTTCGACCACCAAGGCGCTCGATTTCGATATCGACTTCAAACGCCTTCTCGAGGAATTCCGCAAGCGCGGCAAGCTGATCCGCGCGAATTACTACACCGCGCTGCTCGAGCAGGAAGACTACAATCCCCTGCGCCCCCTGGTCGACTGGCTGGACTATAACGGCTTCTCGGTGATCACGAAGCCGGCCAAGGAATATACCGACGATCACGGACGCCGCCGGATCAAGGGGGATATGGATATCGAGCTCGCAGTCGACATGCTCGAAGCAGCCAATTACCTCGATCACATCATTCTCTTCTCCGGCGATGGCGATTTCCGCCGCGCCCTCGCTGCGGCTCGGGCCAAGGGCGCCCGTGTCAGCGTCGTATCCTCCCTGAAGACTTCGCCCTCCATGATTTCCGACGATCTGCGCCGCGAAGCCGACACTTTCATCGAGCTGGCGGACCTGCAGCACATGATCGGCCGTAACGGGGGTCAGGACTGATGGGGGAAAACACCTCCGTCGCGCCCGCCGCCATCCCGCCCGAAGCCCCGCTCGACTGCCCGCTCTGCCCGCGCCTGGTCGAATTCCGCCGGGTCAATGCGGAAAAGTTTCCCGACTGGCACAATGCCCCGGTCGAGTCCTTCGGCCGCGACGATGCCCGGCTTCTGGTCGTGGGCCTCGCCCCCGGACTTCGCGGTGCGAACCGAACGGGCCGCCCCTTCACGGGCGACTGGGCCGGCGATCTTCTCTACGCGACCATGGGCAGGTTCGGCTTTACGCGCGGAACCTATGACAGCCGGGCGGACGACGGGCTCGAACTGGTCGACGCGATGATCACCAACGCCGTTCGCTGCGTGCCGCCGGAGAACAAGCCCGTCGGCGCGGAGGCGAATGCGTGCCGCCCCTTCCTGACGTCGCGGATCGCCGCCCTGCCCCGGCTCGAAGCCATTCTGTGCCTCGGCAAGATCAGCCACGACAATACGCTGCGTGCCCTCGGCCATCGTCTCAAGGATGCGAGCTTCGGGCACGCTGCCACGGCCGATCTGGAAGGGCCGAATGGTCCGATCCGTCTCTTCGACAGCTATCACTGCTCCCGCTACAACACGAATACCGGACGCCTGACCGAAGCGATGTTCGACGCCGTCTTTGCCGATATCCGCACCTGGCTGGATCGCTAACGCCCGAATCTGAACGCTGTGGAAAAATCACAAGCCATTGGCTTTAAAAGACCTTCCCAATCCATGCGCAGCGAAAGAAATACACATCTGGCAGAAAACCCCGAGCAGGCGGCGTCTTCCCATGTCCGGTGAACCGGGCATGTCGGATTATTTGCCTGCTTCCCGGATCTGGCGGCCGCCTTCCGATGCAAGGGTGTGAGACCTGCATGTGAAGCCCTTGCGACGAACATTTTCCCCGCCGGCATGATGGTTAACCGGCAAGGGCGCATCCGACGCCGTATCGCAAAGTTTTCTTGAAAAATCAGGCAATTTCTCCTAGCGAAACGTTAATCTTTCTGGCAAGAAACGGGGTATGCACGCATATTCCGCCAACCCCGCCGAAGCCGAGCGGTCGATCGCTTTCCTGACCTTCCCGAACGTCAAGCTACTCGACGTGACCGGACCGCTTCAGGTCTTCGCCGACGCCAATCGTTTCCTGGGCCGCCAGGCCTACGCCACGCCTTTAGCCTCGCATTATGGCGGACCGGTAGAGACCGATGCGGGCGTCCCCCTAACCACGCGGCGACTGGCGGGCATCGGACTCGACGATACGGACACGCTGATGATCGCGGGCGGGCATGGCGTCTTCACTGCCTGCCGCGACCAGCGGCTCGTTGCCGGCATCCGCAAGGCGCACGAACGCGGGGGCCGTATGGCCGCGACCTGCACCGGCGCCTTTCTGCTCGGCGCCGCCGGCCTGCTCGACGGGCGGCGCGCCGTCACGCACTGGAATTTCTGCGACGAGCTGGCGGCACGCCATCCCGAAGTCAGCGTCGACCCCGACCCCATCTTTATCGAGGATAACGGCGTCTGGACGTCGGCCGGCGTGACTGCAGGCATCGACCTCGCCCTTGCTCTGGTCGAGGCCGATCATGGCAGCCAGCTGGCCCTGGAACTGGCGCGCAGCATGCTCGTCTACGTCAAGCGCCCCGGCGGGCAGTCGCAATTCTCGGAAGCGCTGAAGCAACAGACCCGATCGGCCTCCGGGCGCTTCGACGCGCTGCATTTCTGGATGAAGGACAATCTGTCCGCCGACCTGAAAGTCGACGCTCTCGCCGAGCGCTGCGGCATGAGCCCGCGCAATTTCGCGCGGCTTTACGGCGAGGAGACCGGTCACACGCCGGCACGCATGGTCGAGCAATTCCGCGTCGATGCGGCCCGCGCCATGCTCGAAGACCCGGACGTCTCCATCAAGACCGTGGCGGATAGAAGCGGTTTCGGCAGCGACGAGCGCATGCGGCGCAGCTTTGCGCGGCTACTCGGCATAACGCCACAGGCCTATCGCGAGCGGTTCGCGATGGAACCGGCCTGACCCGGCGCCGCCCTCAGCCGTAATTCTTCATCAGGCGGGACTTCTGCTTGTCCCATTCGCGGCGCTTGATCGTCTCGCGCTTGTCGATTGTCTTCTTGCCCTTGGCCAGACCGATCTCGAGCTTGGCGATTCCGCGGCCGTTGAAATAGAGCTTGAGCGGAATGATCGTCCGTCCGTCCCGCGCCACCGCGCCGGAAAGCTTGTCGATCTCCTTCTTGTTGAGAAGGAGTTTGCGGTGCCGGCGCGGCTCGTGATTGAAGCGGTTGGCCGGTCCGTATGGCGGGATATCGGCATTGATCAGCCAGATCTCGCCACGCTCCGGGCTGACATAGCTCTCGGCGATATTGGCGCGGCCTTCGCGCAAGGACTTCACCTCCGACCCCATCAGCATGAGGCCGGCCTCGAATGTTTCCTCGATCTCGTAGTCGAACCGGGCGCGCCGGTTGACGGCGATCGGGCCGGTTTCGCTTCTGGGTTTCCTGCTCATCGCACGCCTGCCTTCACGCCGCCTCGATCAGGCCGGCGAATGCCATCGCCTTCCGCACTGCGGCCTTGGAGTTTTCGTCCGGCTCGGTGAGAGGCAGCCGCATTTCCGTATTGGTCACGCCGAGGAGCGACATCGCGTATTTCGTCGGCCCCGGACTCGAAGACGTGAAGAGTGCATGATGCAGCGGCAGCAGCTTGTCGTTCAGCGCGCGCGCCTTGTCCCAGTCGCCAGACAGCGTGGCTTCCTGGAATTGCGCGAAGAGTTCCGGCGCGACATTGGACGTCACCGAGATCGCACCGACGCCACCCGTCGCATTGAAGCCGAGCGTGGTCGGGTCGTCGCCGGACAGCTGGACGAAGTCCTCACCGATCAGGCGGCGGTGTTCGCTGACCCGCGCCATGTCGCCGGTGGCATCCTTGATGCCGACCACGTTCGGAAGTGTCGCAATCCGGGCCACCGTCTCGGCCTGGATGTCGACGACGGTTCGTCCCGGGACATTGTAGACGACGATCGGAAGATCGACGGCGTCATTGATGGCCCTGAAATGCTGGTAGAGACCTTCCGCATTCGGCTTGTTGTAATAGGGCGCGACCACGAGCCCCGCATCCGCGCCGAGTTCCCTGGCCCGGCGCTGGTTCTGGATCGCGACGGCGGTATTGTTCGAGCCCGTGCCGGCAATGACCGGCACACGCCCGGCGGCCACTTCGATCACGATTTCGACAACACGCATGTGCTCCTCGAACGTCATCGTCGCGGATTCGCCGGTCGTGCCGCACGGCACCAGGCCGTGTGTACCCGCCGCGATCTGGCGTTCGGCCAGCGCTGCCACGCCCTTTTCGTCGACGGCACCATTCTTGAACGGTGTGACGAGCGCGGTGATGGAGCCTTTAAACATGTTTCAATCCCGGAAGCGTCAGAATGAGCGCGCGACCATATATAGGGCCGTCCACACGGCCAAGCGTTCTTGTCAAGTCTGGACAGTCCGCCCCGCCTTCGGCGAGAATGGGCTTTCCAGTCGTTCCAGATGTGTCCGGGGTTCCATGTTCGCACGCTGCCTTGCCGCAATGCTGCTCATCGCCGCTTCCTTTCCGGCTTTCGGACAGGTCCCGACACCCCGCATACGCCCCGAACCGCTGAATTTCTCGCAATATCTGAGCGATGCCGACTTCAATCGGTTCCGCGAAGGGCTCGATGCCGCCGAGGACGAGGACTGGGAGCGCGTACGCGAACTGCGTCTCGAACTGACCGACACGGCCGCGCGCAATGTCCTGTTGTGGCGCATCGCGATGGACGATCCGCGCGCGACCTTCCTCGAACTGGACATGGTGCTCGCTGAACTCGAGAACTGGCCGCGCGACAGCTTCATCCGCTCGGAAGCGGAGTCGAAGATCAACGGCTCCGGTTTGTCGGCGCCTTTCATCGCCAACTGGTTCGAGAACAATCCCCCCACCACCGGTCGCGGCCAGATCGCCTATGCCGAAGCGCTGATCGATACCGGCCGGATCGAGGAGGGCGAGCACCTGCTGCGCGAGACCTGGCGCACGGAGCGCCTTCCCCTGCCCGTGCAGCGCGATACCTACCAGACGCATCGCGACCGGCTGACGGAAGCCGATCACATGGCGCGGATCGACTATCTCATCTGGTCGAACCAGCGCACTGCAGCACGCCGCGTCCTGCCGCTGCTGAGCGGAACCAATCGCGACCTCGCCGATGCACGCCTGCGTCTGGCCGGCCGCCAGAGCGGCGTCGACCGGGCGGTCAACCGTATTCCGGCCAGTCTCGCGAACGACCCCGGGCTCGTCTTCGAACGGGCACGCTGGCGCCGTCGTTCAGGGCTCCGGGACACCGTGCTTCCGCTCCTGCTGGAATTGCCTGACGCGCATGAAGACGTGAATGCGCTGGAACTCATGTGGACCGAGCGCAAGCTCATGATCCTCACCCTGATCCGCGACCGCGACTACCAGACCGCCTACGAACTCGCGCGTGCCCACGGCCTGCAAAGCGGTGCCGATTTCGCCGATGCGGAATTCATGGCCGGCTGGCTGGCGCTGGTACATCTGGACGATGCCAACAGTGCGATGGCCCATTTCACGCGGCTGGGCGAGAACGTTACCACGCCGGTCTCGCTGTCGCGCGCGGAATACTGGAAAGCCCGCGCCGCCGACGCGCTGGGCCAGCCCGATCTCGCCGCACAATACTATGCCGCCGCCGGCGAACACTCGACTGCCTATTACGGTCAGCTCGCCATGGCGCAGCTCACCGATCATGATGGACAGCTGGCACTGGATCCCGATCCCGAGCCGAGCGAGGAGACCCGCGTTCGCTTCGAGGCCCGCCCGCTCGTTCGCGCCATGCGTTTGCTCGCCGAGCAGGGCGAGGAGTATTATTTCCGCCTCTTCAGCTACCGGCTCGACGACCAGCTGACCGATCCGGAAGAAGCGGTCCTGCTGTCACGCCTCGCCAGCAATTATCTCTTCATGCGCCAGTCGGTACGCGCCGCGAAGGCAGCCCGTCTGCGCGGCATCATCCTGCCGCAGAGCGCCTATCCGACGATCGAACTGCCCGGCGAAACGCGCGGTCTTCGCCCGGAGGAGGCCCTGGTTCATTCCATCATTCGCCAGGAAACCGAATTCGGACAACACGCCGTCTCCGGCGCCGGCGCCCGTGGCATGATGCAGCTCATGCCGGCCACGGCCCGCTCAACGGCCCGGCAGATCGGCGAGCCCTATCGCTTCAACTGGCTGACCGACGATCTCGACTACAATCTGACGCTTGGGATGCATCATCTCGGCGAGGTGGTGAATGATTTCGACGGTTCCTATGTCGTCGCGCTGGCTGCCTATAATGCCGGCGCCCACCGTGCGCGCCGCTGGATCGAGGATTACGGCGATCCGCGTGACCCCGATGTCGACCCGATCGACTGGGTAGAGAGCATTCCCTTCTCCGAGACGCGCAATTACGTCATGCGCGTTCTCGAGAACCTGCAGGTCTATCGTTCGCGCCTCAATGACGACGCGACGGTCCCGCTCATGATCGAGGACGATTTGCGGCGGGGCAGCGTGCCTGAATAGACATTGGCCGGTTCGCAAGGAGTTTGAGGGACGTTATGTTCGCAGCTTAGCGAGCATATCGTCGGCAGTCTCACCATTGCCACGACTGAAGCTGGCGCACTCGATCAGGTCTTGTATGTCTTCCAATCCCTGTCGGGCCAGTCGCGCCTTGTACAGATCGACCAATTGTGCGCCGAATTTCTGCACCGTACCCAATTCCGTTCTCGGAAGTATGAGCGCAAGTTGCGACGCACTGGCACGAACCACGACAGCTGATCGCGGCAAGGCCTGGTCGCAGGTTGCCGCGAGCATTTGCAGGACTGCGTCGTTGGAAAGCCGCCTCTCGGGGCCGGTCAGATCCTCCCCATGACTGGATATTCCGATCCGGAGGAGACCGAGCGGACTGACATCACGCTCGGCGATGTGAACTGCGAGCGCCAACTCCGCCATGAGCGAGGCCGTCGTCCGTGCACCCGTCATACCTTCGGTCATCGACTGGCGGCGCAGTTCCATTTCGTCCATCACAAGACCGGCCAGATCTTCCAGCAGGGCTCGTTGCCGGTCATTCATGGTGCGCGGCACGCGATCGATGGCGCATAGCGTACCGATCTTGAATCCGTCGCGCGTCTCGAGCGGCATACCGGCATAGAACCGTATAAAGGGCTCTCCCCGCACGAGAGGGCTTTCCGAGAAACGGGGGTCTTTCAGCGCATCCGGGACAATCATTACGCCGTCCCGCTCGATGGCATGGCTGCAGAACGAAACTTCGCGTGGCGTCTCACGCACTTCAAGACCGTGACTGGACTTGAACCACTGACGGTCGCGATCGACCAGCGAAACCAGCGCAACAGGAACACCCAGCGCCGACATGGCCACGCGCGTGATCCGGTCGAAACTTTCTTCGGGCGGAGTATCGAGAATACTATAGCGGTGCAGGGCCGCGACCCGTTCCACTTCCAATCTGGCATCCATCACGAACACTCCTCGGCGATGGATCACTCCTAGGGTGAGTCTTCGCGGCAGGAACTAACGCCGACTAATACTATATAATTCCAAATCAGAACGGGTTCGGCCCTGAATTCTGCCGCCCTCAACCACGCTCTACGGCCCGTGAAAAGACCGCGCGATCCACATTGCCGCCGGTGATCAGAACTCCGACCGTCTTGCCTGCCAGGTCAAGCTGGCCGGACAGCAACGCCGCAAAGGCGGCCGTGCCGCCCGGCTCTCCGACGATCTTCAGATGGCGCCAGGCGAAAGCCATTGCATCGAGCACTTCCTCATCGCTGACGGCAATGCCGCCGCTGAGCTGTCTCGAATTGAGCGACCAGGTCAGCTCGCCCGGTTCCGGCGTGATGATGGCATCGCAGATCGACCCGGTGAGCGCCGGATTGCGCTCGCGCTTTCCGCTCTTCAGCGAACGCCGGTGATCGTCGAAACCCGCCGGCTCGGCCGCCCAGATCTCGACGTCCGGGTGCGCCTGCTTCATGGCCAGGCCGACACCGGCAATCAGGCCGCCGCCGCCCGCACAGCAGACGATGATGTCCGGTGTTTCGCCGATTTCGGCGAATTGCTCGACCATTTCCAGACCGGCCGTCCCCTGACCCGCAATGATGTGTTTGTCCTCATAGGGCGGAACCAGGATCCGGCCTTCCTCGCGCGCGATTTTCGCGCCCATTTCCTCGCGGCTCTGCGTGGCTCGGTCGTAGGGCACAACCTCTCCGCCCCAGAAGCGTACGCCCTCGACTTTGGCGGAGGGGGCATCCCCCGGCATCAGTATCTTCGCCGTCGTCCCTGTCAGTTTCGCCGCAGCAGCGACTCCCTGCGCGTGGTTGCCTGAGGAATAGGCGATCACACCGCGCGCCTTCTCGGCCTCGGAGAGGCGGGAAATCCGGTTATAGGCGCCCCGGAATTTGAAGGAGCCCGTCTTCTGGAGGCATTCCGGCTTGATGAAGACCTTCGCCCCCAGATCGGCGTCGAGACGATCATTGCGCATCAGCGGCGTTCGTACGGCCAACCCGTGAAGACGCGCGGCGGCGTCGAGGATATCGGCATGGGTGGGGACGAGCGCCGTCTGGCTGTTCATGGGCGAGTTACTCCAGATAGAACGGGAATCCGCGAGGACTGTTATTGAACGCATACGCAATCGTGCAAGATTGAGCAAAAGGATTGCGCCGTTCGCAGTAAGGCCCTTTGATGGCACAAAACACGAAAACGCGAACGCGGTTGAATAAAGGGGAGACCAATGACCTTGATGCGAGCCCACATGATGGATTGTCCGTTGATGATTTCGGACATTCTGGTCCATGCCGCCAATTGCCATGGCGATCAGGAGATCGTTTCACGGCTGCCGGAAAGCGGCCAGATTCATCGTGAGACCTATAAAGAGGCCCATGCCCGCACCAAGCAGCTGGCCAACGCGCTGCAGAAGAAGCTGAAAATCCGCGAGTCCGACAGGGTCGCGACGATCGCCTGGAATTCCCACCGCCATTTCGAGCTTTATTACGCCATTTCCGGCATCGGCGCCGTGGTGCACACGGTCAATCCCCGTCTCGATCCCAAGCAGATCGCCTGGATGCTGGACCATGCCCAGGCCAAGGCCGTCTTCTTCGACAAGACCTTCGCCCCGATCGTCAATGCGATCGCCAAGGCCTGCAAATCGGTCAAGAACTGGGTCCTGATGACCGACGAGTCCCATTCCGACGCCGTCGACATCAAGCACAAGACCTATGAGGAGCTCATCGGCGACCAGTCCGAGGACTTTACCTGGCCGAGCTTCGACGAGCACGCCGCCGCCGGCCTCTGCTATACATCCGGCACGACGGGCGATCCGAAAGGCGTGCTCTATTCGCACCGTTCCAACGTGCTGCATGCCATGGCCTGCTCGGCATCTGATGTAATCGGCGTGGGCGCACGCGGCATCATCATGCCGGTCGTGCCGATGTTCCACGTCAATGCCTGGGGCATTCCCTATGCGGCACCGATGAACGGCGCCAAACTGGTCATGCCGGGCGCCCAGCTGGACGGTCCCAGCCTGCACGAGATGATCGAGGCGGAGGACGTGAACTACGTTGCCGGCGTTCCGACCGTCTGGCTCGGCCTGCTCAACTTCCTCGAACAGGAAGGCAAGCGGATCGACAGCGTCCAGCGCGTCCTGATCGGCGGCTCTGCCCTGCCGGAAGCGCTGCTGCGCGCCTATGAGGACAAGTATGGCGTCGTCATGCAGCAAGGCTGGGGCATGACCGAGATGAGCCCGCTGGGCACGGTCAGCTCGCTTCTGCCCAAGCACGAGAAGCTGGACCGCGAGGAACAGATCAAGGTCAAGCTCAAGCAGGGCCGCCTCGTCTTCGGCGTCGGCATGCGGATCGTCGACGATGAGGGCAAGGAACTGCCCTGGGACGGCAAGTCTTCCGGCCACGTCCAGGTCCAAGGGCCGTGGATCGCCTCGTCCTATTATCGGGGCGCCGGCGCCGAGAGCTTTACCGAGGACGGCTGGTTCCAGACCGGCGACGTGGCGCACCTCGACGGCAATGGATTCATGACCATTACCGACCGCTCCAAGGACGTCATCAAGACGGGCGGCGAGTGGATTTCCTCGATCGACCTCGAAAACGCCGCCATGGGGCATCCGGACGTGGCCATGGCGGCCGCGGTCGGCATGCCTCATCCGAAATGGCAGGAACGGCCGCTCCTCGTCGTCCAGCTCATGGAAGGCGCCGAGCCGAACGCCGAGTCGATCCTGGAATATCTGCGCGGCGAGGTGCCGAAATGGTGGGTGCCGGACGCGGTCGAGTTCATCGACGAAATGCCGATCGGCGCGACAGGAAAGATTCTCAAGACCAAGCTGCGGGAAATCTTCAAGGATTACGAATTTCCGGGCGTCGAAGCCTGACGCTCCGAGAAACCGCTATTCGAAGCCCCGGCCTGACGGCCGGGGCTTTTTCATTGGATGCAGGCCTCAACGGGGACTTAAACCTTCGTAATCCCCCCTCGCCCGCTCTTGCGCCTTCGCAGGCTGAGGCGTAACTTCATATCGAAATTCGATAAGGGCTTTCCGGAACGGGAAAGGAAGAAAAATGGAGATACATGTCATGGGCCCCGAAGTCGCGATCGTCGCCTTGATCCTGCACTTCATCCCGACGCTGATCGCCTTGCTGCGCGGGCACGACAACACCTTCGCCATCTTCCTGACCAACCTGCTTCTGGGCTGGACGGTGATCGGCTGGGTCATCGCCTTCATCTGGTCCTTTACCGCCATCCGCAGACGCGTGCGGGCCTAGGGTACCCACCCCGAAAAAAGCCGGGCCTCCCCGCCTCACTCACCCGGCTCACGGCGAACGCGTCCCGATCAGTTTTGGTTGGTCGGACAATGGAACGCCCGGACCTTGCCCCGGTCCGGGCGTTTCTTTTGGTGTTGATTTTACGTCCAGAATTTCAGTCCGCCCGCGCTTAATTAGACAAACGGCAAAATAATGCTTGCCTTCGTTTCGATATTTGGCTAATTGTCTACTCATGATCCGACAACGCCTCTGAACCCGAGCCGCCCGAACGCGGCACACACGAACCAGTCACCGTCAGACCCCAAAACGCCCCACGGGCGAATGATACCGCTTACCCCGAACCCAGGAGTTCGACATGGCCCGCAAGGGAAAACTCTCCATCGGCGCCCTCGCCGGTTTCATCTTCATCCTCCTCGCCGGCGCGGCGCGCGCCGATGAGGATCCCGCCGGCGACTGGATCGGCACTCTCGCAACGCCGGGCGGCACGCTACGTCTGCTCGTTACCGCGACACCGACCGCCGAAGGCGAATACTCCGGCGTGCTGGAAAGCGTCGACCAGGCCCCTGGCCAGAAAATCCCGATGAGCACCTTCTTCATCGACGAAGGCGAAATGCGCTTCGAGATCGCCGCCATGGGCGCTCGTTATCAGGGCGTATGGAATGCGCAGGCCGAATATTATGAAGGCGAATTCAACCAGGGGATGACGCTGCCGCTGAACTTTGCCCGGCCTGAGGCCGTGGAGGTCTCCATTATTGAAGGCCTTGACGGCAGCTGGGCAGGCTTGCTCGATCGCGAGACGATTCAGCTCGAATTCGCTCTGAATATCGCGACCGACCCCGAAAACGGCACTCATGCTAGCCTCGATTCCATCACCCAAGGAGCCTATGGCATCCCGGTCACCGATCTGGCGCACGAGGGCCGCCGCGTAAGTTTCCGCGTCCCGGCAGCCAATGTGACCTATCAGGGCGAGCTCGATCCGAACGGGAGCGCGCTGAGCGGTATATGGAGCCGGCCGGGCTTTGACGATGCCGTCGTGCGCTTTGAGCGTCGAGCGTCCGAAGTCAGTGGCCCGAACCGGCCACAGACGCCGGTAGCACCGTTTCCCTATCGATCCATCGACGTGCGTATCGACAACCCGGCCGCGCGGGGAGTCTCACTCGCCGGCACGCTGACCCTGCCGGCGGGCGACGGCCCCTTCCCGGCTGCCGTCCTGGTTTCCGGCTCCGGTCCCCAGGACCGCAATGAGACGGTCTGGACGCACCAGCCTTTCGCGGTACTCGCCGACCATCTCACCCGAAACGGTATCGCCGTACTACGCTATGACGATCGCGGCTTTGCCGAGTCGACCGGCGACTACGCCTCGTCCACCTCGATGGACTTCGCCAGCGATGCGGCAGCCGTGACCCGGTGGCTCCGCGCGCATCCGGCCATCGACGCCTCGTCCGTCGGCGTGATCGGCCACTCCGAAGGCGGTCTCATCGCTCCGGTTCTGGCGGCCGATGATCCCGATCTGGCTTATATCGTACTGCTCGCCGGCCCTGGCACAGACGGCCAGCGCATCATCATGGACCAGTCGATCGCCAATGCCCGCGCTTCCGGCCGAAGCGAAGCCGACCTTGCTGCGCTGCGCGACATCATCGCCGAGATCACCGAAACCTCCCGTACGGCGCCGGACCAGGCCAGCGCCCGCGACGCTCTGGATGCGCTGATGACGGATGAAGTCCTCGCCATGCTCGGTGCGACGCCGGACCAGAAAGATCTTTTCGTTTCTCAGAATGTGCGCGACTGGAACCGGGCCTTCCTGAATCATGATCCGGCGCCCTGGCTGTCTCGCGTGAACCAACCGGTCCTTGCGCTCAACGGATCACTGGACCTCCAGGTCCTGCCCGAACCCAATCTCGCCGGGCTGGAGCGCGGCCTTGCCCATAATCGGGACGTTACGATCTTGGAGATGCCCGGCCTCAATCACATGTTCCAGACGGCGCAGACCGGCACAATTCCGGAATACGCCCAGATCGAGGAGACTTTCGCCCCCGAGGCGCTCGCCCTCATCGAGGACTGGATCAATACCCGTTTCGGTCAATAGAAACCGAGAACCCGCATGAGAAAGGGGCGGTCGCCATCGGCGCCGCCCCCTTTTTTTTGAATTCAGACTCAGCCCGCCGCTCAGAGCCAGGTGGTGATCTCGTCGAGGCTCTTCTTGATCAGCGCATGCTCGGGCACGGTGGCGTCCTTGGCGGGATAGCCGCCGACGATGAGCATGTAGGGCTTCTCGCCAGCCGGACGCTCGCAGACCTCATTGAGGAAGCGCATCGGATTGGGCGTGTGGGTCAGCGTGACCAGGCCCGCCTCGTGCAGCGCTGCGAGCAGGAAGCCGCAGGCGATGCCGACGCTTTCATGGATGTAGTAATTCTTCTTGTCCTGCCCGACCTTCTCGCCGCCACGCTTTTGCGCGAAGACGGCGATCAGGACCGGCGCTGTCTCGAGGAAGGGCTTGTTGGCATCCGTGCCGAGCGGTTCCAGCGCTTCGAGCCACTCGTCCGACGCCTTGCCCTCATAGAAGGCCCGCTCCTCGGCCTCGGCCGCCTCACGCAGCGCCTTGCGCTTTTCGGCATCCTGCAGGACCACGAAATGCCAGGGCTGGTGATTGGCGCCCGACGGAGCCGAGCCGGCTGCATCGATCGCCTGTTCGACGATCGCGCGCTCGACCGGACGGTCGTCGAAATCGCGCACCGTCCGGCGGCGCTTCAGATTCTGCGCAAACCGCGTCACCCGCTCGCGCATCTCCGCTTCGGGATATTCGACATAGTTTTCGAGGGGGACGCGCGGTTCGGCAGTCATACTCAGCTCCAGTCCAGGACCACTTTCCCCGACTTGCCGGCGCGCATGGCGTCGAAACCCTTCTGGAACTCGTCGGCGGAATAGCGGTGGGTGATGATGCGGGAGACGTCGAGGCCGCTCTCCAGCATGGCGATCATCTTGTACCAGGTCTCGAACATCTCGCGGCCGTAAATGCCCTTGAGCGTGATAGCTTTAAGCACGAGCTGGCCGAAATCGACCTCGATCGGCTTGGACGGCAGGCCGAGCATGGCGATCTTGCCGCCCATGACCATGTTCAGGAGCATGGAGCCGAAGGCCTGCGGCGCGCCGGACATTTCCAGTCCGACATCGAAGCCTTCCGTCATCTTCAGCTCGTGGCGGACATCGGCGAGGTCTTCCTTGGAGACGTCGACTGTGCGGATATTCGGCGCGACCTGGCTGGCCAGGTGCAGGCGGTGCGTATTGATATCCGTCAGCACGACATGGCGCGCGCCGACATGACGGGCGATCGCGGCCGCCATGATGCCGATCGGACCGGCGCCCGTGATCAGCACGTCCTCGCCGATCATGTCGAACTGGAGTGCCGTGTGCACGGCATTGCCCAGCGGATCGAGGATGGAGCCGATCTCGTCCGGCACTTCTTCCGGCAGCGGCACGACATTGAAGGCCGGCAGCTTCATGTATTCAGCGAAAGCGCCCGGTATATTGACGCCGACACCCTTGGTGTCCGGGTCGAGGTGGAATCGCCCGGCGCGGGCCGCGCGGCTGGTCACGCCTACGACATGTCCTTCGCCGGAGACGCGCTGGCCCGGCTTCACACGGGTCACATTGGCGCCGACATCCACGATCTCGCCGGCATATTCATGGCCGACCACCATGGGCGTGGGCACATTCTTCGCGGCCCAGTCGTCCCAGTTGTAGATGTGAATGTCCGTGCCGCAGATGGCGGTCTTGCGAATCTTGATGAGGACGTCGTCCGGTCCGATCTTCGGCTCCGGCACCTCGTCCATCCAGATGCCTTCCTCGGGCTTGGCTTTCACCAGCGCTTTCATGCGTCAATTCCTCGACCTGTGGCAGATCCGTCTATGCGGGTTTCCCGCGAAGATACATCACGGCAGCCACAGGGAAAGTCAGCATGAAGGGAATGAGCAGTATCCCCATGATCTCGGCCATCTGCCCGCTCGAATTCGAGGCCCATGTCGCCGCGATGGCAATACCCGCCGCAGCGGGCGGCAGGGCGAGAACGGGACGGCGGTCGAGCACCTGCAGCCCGGCCATCAGGATCGCATAGACGCCGATCAGACCCCACTTGATCCAGGTATGCCCCTTCAGAGCGTCCAGCCGCGCGCTCGGGTCTTCGCCGGCCGCAAGATCGGCAAGAATCCGGTTCATGACCTCATTCTCCGCCCAGTCCGCCCCGATCGTGATCAGCGCGGCAATGATGGCGAGCCCCGCGAGGACGCGGCGCAAGAGTCCTGCATCCGGCCGCAGCGCAATCCCGGCGAAAAGGGTCGCCGCCATGCCCGCATAGGCCGGCGGGAAGAACCAGTCGATGAATTGCACTTCGGCCAGATAGGCGCGCAACGCAGCCGCCTCTTCGCCCTGCAGGAAGGCCAGATCGCGCATGGAACGTGCGAGCTCGAAGGCAAGGATGGGCGATTTGAACCCGCTCGCCATCGGCGCCGCGCCGGCATCGGGCGGCGCACCGAAAAGGACCACGCAGACGATGGAGGCCGCGGCCAGAACAAGCGACGCGATGAAGGCGATTCTGGATGGGTTCACGCGGCTCTCTCCTGCTCTGACGGACGCGGATTGGGCCGCAAGGACCTGTTGTCGTCAAGTCGGACCCGAGACGAGCGTAGCCCGTGACCTAGCGGCATCCCTTGACGCCTTCCGCGAAGGCGCCGAGTCTCACCGTCAGGGAAAGGGACATGAACAATCCGGGGGAAGGCATTGGACCGTCGAGATTTTTTACGCACCGGCTCGGCCGGCATCCTGATCGCGGCCGCGGCTCCGCCAGCGTTTGCGCAAACTTTTCCGCGCCGGCTGCGGCTGCCTCCCGTACAGCGCAATCTGCCGAATATTCGCGATCTCATGGACTCGAGCCCGCCCGCCATCACGCCCAGAGCCAGCCATCGGATCGTGCTGATCGACAGCTTCAATGCCGCAGCACCGACAGGCCGTAGCCGCATTGTGACATCGCCGGCTCATATCGACGCCTTTACCGGCGGCGCGGGCCATGCGGGCGCCCTTGCAGCGCTGGATCTCGGCGCGCCGGAAATCTACACCGTGAACGCCGCCGCCGGCGCGGACGGCGTACCGGACTATCTCGGCGCGCTGCAGTCGCTGGATGCGCCGGACACCCCGGATTTCGGCCTACTGCACCTGTGCGATGCGGCACGGCGCCTGCCGACTGCCCGCCGGGACGCGCTCTACGGGTCGGCCATCGCGGCGGCGCGGGAGCATTTCGCCATGCTGACCATCGATGCGCCGGACACGCCTGGAGAGGCCCTTGCCTTCGGTGCCGCGCTGGACACCCCGGACGCGTCCGCTTTCATGCCCTCCCTCTCCTCGCCCCGTGGCGAGATCATCGGCGCAGGTCTCGCCGGTGCAGCCGTGACCGCGCGTACCGATGCGAACCGCGGGCCCTGGCAGGCGGCAGCCGGACAGTCCGCCAACCTGCCCGGCTATACGCCCTCGGTCACCTTGAGCGACAGCGATATCGCGCAGCTCGCGCCGGCGGGTATCAATCCGGTCCGGCCCGGCGCCGGCTTGCCGGTCTTCTGGGGCGCCCGGACGCTGTCCACGAACGGGGATTGGCGCTACATCCCCGTCCGGCGCCTGGCGCGCTGGTGCGAGGCCTCGGTTCAGGACTGGATGCAGGACTGGGCCCACGAGCAGCCGAACGAGCCCGCGCTCTGGGGCGCTGTCGCGCAGGGCATTTCCGACTTCCTGGAACAGATCTGGCGCGCTGGCGGCCTTCAGGGCGCAACGAGCCGTGACGCCTTCTATGTCGCATGCGGGGTAGGCCGCACCATGACGCAGTACGATATCGACCGCGGCATACTCGTCGCCCAGTTCGGGATCGCAGCCATCCGCCCGGCCGAATTCGTCATCCGCGAGATCGAGCAGGAAATGGCCGGCTGAGCCACATCTGCGGTTCGGCGACTACGGTTTCTCAGGGTTTGGATACAGGCGATCGGCGACATGGGCCCCGATCGCGAGCGATGCCGTGAGCCCGGGGCTTTCGATACCGTAGAGCGCGACCAGTCCATCCAGGCCATGCCGCTCCACGCCATCGATCCGCCAGTCCGGCTGGTCCTCTGCGGCCCCGTGAAGCTTGGGCCGGACGCCGGCATAGTCCGGGACCAGCGCACCGTCTGTGAGGCCCGGCCAGAAGCGGCGTATTGCCGTGTAGAAATCTCCGGCCCTTGCCGGGTCCACCGAATAGTCCGGCGCATCCACGTATTCCAGGTCCGGCCCGAAACGCGCCTGCCCGCCCAGGTCGCGGCGGTAATGCGTGCCCAGGGCGCCCGGAACCGGCAGCGGATAGACCAGATGGGAGAACGGCGCAGGGCCGGCCATGGTGAAATAACTGCCCTTGCCGAAATGAAGCGTGGGGATTGTCTCGGGCGGATAGCGCTCGATCTGGGACGCCGCTTCCTGAGCACCGAGCCCCGCCGAATTGACCAGAAAGCGCGTCGTCACCTCGGTCGGATGCTCGCCGCCGGTCCGGACCCGAAAGCCGCCCTCCGGAAGCGGAGACGCGCCCGCGAAGGGCGTATTCACCGCGATCGCGCCGCCCTGCCCCATGATCCGCCCCAGGAGCGCGTCCATATACCCGTGCGCATCCATGACGCCGCTTTCGGACGACAGGAGAGCCGCTTCGCAGCGCAGCTGCGGCTCCAGCGTCCGCGCCTCGGCGCCGGACAATCGAGATACGCCTTCCACACGGTTGGCCGCGGCCTGGTGGAGGATGGCATCCAGTCGCTCGACCTCCTCCGCCTCGGTGGCTACGACCAGCTTGCCGCACTTGGCGTGCGGGACCTTGTGAGCCGACAGGAACACGTAGAGCGCCCGCCGTCCGGCCACGCAGAGCTGCGCCTTGAGCGATCCGGAAGGATAGTAGAGCCCGGCGTGAATCACTTCCGAGTTGCGCGACGAGACGCCTTGACCCGGTTGCTGGTTGCGCTCGAGCACGATGGTCTCGAGCCCGCGGCGCGTGAGGACCTCCGCAATGGCCAGGCCGACCGCGCCGGCTCCGATCACGATGGCATCGGTATCAAATGCCAAGCCGTCTCTCCCGACTGTTTCGCCCGACGGCCACCTGATCGGCCGCCTAGATCACCCCGAGTTCCTTGCCCACCTTGGTGAAGGCTGCCACGGCGCGGTCGATCATTTCCGGCGTGTGGGCGGCGGACATCTGGGTGCGGATGCGGGCCTTGCCCTTGGGCACGACCGGGAAGAAGAAGCCGATCACATAGACGCCCTCTTCCATCAGCTTCGCCGCCATTTTCTGCGACAGCGCGGCATCGCCGAGCATGACCGGAATGATCGGGTGCTCGCCCGGCAGGAGGTCGAAACCGGCCTCCGTCATGCCGGCGCGGAAACGTTGGGCGTTCTCGAACAGGCGCGCCCGCAGATCGTCGCCCTCGGCGACCATCTCCAGCGCCTTCAGCGAGGCGCCGACGATGGACGGGGCCAGAGAATTGGAGAAGAGATAGGGCCGCGAGCGCTGGCGGAGCATGTCGATGATGTCCTTGCGCGCCGCGGTAAAACCGCCCATCGCGCCGCCCAGCGCCTTGCCCAGCGTGCCGGTAATGATGTCGATCTCGCCCATCACGCCGCAATGCTCCGGCGTGCCGCGGCCCTTGGCGCCCATGAAGCCGTGGGCGTGGCAATCATCGACCATGGTCAGGGCGTCGTATTTCTTCGCCAGGCCCACGATGGATTTCAGGTCGGCAATATAGCCGTCCATCGAGAAGACGCCGTCGGTCACGATCAGGATATGGCGCGCCCCGTCCGCCCGGGCCTGCTTCAACTGGGCTTCCAGGTCGTTCATGTCGGAATTGGCGTAGCGGTATCGCTTGGCCTTGCACAGACGCACGCCATCGATGATGGAGGCATGGTTGAGCGCGTCGGAAATGATCGCGTCTTCCGGACCGAGCAGCGGCTCGAACACACCGCCGTTTGCGTCGAAGGCCGCCGCATAAAGGATGGAATCCTCCTGCCCCGTGAACTCGGCGATCTTCGCCTCGAGCTGTTTGTGCAGGTCCTGCGTGCCGCAGATGAAGCGCACCGACGCCACGCCGAAACCGTGACTGTCGAGCGTGGCCTTGGCCGCGTCGATCAGTTCCGGCCGGTTGGCCAGGCCGAGATAGTTGTTGGCGCAAAAATTGATGACATGGTCTTCGTGACCGTCCGTCTTCACATCGATCTCGGAGAATTGCTGCGAGGTGATGATGCGCTCGCGCTTGTACAGCCCGTCCGCCTCGATCTGGGCGAGTTCGGCTTTGAGATCAGAGAAAAACGCGTCGGACATGAAGGGCTCCGTGGGTGAGTCAGGGGTTTGGGGTTTTGTATGGGGACGCATCCGGATTGTCATCCCTGACAGCCGCAGAACTACCTAGGCGCGCCGGAGAGACGTCCGAGCGCCAGCGAGGGATGAGGGGCGCGTCCGAAGGACGCCACTCAAGAGTCTTTTCTGGCCGCTTCGCGGCCGCCCTCATCCGGCCCTCCGGGCCACCGTCTCCCCGGTCGGGGAGAAGGACTCACTCCACGCTCGGCAGGTCCAGTCCCTGCTCTTTCGCGCATTCCTTCGCGATCTCGTACCCCGCATCCGCGTGGCGCATGACGCCGGTGCCGGGGTCGTTCCAGAGCACGCGGCCGACGCGCGCGGCGGCGTCATCCGTGCCGTCGCAGAGCACGACCTGGCCGGAATGGATGGAATAGCCCATGCCCACGCCGCCGCCATGGTGCAGCGAGACCCAGGTCGCGCCGGAGGCGGTATTGAGCAGCGCATTGAGGAGCGGCCAGTCGGCGACGGCGTCCGAGCCGTCCATCATGGCTTCGGTTTCCCGGTTCGGGCTGGCGACGGAGCCTGAATCGAGGTGGTCGCGGCCGATCACGACCGGGGCCTTCAGCTCGCCATTCTTGACCATCTCGTTGAAGGCGAGGCCCAGCTTGTGACGCTCGCCCAGGCCGACCCAGCAGATGCGCGCCGGCAGGCCCTGGAAGTGAATGCGCTCTTTGGCCATGTCGAGCCAGCGATGCAGGTGCGGATTGTCGGGGATCAGCTCCTTCACCTTGGCGTCGGTCTTGTAGATATCCTCCGGATCGCCCGAAAGCGCCGCCCAGCGGAACGGCCCCACGCCCTTGCAGAAGAGCGGGCGGATATAGGCCGGCACGAAGCCCGGGAAGTCGAAGGCGTTCGAGACGCCCTCGTCGAAGGCCATCTGGCGGATATTGTTTCCATAATCGACGGTCGGAATACCAGCCTCTTGGAAGGCGAGCATGGCTTTGACCTGGATCGCCATGGAGGCCTTGGCCGCGGTCGCGACAGCGTCGGGATTGCTCTCGCGCTTGCTTTCCCAGTTCTCCAGCGTCCACCCGAGCGGCAGGTAGCCGTTGACCGGGTCGTGGGCGGAGGTCTGGTCGGTGACGATATCCGGGCGCTCGCCGCGCTTGACGAGTTCCGGGAATATCTCGGCCGCATTGCCCAGCAGGCCGACGGAGACCGCCTCGCCTTTCGTGCAGGCGTCCTTGATGATAGCGAGCGCCTCATCGAGATTGTCGGCTCGCTTGTCGAGATAGCCGGTGCGCAGACGCATCTCGATCCGGCTGGGCTGGCATTCCACGGCGAGCATGCATGCACCGGCCATGGTCGCGGCGAGCGGCTGGGCGCCGCCCATCCCGCCAAGACCGCCGGTAAGAATCCACTTGCCGGTGAGATCGCCGTCATAGTGCTGGCGGCCGGCCTCGACGAAGGTCTCATAAGTGCCCTGAACGATGCCCTGCGAGCCGATATAGATCCAGGACCCGGCCGTCATCTGGCCGTACATCATCAGGCCCTTTTTATCGAGCTCGCGGAAATGCTCCCAATTCGCCCAGTGCGGAACCAGATTGGAGTTCGCGATCAGCACGCGCGGCGCAACCTTGTGCGTGCGGAAAACGCCGACCGGCTTGCCGGACTGGACCAGCATGGTCTCGTCTTCCTCAAGTCGCTTGAGCGTGTCAACGATGCGGTCGAAGCTCTCCCAGTCGCGCGCGGCCCGGCCGATCCCGCCATAGACGACCAGTTCTTCGGGCTTCTCGGCCACGTCCGGGTCGAGATTGTTCATCAGCATGCGCAGCGGCGCTTCGGCTGCCCAGCTCTTGGCATCGAGTTCTGTGCCGTGCTTGGCGCGGATGGTGCGGGAATTGTCGAGCCGGGTATGGGTCACTTCACGTCTCCGGAATAAAGCGAACGCGCTGCGTCGAGCGCGGCCCGCATAGTGTCTTTCAGGACCGGGCGCAGGGCGTCGGCCTTGGTTTCGTCGAAGGCATAGGGTGCGCCTTCGGTCATGTAGTTGGACTGGGCGAGTTCCATCTGCAGGGCATGAACATTCTGGCTGGGCCGCCCGTATGCGCGGGTGATCCAGCCGCCCTTGAAACGCCCGTTGACGATCGAGGTGAAGTCCTCGTGATCCATCATCGCCTTCACGGCCCAGCGCTCGATCATGCGATCGCAGCTCTCGCCGCCATTCGTGCCGAGATTGAGATCGGGCAGCGTCCCCTCGAACAGGCGCGGCACTTCCGAGGCGATGGAATGGGCGTCCCAGAGCAGAGCGAAGCCGTGCTCCATGCGCGTTTCCATGATCAACTCGGTCAGGGCCTTGTGATACGGATCGTAATAATCCGTCCGGCGCTGATCGATTTCCGCCTCATCGGGTTCCTGACCGTCGCGATAGATCGGCGTGCCGTCGAACAGTGTCGCCGGAACAAGTTCGGTCGTCGCCTGACCCGGATAGAGCGAGGCACCTGTCGGGTCGCGATTGAGATCGATGACGTAGCGCGAATAACTGGCGCGGATCACACTGGCACCCAGATCGTCGAGAAAGTCGTAGAGCTGGGGCACGTGCCAGTCGGTGTCGGGCAAGGGTGTCGCTTCCGCCGTCAGACGGTCGGAAAGCCCCGGACTCAATGCCAGACCGGAATGCGGCATGGAGACAATGAGCGGACTCTTGCCCGTCTTGAGGTCGTAGACGTCCATCACGACACGCCCGGCAAATCGCCCGCAGCTGCAGCGATCGCGCCGCTTGCGACGAGATCGCGCGCCTGTTCGATATCGGTGGCGAAATAGCGGTCATCGCCATAGGCCGGGATTTTCCCCCGAATGAGCGATCTGGCGGATTCCAGCGCTCTGGAAGATTTCTGCGGCGCGTGGAAATCCACGCCCTGCGCCGCGCTCAAGAGCTCGATACCGACGATCGCCGCCAGATTCTCGGCCATCTTCGCCAGGCGGAAGGCGCCATGGGTCGCCATGGAGACATGGTCTTCCTGATTGGCACTGGTCGGAATGGAATCGACCGAGGCCGGATAGGCTTTCTGCTTGTTCTCCGAGACAAGCGCCGCGGCCGTCACATGGGCGATCATGAAGCCGGAATTGATGCCGGGATTGGGGGTCAGGAAAGCCGGCAGGCCCGAGACGGCGGGGTCGGTCAGCAGCGCTACGCGACGCTCGCAGATCGAGCCGATCTCGCAGGCCGCCATCGCGATCTGGTCGGCCGCAAAGGCAACCGGCTCGGCGTGGAAATTGCCGCCGGAGATCGCTTCTCCCGTATCGGTGAAGACCAGCGGATTGTCCGTCACCGCATTGGCTTCGCGTTCGAGCACCTGGCCCGCCTGACGCAGAAGATCGAGCACGGCGCCCATCACCTGCGGCTGACAGCGCAGGCAGTACGGGTCCTGGATCTTCTCGCAGTCGGAATGGCCGTCGAGGATGTCCGACCCGTCCAGCAGGTCGCGAAGCGCACCGGCCACATCGATCTGACCGGGCTGGCCCCGCAGCGCATGAATACGCGGATCGAAGGGCGCGACCGAGCCCTTCGCGGCATCGACGCTCAGGCCGCCGGAGACCAATGCCGCCTTGAAGCCTGTTTCAACGCCGAAAAGGCCGGCCAGCGCGAGTGCGGTCGAGGTCTGCGTGCCGTTGAGCAGCGCGAGCCCTTCCTTCGGGCCGAGCTGCACGGGTTCCAGGCCCGCTTTCGCCAGGGCCACGGCCGCCGGCAGGCGCTCGCCCCGATAGGTCGCCTCACCCGCCCCGATGAGCGCCGCGCTCATATGCGCCAGCGGCGCGAGGTCGCCGGACGCACCGACAGACCCCTGGGACGGGATCACGGGCAGCACGCCTTTATCGAGCATGGCCTGGAGCGCTTCGATGGTTGACCAGCGCACGCCGGACGCCCCGCGTCCGAGGCTGGCCATCTTCAGCGCCATCAGAAGGCGGACCACATTCCCGGCCAGCGGCTCGCCGATACCGGCGGCATGGGACAGTACGAGGCGTTCCTGGAGCACGGCGAGTTCGTCGTCCGCGATTCGCGTCTGCGCCAGCTTGCCGAACCCGGTATTGAGGCCGTAGACGGCGCGCCCCGAGGCAATCAGGGCGTCGACGGTCGCGCTGGCCGCATCGACATCAGCCTTCGCACCCGGATCGATCCGGACAGCTGCGCCTTCGTAGACGGCGCGCCAGTCGGACAGTTTCATCTGCCCCGGTTTGATGATGACGGCACTCACAGCCATTCTCCCTTGAGGATGCGGCCATGCAGAGGCCGGCGTCCGATCCATTGAATGAGTTCGGCGGGACGTTCCACGTCCCAGACGGCAAGGTCGGCATATTTGCCGGCCTCGACTGTCCCCACTTCGTCCTGCAGGCCGAGGGCGAGCGCCGCATTGCGCGTCATCCCGGCCAGCACTTCGTCGATGGTCAGCCCGAAAAGCGTACAGGCCATATTGGCGACCGTCAGAAGCGAAAGTACCGGTGACGTCCCCGGATTGGCGTCGGTCGCGATCGCCATCGGCACGCCCCGCGTCCGCATGGCCTCGATCGGCGGGAGCTGCGTTTCCTTCAGCGCATAGAAAGCCCCGGGCAAAAGAACGCCTACCGTCCCGGCCTCCGCCATCGCCGCGATGCCGTCTTCATGCGTGTACTCGATATGGTCGGCCGAGAGCCCGCCGAATTCCGCAACGAGCCGGGCGCCGCCCGTATCCGAAAGCTGGTCGGCATGGAGCTTGACCGGCAGGCCCGCTGCCTTTGCCGCAATGAAGAGCCGACGCGTCTCCTCGGGCGAAAAGGCGATGCCCTCGCAATAGGCATCGACCGCGTCGGCCAGTCCTTCCCGCGCGGCTTCGCGCACCAGCGGGATACAGACCTCGTCGATGTAATCGCCGGAGCGGCCTTCATATTCCGGCGGAATCGCGTGGGCTGCGAGCAGGGTCGTGGAAATCCGCATGCCCGAGGCGAGCCCGCAGGCTCGCGCCGCCTTCAGCATGGCCAGCTCGCTCTCCATGGTCAGCCCGTAACCGGACTTGATCTCGACCGTGCCGACGCCTTCTTGCGCCAGGCTGTCGAGGCGTCCCAGAGCGCCCGATGCGAGCTCGGCTGCGCCGGCCTCGCGCGTTGCGGCCACCGTCTTGCGGATGCCGCCGCCCGACCGGGATATGGATGCGTAATCCTCGCCCGCAAGCCGGCGTTCGAACTCGTCAGACCTGTCGCCGGCGAAAACGAGATGGGTGTGACAGTCGATCAGGGCCGGTGTGACCCAGCGTCCACCGAGATCATCCCGCTCGACAGCCTCGCCGCTGAAGTCCGCCCGCGAGCCGACCCAGGCGATACGCTCCCCGTCGATCGCGATCACGGCATCTTCCATGATCCCGCAAGGCGTTTCGCCCGGAACCATGCTCGCAAGTCGCAGATTGGTCAGAACGCGGTCATACCGCATGTGAGGCCCTTTGCATCCGCTTAATTGTCTATACAATAAATCCCGGATTTCGATTCTGTCCAGCGGGGCGGTGCCGCAATGACTGCATTCCATTTCGACGAAGCGCTCCTGCCGGACGGCTGGGCCCGGGACGTGACGGTCGAGGTCGACCAAGGCGGAACGATAACATCCGTCACGGCAGATAAGCCGCTTCTGCCGGGCGCCCTACGCCAAGGAACCGCCCTGCCCGGCATGGCCAATCTCCACTCGCACGCCTTCCAGCGTGGCATGGCGGGGCTGTCGGAGCGCCGGGGCGAGACCACGGACAGTTTCTGGTCCTGGCGCCAGATCATGTACGGCTTCAACGACCACCTCACGCCGGATCATGTCGAGGCGATCGCGGCGCTCGTCTACGCGGAAATGCTTGAAGCGGGTTTCACCAGCGTCGGCGAATTCCACTATCTCCACCATGACCGCGACGGCTCCCCGTTCAACGACCGGGCGGAGATGGCCGGGCGCATCTGCGCGGCCGCTGAGAAGACCGGCATCGCACTGACTCTCCTGCCTGTCTTCTACCGGCATGCCGGCTTCGGCGATGCCGTGGCAAGCAACGGCCAGCGACGCTTCCTGCACGATCCGGACGGCTATGCGGATCTGATCGCCGCGAGCCGCCGCCATGTCGAAACGCTCGATAATGCGGCACTCGGCATTGCGCCGCACTCTTTACGCGCGGCCAGTCACACCGATATCGAGACCATCCTGCCTCTGGCGGAGGATGGTCCTGTACATATCCATATCGCGGAGCAGGTGAAGGAGGTCGCTGATTGCGAAGCCGCGCTCGGCGCTCGCCCGGTCGCACATCTTCTCGATACCCAGCCGGTCGACGCACGCTGGTGTCTCGTTCATGCGACCCACATGACACACGATGAAACGGCCGCCCTCGCCCGCAGCGGCGCCGTGGCGGGGCTCTGTCCGCTGACCGAGGCCAATCTCGGCGACGGAATATTCCCGGCGCAGGATTTCCTCGCGGCAGACGGCGCGATCGGTATCGGCTCGGACAGCCATATCCGGATCGATCTGGCCGAGGAAATCCGCCTGCTCGAATACGGCCAGCGCCTGACATCGCGGCAGCGCAATGTTCTCGCCCGTTCCGGGGAGAGCACGGGACGTCGCCTGTTCGAGGCCAGCCTCGCCGGCGGCGCCCGGGCGTTGGCCCAGCCCACCGGCCGCATCGAGGCGGGCGCCCGCGCCGATTTCGTCATCCTCGACTCCGCCAGCCCGCCACTCGCAGGCCGCACCGGCGACGCTCGTCTCGACAGCTGGCTCTTCACCGGCGATGCCCGGCAGGTCGAGAGCGTCTACATCGCCGGACAAGCCGTCGTGAATGACGGACGGGCCCTCGCGCGGGACACCATCGACGCATCCTACCGGGCCGCGATGACCGACCTCATGGACCGGATTTCTTCATGAACGAAATTGGCTCGGATATCGCGCTCGACGGCGACGGACCAGTCTACGACCAGCTCAAGCGCGCGGTGACGCGTCAGATCCGCTCGGGCCGATGGGCACCGGGTCATCGTCTGCCCTCGGAAGCCGAACTGGTCGACCAGCTAGGTCTCGCACGCATGACGATCAACCGGGCCCTGAGAGAGCTGACCGAGGAAGGTCTTCTGGTTCGCCGCCGCCGCGCCGGAACATTCGTGGCTCAGCCCAACGCGCCGACCGCCATTCTCAAGATCGTCGACATGTCGAGCGCCATTCCCGAGCGCGGCGAGTCCTACGGCTATGAATGCGAGGTCAATGAGACCATACCGGCACCCGACGATATCGCCCGCCACATGCGCCTGCCGCACGGCTCGCGCGTACAGCATCTGGTCTGCCTGCACACGGCGGACGGCAATCCGGTCGAACTCGAGGAGCGCTGGATCAACCTTGCGCTTCTGCCGGAAGCTGCGCACGCGGATTACGGTGCCGAAGCGCCGGGCAGCTGGCTCTTGCGCGCCGCGCCATGGACGGAGGCCGAACACACGGTCTCCGCAGTCAATGCCGACCGGACGCTTGCACGAGCGCTGGGCGTGAAGACCGGCGAGGCCTGCCTCGTCCTCGAGCGCCGCACCTTCCAAGACGACGCCGTGGTCACCTATGCCCGCCTCGCCCATCCGGGCACGCGCCACAAAATGACCGAGCGTTTTGGGCCGGGACGGTAGCTATTCCTCTATCGCCGCCATCAGGCGCCGGATGAATTCGTTTCGCTCGCCGGACTCGATCCAGCGAACCACGGCCACGATGTCGTGTTCCGGGTCGATGAAGATCATGTTCGCGCCGGCACCGAGATAGGCGAAGCTGTCAGCGGGCGCTTCCTCGACGGAGATCGCCGCGCCGTCCACATCCGGCCGGTTCAGGAAAAAGTTCATATAGCCGTAGTGCGGAGCGACATCCGTCGGCGTCAGCGATTGTTCGTACCAGGCTTCGGACAGGAGCTGCTCGCCGCCCCAGTTTCCGCGGCGCAGGCCGAGCAGGCCGAGCCGCGCCTGATCGTAGGCGGAGAGCATCATGCCGCCCCCCCAGTGACCGCCGCCGGAGACGGACCACATTTCTTCGCCGCCGATCTCGACATGGCTGTTTTCATAGCCATGCCACTCCCAGGTCCCCGCAGATCCGATCGGATCCATGATGCGTTCGGCCAGCACATCCGGCAGCGGCCGCTCCCAGACGTGCAGCGCCGCCAATGCCAGGGCGTTTACGCGGACATCATTATACTCCCAGGCCGCACCCGGCTCGGGCGGCCCAGCGACGAGGTCGCGCGCCGGGTTGTCGCGAGCGGGTCGGTCGGCCCAGGCCGGCTTGTCGAATAGCGTGCCCCACCAGCCCGAAGTCTGGCGCAGCATCTGGTCCCAGGTGATGGGCGTATTGTGTTCCGTGTGGAAGAGCGGATCCTCGACATAGTCGGAGACCGGGTCGTTCACATCTCCGATCAACCCGTCATCGACCGCCAGCCCGACCGTGTGGGACAGAAAGGTCTTCGAGACGGAAAAGGTCATGTCGACCCGCTCCAGATCCCCCCATTCCGCGACGATAAAACCGTCGCGCAGGATGATCCCCGCCGGTCCGCCGCGCGGACGCAACTCGCCCAGCGGACTGGAATGCGGTTCGTAAGCCCAGGTCAGCGGGACCATGACGGAGAGATCGCGAGCGTCGACACCGTCCCAGCCTTCGCGGGGCCGGGTCTCGTTCTCGATGGCGAAATTCACCGCCTCCTGGAGCGCAGCCGCATTGAGTCCCAGCTCGGTCGCGTCGCGCCGCTCCCAATTCACATCGCCACGCGGCGGCACATAATCCTGCGCCGCCGAACAGGCGCTAACGGAAATCGCGGCCAGACCGGCCAAGAGATACTGTTTCATGCTTGCCTCCCAGGGCCTGATTGCACTGCCGGGCCTGAATCAGGCGTCAGCGGTCCGCGCGTACCGCATGGCGCTTGCGCAGGACCGCAATGACATCGTCCAGGCTCAGATTGCGCGATTCGAGCAGAACCATCAGGTGAAAGAGAAGATCCGCGGCCTCGCCGGTCAGCGCGGAACGACCTTCCGACACGGCAGCCATGGCGACTTCCACGCCCTCTTCGCCAACCTTCTGGGCCGGGCGTTTCGGGGCACGGGCCATGAGCGAGCCGACATAGGAGCCCTTGGGCTTGTCCTTCTTGCGCTTGCGGATGATGGCGCGCAGATGGGCCAGAAAGCCCAGCCCCGGCCCCGGATCGTCGCCGAAGCAGCTGACCGTTCCGGTGTGGCAGGCCGGCCCTTTCGGCTTCACCTCGACCAGAAGCGTGTCGTTATCGCAATCGACCGAGAGATCGACCAGCTTGAACGTGTTTCCCGACGTTTCGCCCTTCTTCCAGAGAGCCTTGCGCGAGCGCGAATAGAAATGGACCTTTCCGGTCTCCTGCGTCTTCGCCAGTGCCTCGGCATTCATGTATCCCAGCATCAGGACCTGCCGCGTGGCACAGTCCTGAACGATCGCCGGGATCAGCCCGTCGCCCTTGGCCCAGTCGAGTTCGGCTGCATCGATCATGGTCTGATCACTACCCCTTCGGTCATGAGCCAGGCTTTGAGTTCGCCGATTCCGATGACCTGTTTGTGAAACACGCTGGCAGCCAGCGCACCGTCGACATTGGCAAGTTCGAAGGCGGATTTGAAGTGCTCTTTTCGGCCCGCTCCGCCCGACGCGATCAGAGGTGTGGAACACAGTGCGCGCACCGCGCTCAGCTGTTCGATGTCATACCCGTCGCGTACCCCGTCCTTGTCCATGCAATTGAGTACGACCTCGCCGGCGCCGCGCTCGATACCTTCGCGAATCCAGTCCGTCGTGGTCCGCGCATCCGCAAGCGTGCGGTCCGGATCGCCGGTATACTGGTGCACGCGCCACACGCCATTGATCGCCCGGCTGTCGACACCGAGCACCACGCACTGGCTGCCGAACTCGCGGGCGAGCTCATCGATAAGGCCGGGGTTCTCCAGGGCCGGCGAATTCACGGAAATCTTGTCCGCACCGGCAAAGAGGCGGGCCCTGGCATCGTCCACCGACCGGATACCGCCGGCCACGCAGAACGGGATATCGATGGCCTGTGCAACCTTGCTCACCCATTCCGGTTCCACGGTGCGCCCGTGCGCGCTGGCGGTGATGTCGTAAAAGACGAGTTCGTCGGCACCCTCTCGCGAATACCGGCTCGCGAGTGCGACGATATCGCCGACATCCTCGTGATCCCGGAAGCGCACGCCCTTGACGACGCGGCCGTCGCGAACGTCGAGGCAGGGAATTATGCGGCGCGCAAGCATTCCAGCGCCTCCTCCAGCGTGAAGCGGCCCTCATAGAGCGCCTTGCCCGTAATCGCACCGGCCGCGCCGGCATCGCGGGCCGCCGCCAGATCCTCTACGGATGCCACCCCGCCCGACGCCTGCCAGTCGATTTGCGGCCAGGTCTGCGCCAGGCGCCGGTAGAGGGGGATATTGGGGCCGGACAGGTCACCGTCGCGGCTGATATCCGTCACCAGAGCGTGACGCAGTCCGCTTGCCTCGTAACCGCGAATGACATCATCCAGTGTGGTCATCATCAGATCCGTCCAGCCGGACAGGGCGGGGCGGTAATTACCGGCTACCGGCCTCACATCGAGCGCGAGCGTAATATGCTCGGCGCCGTATTCGTCGATCCAGCCCGAGACGCGGTCCGGTTCGGTCACGGCGAGCGAGCCAATGATGACGCGCTCCACACCGACGGCCAGCAGGCTTTCGACATCTTCGCGCGAACGGACGCCGCCCCCGGTCTGGACCCTGAGCCCGGTACCGCAGATTTCGTGGATGAGATCGCTCTGGCGGCGCGCGCCTTCACGCGCGCCCGACAGGTCGACCACGTGCACCCAGCACGCGCCGGCATCGCCGAAACCCGTCGCCACAGCGACCGGATCGTCGCCATAGTCGGTAACGGCGTCGAAGGCACCCTTGTGCAGCCGCACAACGCGGCCGTCCAGAAGGTCGATCGCAGGATAAAGGATCACGATGAGGCTCCCGAGAAATTGGCCAGGATGCGGGCTCCGGTCTTGCCGGAGCGCTCCGGGTGAAATTGACAGCCAGTGACAGAACCGCTGCGCACCAGCGCCGAGATGGTGGCGCCGTAACCGGTCGTCGCGCGGGCTGCAGGCCCGAACGGGACGTAAAAGCCATGGACGAAATAGACGAAATCGCCCGGTTCGATGCCGTCGAGGAGCGCCTCGTCCCCGGGCTCGAAATCAAGACTGTTCCAGCCCATATGCGGCCAGACCAATCCCTCCGCCGGGGGCAGTTTCTCGACACGTCCTTCGATCAGACCGAGACAGGGCACATCGCCCTCCGCGGAATGCGCGAACAGCAATTGCATACCGAGGCAGATGCCGAGAAGCGGCCTTGCGTCCTCGCGCAAGCTGGCAGCCCAGCCGCGCGCAGTGAGGCGTTCCATGGCCGGCGCCGCTGCGCCCACACCCGGCAGGATGAGCCGGTCGCAGGCCCGCGCCTCGTCCGGATCGCGGACGATTTCATAGGCGTGCCCGCCGCGTTCCAGAGCAAAACGCACCGAGGCGAGATTGGCGCAGCCGGTATCGATCAGCGCGATACTCATGCGAGTACGCCCTTGGTGGATGGCATTTCAGCACTCTCCACCCGAATCGCCTGGCGCAGCGCCCGCCCGAAAGCCTTGAAACAGCTTTCCACCATGTGGTGCGCATTTTCGCCTTCCACGCGGACATGGATGGCGGCGCCCATGGCTTCAGCCAGCGACCGAAAGGCGTGCGCCGTCATCTCGACCGGGAAATCGCCGACACTCTCGCCGGGTATAACCCCTTCGAATTTCGCGAACGGCCGCCCCGACAGATCGATCCAGACGGCGGCCCGGCTTTCGTCCATCGGCAATTCGAAGCCGAAACGGGCAATGCCACGCTTGTCGCCCAGTGCCTCGCGCAGGGTTTCGCCAAGCGTGAGACAGACATCCTCGATCGTGTGGTGAGCATCGACCTCCAGATCGCCCTCCACCTGAGCATCGATGGCGATACCGCCATGACGGGAAATCTGTTCGAGCATGTGATCGAAATATCCGATCCCGGTCTCGATCCGGGACGGACCGGCTCGATCGAGATTCACGCTCACCGTGACGTCGGTTTCTGCCGTTTTGCGCCGCTTCGCGCCAGCGCGCGGACCGGCCGGGAGATCGTTCGTTTTCCCCACCGGTTCGACCCTCTCCCGCCGCAGACGCATGGCCGTTGCATGTGCCTCGAGCCCCTCGAGGATCGCCAGCCGCTCCACGGTCGGCGCCATGCCGGCCGCGCCGGACGCGCTGGCCCGAAGGATGGTGGTCGTCTTCTGGAAGGACTCCACCGTGACGCCGCCGCAGGCGCGCGCCGCCCCGCCGGTCGGCAGTGTGTGATTCGGTCCGGCCGCATAATCGCCCGCAGCCTCGGGCGCCCAGGCCCCGACGAAGATCGACCCGGCATTGCGGATTTCGGACACAAGCCGCTCGGCCGCATCCAGCTGCAGGATCAGGTGTTCCGGCGCATACCGGTTCGCCACTTCCGCAGCCTCTGCGAGACCGGCGCAGACGATTGTGCGGGAATTCGCCAGGGCTGCACGCGCGATCTCGGCGCGCGGCAGCGCGGCAAGCTGAGCCTCGGTCTCCGCCAGCACGCGTTCGCGTGTTTCTTCGTCGAAACAGACCAGTACGACTTGAGCCATCGGATCGTGTTCGGCCTGGCTCAGCAGATCGCTGGCGACGAGCGCGGCATCGGCCTGGGCATCGGCCACGACCATCACTTCGCTCGGCCCGGCCGGCAGATCGACGGCCGGGCCGCCGGGCAGAGCCGACACATAAGCTTTTGCGGCCGCCACATAGGCATTGCCGGGGCCGAAAATCTTGTCCGCTCGCGGCAGGCCACCCGTTCCGGTCGCGAGCGCGGCCACGGCCTGGGCGCCACCGATGGCATAGACCTCGTCGAGGCCGAGAATGTCGGCGGCGGCGAGCAGGGCCGGGTTCACACCGCCCTCCCCGTTCGGCGGGGCTACGACAACGATCCGCGGCACGCCCGCCAGCTGCGCCGGCACCGCCAGCATGATCAGTGTGGAGACCAGCGGCGCGCTGCCCGCGGGCACGTAGAGCGCGGCGGTATCGACCGGCGTGGCGCGGCGCGATGCGGTAACGCCAGGCCAGGTCTCGACGTCATATGCGGTGTATCCCTGCCTGACGTGGAAACGGCGCACGGCATCGGCAGCCACCTTGATCGCCTCAACATCCTCTTGAGTCATGGCAGCGCGGGCAGACCGCAACGCATCGCCGGACACCCGAAAGCTGTCCGGCGCATAGCCGTCCAGGCGCAGGGCATAGGCCCGAACGGCTTCGTCGCCGCGGGCGCGTACGGCATCGACGATGTCGCGGGCTGCCTCGGACGCCGTCCCGGTCTCTACCGGTCTTGCGAGCGCGGCGCTGCGGGCATTCTCGTCCGCCTGCGCCCAGATGATCGGGTCGAGCATTGTCTACCTCAGGCCAGCATTTTTTCGATCGGAAGAACGAGGATGGCGCGCGCGCCCTCGGCTTCGAGAGCTTCCAGGGTTTCCCAGAACACCCGCTCGCGGCACACAGCATGAAGCGCCACGACATCCTCACGCCCTGCCACTTGCGCAACCGTCGGCGCATCCGCCCCCGGCAGCAGCGAACGGATCGCGTCGAGGCGGTCGCGCGGGGCATTGAGCATGATGTATTTCGTCTGCGAAGATGCGATCACGCCCTCGGCGCGACGCATGAGCACTTCGGCGATGGCATCGGCTTCGGCGTTCCGGTCCCGGCGGCGGCGTATCAGCACGGCCTCGCTTTCAAGTACGGTCGCGAATGCGGCAAGTCCGTTGGCCTGCAAGGTTGCGCCCGACGAGACCAGATCACAGATGGCGTCGGCGATACGAAGGCGCGGTGCGACCTCGACCGAACCTCGCATCTCGACGATCTCGGCCTTCACGCCGGCATCGGCGAGAAAACGTCCGGTGATCGCCGGATAGGATGTCGCCACCGCCTTGCCTTCGAGATCGCCAACCGACCGGATCGCGCCGCCTTCGGCTGCTGCCAGTTTCAGCGTGCATCCGGCAAAGCCGAGGCGAAGCGCAACGTCGAGCTCGGCCGCACGACCGCCGGCGGCCTGCTCCTCACACAGGACATTTTCGCCAACAATTCCGTAATCGCAGGCACCACTGGCCACGAAGTTGGGGATATCGTCATCCCGGACCAGCATGAGATCGACCGGCATGTTTTCGGCACGCTGGTGCAGCTTGTCCCGCCCGTAGGCGAAACGAAGCCCGCAACGCTTGAGCAGGTCCATTCCGCCCTCGGCGAGGCGCCCCTTGCTCTGCACGGCGATACGCAAACGATTATCGGTCACTGCTCACCCTCCTTGAGGCGATCGAGAATGGCCCGGTAGCCGCGCCACGGCTCCTGACTGAGAAAGCGGGAAACACGGGTCACGGTGGTCGTGCTGGCCCCGGTCATCTCGCTGATCTCGCGATAGGAATGCCCGCCCTCATCCAGCAGGCGCGCCACGCGCCAACGCTCGACGAGCGTCTTGATCTCGCCCGGCGTGAGCAGATCGCGCAGGAATGCTTCCATCTCTTCGCCGCCCCGGCACGCAAGCAGGGCCTGGCACAGCGGAGCGAGATCGGGCCGTGCCGGCCCCCGCGCAATATCGTTCGTATCTGCCATGTCCGGCCTCCTTTGCGGCTCGATATAACGTGTTAGCGCGCTAACACAATCCCACGAACTGCAATCAAGTGCAAAAAACTGACCGCTGATGCGGGCTGAAGCCGGGGCTGGAGCTATCAGGTTTCGCCGACTAACCTGTTTCTGCAAGTCAATCCGGATGCCGACCCATGCGCTATGACGAGATGATGCCACTCGCCGAAGATGTCGCCGAGATCATGAAAACACTGGCCCATCCCGGCCGACTACTGGCGCTCTGCGCCGTCATGGAAAGCGAGCGATCGGTCGGCGAACTCGCCGAAACGCTCGGCATGCGCACCCAGGCCATGTCCCAGCAACTCGCCATTCTCCGTTCGAACGGGCTGGTGAAGACGCGGCGGCAGGGACAGACGATCTATTACGACCTCGCCGATGACCGCTTGCGAACCCTGCTGACAACGCTCTACGAGACCTATTGCCAGCCGTCCGGCTAGGCTAAAGAGCGCTGCGCCCACCGTCTAATATTTGCAGATTTACGCAAGTACACTATATCAAGCGAAGTCCCGCGTCCCAGGAGCGTGAAACACCATGTCGAAGCCCGTTATCCAGCCCTTCTTCGATCCCGACACCTATACGGTCAGCTATGTCGTGTCGGATCCGGAAACGGCGCGTGCGGCCATTATCGACTCCGTGCTCGACTACTGCCCGAATTCCAGCCGCACCAGCACGCGATCGGCCGACGCGCTCGTCGAGCACGTACGCAAGAACGCCCTCACCGTCGACTGGATCCTGGAAACCCACGTCCACGCCGACCATCTCTCGGCAGCCCCCTATCTCCAGAAGACGCTGGGCGGCCGTATCGGGATCGGCGAACATGTAACCGACGTCCAGACCGTCTTTGGCGACCTGTTCGATGCGGGCGACGGGTTCGCGCGTGACGGGTCCCAGTTCGGCCACCTGTTCAAGGACGGCGAACGCTTCACGATCGGCAATCTGGAAGCCGAGGCGATCTGGACGCCCGGTCATACACCGGCCTGCATGGTCTACCATATCGGGGATGCGGCCTTCGTCGGCGACACGCTCTTCATGCCGGACTTCGGGACGGCCCGCTGCGACTTCCCGGGCGGCGATGCGCGAGCGCTCTACCATTCCGTCCAGAAGATTTTCGCCCTGCCTGACGAAACGCGCCTCTTCATGTGTCACGACTACAAGGCGCCGGGCCGCGATCACTACGCCTGGGAAACGACCGTCGCCGAGGAGAAGGCGCGCAATATCCACATCCATGAAGGCGTCACCGAGGACGAATTCGTCAAGATGCGCTCCGAGCGCGATGCAACGCTGGACATGCCCCGTCTGATCCTGCCCTCGGTGCAGATCAACATGCGCGCGGGCAATCTGCCGGAACCGTCCGGCAACGGCACGCGCTATCTCAAGATACCGCTAGATGCCGTCTGACCTGCTCCGCACAGCCGAACGCTTTTTGCCCGGCCTAGGCTGGCTGCGCGGCTATTCGTTGCGCACGCTGGGCGAGGACGGACTTGCCAGCATTGTCACGGCGATCCTCCTGATCCCGCAAAGCCTCGCCTACGCACTCCTTGCGGGGCTTCCACCCCAGGCCGGCCTCTACGCCTCCATCGCCCCGCTTTTCGCCTATGCGCTTTTCGGCTCGAGCCGCGCGCTCGCCGTCGGGCCGGTCGCCGTCGTCTCGCTGATGACCGCGGCAGCGATCAGCAGTCTCGGCCTTTCCGACCCGGCCGAACAGGTCGCCGCGGCCGGCGCACTCGCGCTTCTCTCCGGGCTTTTCCTGGTGCTGTTCGCTGCTTTCCGGCTGGGTAGTGTCGCCAACTTCCTCAGCCGACCTGTCATCGGCGCTTTCGTGACCGCATCGACCATCCTCATCATCACCAGCCAGCTCCGGCATATTTTCGGCCTCCATCTGGAAGGTGCGACCCTGCCGGAAGTCGCGGTTTCCGCCGTACGCAGCTTTGACGGGATCAATATGGTTGCGGTGGCGGTTGGCAGCGGCAGCCTCGCCTTTCTTGTCGCCACACGGACCGCGCTCCCATGGATGCTCGACCGGATTGGACTGAACGGCGAGCTCAAGGACAGTATTGTGAGAGGTGCGCCCGCCCTGCTCGTCGTGATCACGACCGTGATCGCCTGGCGCTTCAATCTCGCCGAGACGACCGGTCTCTCCATTGTCGGGAGCCTGCCCTCGGGGCTGCCGCCATTCCAGTTCCCCCTGGTCGACCTGGAGATCTGGCGCGCGCTGATCGGGCCGGCCGCGCTGATCTCGCTGGTCGGTTTCGTCGAAAGCGTCTCGGTGGGGCAATCCATGGCGGCCCGCCGCCGCGAAAATGTGATTCCGAACCGGGAGCTTCTCGGCCTCGGTGCCGCGAACGCCGCATCCGCCCTGACGGGCGGCTATCCGGTGACCGGCGGTTTCGCCCGCTCGGTCGTCAATGAATCGGCCGGCGCCCAGACTCCGCTCGCCGGCATCTTTACCGGGATCATCATCCTGATCGTCGCCGCCTTCTTCACGCCGCTCTTCTACCATCTCCCGAAGGCGGTCCTCGCCGCCACCATTCTGGCGGCGATCTACAAGCTGGCGAATTTCGGGGAATTGCGGGAGGCCTGGCACTATTCCCGCCCGGACGGGGTTGCTGCGCTGCTGACCCTCGCCGGCGTGCTTTTCCTCGGGGTCGAGGTCGGCCTGACCCTGGGAGTCGCCCTCTCGGTCGGCTCGATCCTCCAGCGCACCATGCATCCCCACTGGGCCGAGGTGGGACAGGTTCCAGGCACGCACCATTTCCGCAATGTCGACCGGCATGACGTGATGGTCTCGCCGCACGTCATCACCTTGCGGGTCGACGCGGCGCTGTATTTCGCCAATGCGCGCTTCCTGGAAGAACTGACGGGGCGGATCGTGGCGAATCATCCGGGCACCACGGATCTGGTTCTGATGTTCCCGGCGGTCAATTTCGTCGACGCCAGTGCGCTGGGAAGCCTGCGGGCGATCAATGAACGCCTCGCTGACGCCGGGGTTCGGCTGCACCTGTCCGAAGTGAAGGGTCCGGTCGCGGACCAGCTGATCGGGGCGGGTTTGTTCGACGAATTGACCGGCGAAGTCTTCCTCTCGCAATACGCCGCCATGCGTATTCTCGATCCGGAGACGACCCTTCGCGCCGAAGGCGTGACCCCGGCCTAGCCGGGGCCGGACGAGCCCTGTCGCAGCGCCGGGCCAAGATGCGGTTTGCCTCCCCCGCCTGAATCGCTAACGTTCCGCCTGCCCTTCCAGATCCGCGGAGCCCGCCATGTCCGAACATCACGCCCCCGCCCTTCATCCAGTCACCGACGACTGGAAGAACTCGGCTCATATCAATGCCGATCGCTATGCGCAGATGTACCGGCAATCGCTGGAGGATCCGGACGGGTTCTGGCGCGACCAGGCCAGGCGTATCGACTGGATCAAGCCTTTTACCGAGATCGACGACGTCTCCTGGAACAAGGACGACCTTCATATCCGCTGGTTCGGCGATGGCGAACTCAATGCGGCGGCAAACTGCATCGACCGCCACCTGCCTGACAAGGCCGACCAGCCGGCGATCATATGGGAGGGCGACGACCCGGAGGTGGACGCGACCATCACCTATGGCGAGCTCTACGAACATGTGGGGAAGTTCGCCAACGGCCTCAAATCGCTCGGTGTCAAGAAAGGCGACCGCGTCACCATCTATATGCCCATGATCCCGGAAGCGGCCTACGCCATGCTGGCCTGTGCCCGGATCGGCGCCGTGCACTCGGTCGTGTTCGGCGGGTTCTCGCCGGATGCCCTGGCCGGGCGGATCAATGACTGCAAGAGCAATTTCGTCATCACTGCGGACGAAGGCGTGCGCGGCGGCAAGCACATCCCGCTCAAGGCCAATGTCGACAAGGCGGTCGAGACCGCGGACCATGTCGATCATGTCGTCGTTGTGCGCCGGACCGGCGGCGAGACCGGGTGGGTCGAGGGACGCGACGTCTGGTACGACGAGCTCGTCTCGAAACAGTCCGCCGACTGTCCTGCCGAACCGATGAATGCGGAAGACCCGCTCTTCATCCTCTACACCTCGGGATCGACCGGAAAGCCCAAGGGCGTGCTGCACACGACCGGCGGCTACATGGTCTGGGCGTCGATGACCCATGAATATGTTTTCGACTACAAGCCCGGCGACATCTACTGGTGCACGGCCGATGTCGGCTGGGTCACCGGCCACAGCTATATCGTCTACGGACCGCTGGCCAACGGCGCCATCACGCTGATGTTCGAGGGCGTGCCGACCTGGCCGGGACCGGACCGTTTCTGGCAGGTCGTCGACAAGCACAAGGTCAACACCTTCTACACGGCCCCGACCGCCATCCGCGCCCTTATGCGCGAAGGCGACGAGCCCGTGAAGAAGCATTCCCGCGCCACGCTACGCTTGCTCGGTTCGGTCGGCGAACCGATCAATCCGGAAGCCTGGGAGTGGTATTACCGCGTCGTCGGGGACAATCGCTGTCCGATCGTCGATACCTGGTGGCAGACCGAGACGGGGGGTATTCTCATCACCCCCCTGCCCGGCGCAACGGACCTCAAGCCCGGCTCCGCCTCCATGCCGATGTTCGGCATCCAGCCCGCCCTGGTAGACAGTGAGGGCCAGCGCCTGCCGGAGACGGGGGCCGCAGAGGGCAATCTCATCATCACCCGGTCCTGGCCGGGACAGATGCGTACCGTCTATGGCGACCATCAACGCTTCTACGAGACCTATTTTTCGGCCTATCCGGGTTATTATTTCAGCGGCGACGGCGCCCGCCGGGACGCTGACGGCTATTGGTGGATCACGGGCCGCGTCGACGACGTGCTCAACGTGTCGGGCCACCGGCTCGGCACCGCGGAGATCGAAAGCGCGCTCGTCGCGCATGACGATGTCGCGGAGGCCGCCGTGGTCGGCTATCCGCACGACATCAAGGGCCAGGGCATCTACTGCTTCGTCACGCTCATGGGCGGTCGCGACCCGGAGGACGAAGATACGGCCGCCCTTCGCGCCTGGGTCCGCGAGGAGATCGGCCCGGTCGCCTCGCCCGACCTGATCCAGTTCGCTCCCGCCCTGCCCAAGACCCGTTCTGGCAAGATCATGCGCCGTATCCTGCGCAAGATTGCGGAAAATGACTTCGGAAATCTGGGCGACACCTCTACGCTGGCCGAACCCGAAGTCGTGGATCAGCTGATCGAGAACCGGAAGAACCGATGAAACGAGTACTCGCGTGCCTTACCGCGCTCGGCGGCGTTTTCGCCGCATCCTGCGCGACGGAAACCGTGCCGGCCTGCCGTGCGCCCATGGCGCATGAAATGCAGGCTTTCACTGCCATTATCAGTCATAACGAGGCCAGCCTCGCCCTCGCCATGCCGCCCGGCGATTTGCGCAATGCGGTCCAGGACCAGGACCCGCAGGTGCGGGCCTGGCTGTGGGGCGCACGCGGCGAGACCCGCGGCACGGTGGTGAATGTGCTCGCCCGTCCGCCGCTCTGCGTGCTCGACGACGCGACGGCCGCGACGAATTCAGACACGGTCCGCAATGTCCTCGTCTATCCGCAGACGGAACATGACCGCCTGGCCCCGCCGCCGACCACACCGCTGGCCGAGGCGCGCATCCCCTACGGCACCGAAATGCGGGACTATCTCTCCTGCCGGTTCGAGCAGACCGCCAGCGGCTGGAAGCTCGCCGATCTGTGCGGTTATCGCGGTTTCCAGCCCGCGCCGGTCACCGGCTGACGGATACCAATTCCTCAACAGACGAAGGCCCGCCCCGGACGATCCGGAGCGGGCCTTTTGCATGCCGGGGAGGACATACGACGCCGTATCAGTCTTCGAACTCCATCAGCCGCATCGGCGAAGCGACATCGCCGGTCATCCGCTCATAGGCAGGCAGCGTCAGGAAGTCCGCGAAGTCTTCGGACAGGACCAGGTCGGACAGAATTTCCGCTGCGGACCGAATGCGGCCGCAGAGTTCGTCCTGACCGGGCACCTCGTCCTGGATCGCCGAGCAGATATCCTCGATCTTGTTTTCCAGGAAGGCGCCGGTAATGGCCGTTCCTTCCTTGGTGGAACAGTTGAAGGTCCGCCACTGCCAGAGCTGGGCCCGGGCGATTTCCGCCGTTGCCGCATCCTCCATGAGATTGCGGATGGGCACGGCTCCGCGTCCGCCGAGCCAGGCGGCGATATAGCGGATCGCCACGTCGATATTGTCGCTCACGCCGTGATCGGTGATGTCGCCGTCTGGCGCATCGAGCAGGGCTTTCGTGGTGACGGGCAGTTCGTGCGGATCGGCCGGACGGTCGATCTGATTGGCACCGGGCATGTGTTCGTCGAACACGGCCCTGGCGACCGGGACGAGATCCGGATGCGCGACCCAGGTTCCGTCATGCCCGTTCTTCACTTCGCGCAGCTTGTCCTGACGCACCTGCTCCATGGCGGCATCATTGGCGGCCTCGTCGCCCTTCACGGGGATGAAGGCCGACATGCCGCCCATCGCATGGGCGCCGCGCCGGTGACACACCGCGACCACGCGGCGCGAATAGGCGCTCATGAAGTCCACGCTCATGGTGACGGCGGAACGGTCGGGAAGGACATGTTCAGGACGTGCACGCAGGCACTTGATATAGCTGAAGATATAGTCCCAGCGGCCGCAATTGAGGCCGACGATATGATCCTTCAGCTCGTAGAGAATCTCGTCGAGTTCGAAGGCTGCCGGCAGGGTTTCGATCAACACGGTCGCGCGCAGCGTGCCGCGTTCGAGGCCAAGCTCGTCCTCGGCATGCTGGAAGACCAGGCTCCACAGGCGTGCCTCGAGCCGGCTCTCCAGCTTGGGCAGATAGAAATAGGGCGCCGTGCCCCGCTCTTTCAGCGCTTCATGATTGTGAAAGACGTAAAGGCCGAAATCGAAGAGCGAGCCGGAGATGGCCTGCCCGTCGACGCGCAGATGACGCTCGTCAAGATGCCAGCCGCGCGGGCGCACGATGAGCACGGCGGCATCATCATTGACCCGGTAGCGCTTGTTGTTCTTCGGATCCGTGAAATCGATCTCGCGGCGGATGGCGTCTCGCAGATTGATCTGGCCGTCGACAAGGTTCGACCATTGCGGAGACGTCGCATCCTCGAAATCCGCCATGAAGCATCTGGCGCCGGAATTGAGGGCGTTCACAACCATCTTCCGGTCGACCGGACCGGTAATCTCCACGCGGCGGTCCTGCAGATCGTCAGGCGCCGGACGCACTTTCCACTCGCCGGCGCGGATATCGGCCGTCTCGTGCGGGAACATGAGCAGCGCGCCGGCATCGAGTTCGGCCTGGCGCTCCTTGCGATAGCGCAGCAGCGACTGGCGGCGCTTGGCAAAGCGGCGATGCATGCCGGAGAGAAAATCGAGGGCCTCGTTCGAGAGGATGTCGCGAAAACCGGGCTCGAGATGTCCCAGGATTTCAATACCGCTCGGTGTGGTGAGTGTCATTGGTCACTCCAGTTCTGTGCGGGTCTGAGGCGGCAGGCCCGGACCGGTGGCGATGGGGTGCGCGTTTGGGGTCGCGCACCCCGCGCCGGGCGGATTTCGCGGAGGGCTTATTCCGCCGCGACGAACTGAGCGGTCTCGGTCGATTCGCTCATGGCCGTGGTCGAGGCGGTACCGCCCGAAATGGCCAGCGACACCTTGTCGAAATAGCCGGTACCGACCTCACGCTGGTGGCGCGTGGCGGTGTAGCCGTCGGACTCGGAGGCGAACTCGGCCTGCTGCAGCTCCGAATAGGCGCCCATACCGCGATCCTTGTAGCCGCGGGCCAGTTCGAACATGCCGTGATTGAGCTGGTGGAAACCGGCCAGGGTCACGAACTGGAACTTGTAGCCCATCGCACCCAGCTCGCGCTGGTAGGTCTCGATGGTGGCCTTGTCGAGATTGGCTTCCCAGTTGAAGGAAGGCGAGCAGTTATAGGCCATCATCTTGCCGGGGAATTCCTTCTGGACTGCCTCGGCGAAGCGGCGTGCCTCGTCGAGATTCGGCTTGGAGGTTTCCCACCACAGGAGGTCGGCGACCTTGGCGTAGGCCAGACCACGCTTGATGCAGTGATCGACGCCCATGCCCTGCTTCAGGCGGAAGAAGCCTTCCGGCGTACGGCCGGCATCGAAGTCGATGAATTCATGGTCGCGCTCGTCAATGTCCGAATTGATCAGCGTGGCCGATTCCGCATCGGTGCGCGCCACGGTGATGGTCGGTACACCCATCACGTCGGCGGCCAGACGGGCCGCAGCGAGATTGCGCTCGTGCTGGCTGGTCGGGATGAGAACCTTGCCGCCCAGATGGCCGCATTTCTTTTCGGCCGCGACCTGGTCCTCGAAGTGAACGCCGGACGCGCCCGCCTCGATGAAGGCCTTCATGATCTCAAAGCAGTTCAGCGTGCCGCCGAAACCGGCCTCCGCATCGGCCACGATCGGGGCAAACCAGTCGCGGCTGGCCTGGCCGGTTTCGGAAACCTCGACCTGGTCGGCACGCTGGAGCGTGCGGTTGATCTTCTTGGCCAGTTCCGGCGCGGAATTGGCCGGATAGAGCGACTGGTCCGGATACATGGCGCCCGCCGTGTTCGCATCGGCAGCGACCTGCCAGCCCGACAGGTAGATCGCCTTGAGGCCGGCCCGGACCATCTGCATGGCCTGGTTTCCGGACAGGGCTCCCAGCGCATTGATGTAGGGCTCGGTCTTCAGGAGCTCCCAGAGCTTGACTGCACCGCGCTCGGCCAGGGTGTGCTGGATCTGCACGGAACCGCGCAGCTTGAGAACGTCCTCTGCCGTATAGGGGCGCTCAATTCCGTCGAAACGGCCAGCCGGGGCGTTCGGAACCAGATCGTTGAATGTCGTCATCATACTCTCCCTGACGGGGTTGGTGTGGCGCGTGTTGCGTTGCACTCAACCTGTCAAACGGCAGATGACGTGTCGATATGGCCTTTCTTAGAAAGAGGATCACGTGTATATACATTACATTGTATATATGTCGTGTTGTAAATTTTCATACACTGAGGCCATGCGATGAGTGACGGTCAGTCTCTCGAGAAGATCTTCGCCGGCGCCCGTCTGCGGCGCCTGCGCCGCGAACGCGGCATGACCCAGGCCGAAGCGGCGGACGCACTCGGCCTGTCGGCGAGTTATCTCAACCTGCTCGAACGCAATCAGCGCCCGGTGACGGCTCGCGTCCTGCTCGCTCTTGCCGACGCGTTCGATGTCGATGTCCGCGCCTTTGCCAACGAATCCGACCGCCAGCTCCTGGCCGACCTGCAGGAAGCCGCCGCCGACCCGGTACTTGCCGGCATGGCGCTCGACCGGATGGAGCTGAACGAACTGGCGGACAGTCAGCCGCGCGCGGCCGAAGCCTTCGCCAAGCTTTTCCAGTCCTATCGCGAAATGTCCGTGGCGACCGCCGACCTCGCCTCCCGCATGTCCGGGCCCGGTGCCGCGACCGGTGGCCCCGGGGCGGTGCTCGAGGATGTCCGGGACGCGATCGACCAGAAGCAGAACCATTTTCCCGAGCTTGAGGACGCCGCAGAGGCGCTTTCCAGTCGCGCTGATATCCCGGCACGGAACAAGGATGCGGCACTCGCGGCCTATCTCCAGAACCAGCACGGCTTCACGGTTCGCGTCCTCACCGAGGAGACCATGGCCGGAGCCCGCCGGCGGCTCGACTTTCACGGCCGCCGCTTGCTCCTTTCGGAAACCCTGCCGCCCCTCTCCCGCGCCTTTCACATGGCAGTCGTCCTCGCCACTCTGGAACAGGGCGAACGGCTCGACCGGATCGCCGATGAGGCCGAGCTGGCGACCGACGAGGCGCGACGTCTCTACCGGTCGGGCCTCGCGAACTATTTCGCCGGCGCCGTGCAGATGCCCTATGAGGCTTTCCTCAAGGCGGCGGAAGATACGCGCTATGATATCGACCGCCTGCAACGGCGTTTCGAATCCAGTTTCGAACAAGTTTGTCACCGCCTGACCACGCTCCAGCGGGCGGGGCGGCGCGGACTGCCCTTTTTCATGATCCGGGTGGACCAGGCCGGCAATGTCTCGAAGCGTTTCGGCGGCGGGATCATGCCCTTTGCCCGATCCGGCGGCGGCTGTCCGAAATGGAATCTCTACGACGCCCTGCGCATGCCGGAACGGCTCATGGCGCAGTCTTTCGAACTGCCCGACGGAACCCGCCTGCTCTCGCTCGCGCGCGGGCAGATCAGCCCGGCCCCCGCCGGTCAGCCGCCTGTGGTTCATGCGATCGCCCTGGGTACCGACTGGTCCCATGCGAGCAAGATCGTGCATGCGGACGGGCTCGACGCGGCTAACCCCGCTCCTGTCGGCATCGCCTGCCGCCTGTGCGACCGCGAGGATTGCGCGCAGCGCGCCTTCCCGCCACTCAACCGCAAACTCACCCTCGACCAGCACCAGCTGCGCGCCTCGCCCTATTCCTTCGGCGAGAGCTGAGCCGCGCCAAAAGAAAAGGGCCCGCATGGCGGGCCCTTGACCGTGTGTCGGGATTTAGAGTTCAGACTTATTCCGCCTGTCCCGCAACAGCGTGGACATAGGCCATGCGCACATCCTTGTGCTGCTGGCGGTCGAGATCCTTGGCGATCTCTTCGTCCTGCCTGGCCAGTTCCTCAAGATCCTGGTCGGCATAGTGGAGCACGCCCATATCGGCATAGGCCTTCTGGATCTTCGGGCCCCACAGGCCGATATCCTTCACCACAGGCACAATGCGCTGGAAGAGAAGGGTCCGGAACAGCTTGTTCATTTCCGAATTCTCGGCCCATTCGATGCATTCCTCGACGGGCAGGCCCATGACTTCATAGACCTCGCGGGCCTGGAAGCGGTCGCGCATGTGATAGCAGGCCTGCACCAGGAATTCCTCGCGCTCGTCGCGCTCGGCCTGGGTAAGCTGCGGATAGTAATCGCGCAGGGAGAGCCGGCCGAAGGCCACATGGCGCGCCTCGTCTTCCATCACATAGGCGTTGACCATGCGGGCGAGCGGGTTCTGGGCCAGATCGCGGATCGTGCCGAAGGCCGCCAGGGCAAGGCCCTCGATGACGACCTGCATGGCCAGATAGGTGAAGTCCCAGCGGCTGTCGCGCAGCGCCTCGTCGACCAGCTGGCGCAGCGGTTCGGTCATCGGATAGGCGACGCCGAACTTCTGCATGAGCTTCTGGTAGGCCTCGACGTGGCGGGCTTCGTCCATCACCTGCGTGGCGGCATAGAATTTCGCGTCGAGATCCGGAACGGATTCGACGATCTTGGCGGCGCAGATCAGGGCCGCCTGCTCGCCCTGCATGAACTGGGAGATGTTCCAGGCCTGGGCGTGACGACGGAACTCGATGCGTTCCTTCTTGGTCATCTTGTCCCACATCGGCGAGCCGTGCAGGGCGATGCCTTCATCGGGCAGCTGCATGGGATTTTCGAAATCGAGTTCGAGATCCCAGTCGATACGGGTCACCGCATCCCACTGCATGTCCTTGCCCTTCTGATACAAGTGCATGAGCGTGGAGCGGCCTTCGTCGTATTCGAAATCGAAGGTGGCGTCGAATTGCTGCGGAACCGACCAGTTCTTGTCGATATCCGGCATCGGATAGAGCTCGCGAAGCGTACCCATGGCGCTTATTCCTCCCCAGGGGCGACCAACCGTTATATGTTAGTGAACAACGTTCACTCTACTAACGTGATTCATATTCGCGTTTTTGGCAAGAGCGCGGATCGAAAATCGATCGATTTTCCGGCAGGAATCCCGCCGCGTACCGGCACCGTGGCAGCGCCGCTATTCCGCCGCGACCGTATCGCCGCCCTGCCCGCTTTCCTCGCCCTCTCCCCGGCGCGCCTTCCAGCGCTGCAGCAGCTGCCGCGACGTGCTCCGCGAGCCGTCCGGGGACCAGCCCGGCGGCGCCACGAGATAGAGAACAGCGTCCTTGACCGACCCGGCCTGGCGCATGTCGTTGACGATGCCCAGCCATTCGTGAAGGCAGATTTTCAGCGGATTATAGGTCGCGATATTCTTCACGATGCCGTAGCGGCAGGGCTCGTCCTCGAGCTCCGGCTGGAAGGTGCCGAACATACGGTCCCAGATGATGAAAACGCCGGCATAATTGCGGTCGAGATAGATCGGGTTCGTCGCGTGATGGACACGGTGATGCGACGGCGTGTTCATCACAGACTCGAACCAGCGCGGCATCTTTCCGATCGCCTCGGTATGGATCCAGAACTGGTAGATCAGGTTGAAGCCGGTGACGATGCCGATCACGAGCGGATGAATGCCGAGCAGGATCAGTGCCGAGCCGAGCCAGAGGAATTTCAGCGTCAGCGGGCTCAGCCAGGACTGGCGCAGCGCCGTCGTCAGATTGTAGTGCTGGGACGAATGGTGGATGATGTGATCGGCCCAGAACCAGCGTATCGTGTGACCGAAACGGTGCGACCAGTAATAGACGAGATCGTCCAGCACGAAGGCGAGCGGCCAGACCCACCAGGCAAAGCCGATATCGAACATCCGGAACTGGTAGATGAACATGGCCCAGGCTGTTAGCAGGCCGCCGAAAAGCACGCCGGACACGGTACTGCCCAACCCCATCAGCAGGCTGGCCGCGCTGTCGCGCGGCTCGAAGCGCGCCTTGCCGCTGCGCTTGGCGTAGACCATTTCCGCGACCACGAGAATGGTGAAGAGCGGAATGGCCCAATAGACCGGATTGAAGCTTTCGACGAAGGCCGGAATTTCCATTCTCTACCCCTGTAACGCGTTGAGCCGGTCGGCCCAGTGGCGGGCTTCGGAACCGTCGGCGAAAGCCAGATCTGTCGCCGGGAAGGTGAAATCATTGAGGCGCAGCGTGACAGTCGCATTTTCGCCCATACGGGCCCCGCGCACAGCGCCCGGCGTCAGATAGCGGATGACATGGGAATCATTCCGCGCAACGACAAGCGCCAGACGCTCGCTCCCGGCCTCCTCGACAAGTGCGGCCTTGTGATCGGCAGCGAGCACCCCCTCGCCGGCCGCAAAGCCGACTGAATCGGTATCGATACGGTCGACTGCGGCTTCGAGGCTCTCGATTTCGGCAGGCTCATTGAGCCCCAGCCAGACATTGACCGCGACCATGCCGGCTATGCCGGCGAGCGATCCCAGCAATATCCACACAAACACCATGCCTCACTCCCGGCACTCACGCCGGCGAGCTGAGGACGGCCGGCGCACAAAAGACAACGGGCGGAGGCTACTAAGCCTCCGCCCGCTCTCAAAGCAGTTTTTGAACAGCGTTTACCTAGCCGCGGATGCGGAAGGTGACGCCGTAGGTCTGCGGGTCGCCCGGATAGGCGTTGTAGCTGGTGCCGAGATAACCGACGGACGGGAAACCACCCTTCGTGTAGTCCTCGTCGAAGATGTTCCGGCCCCAGAGCTGGATGCCCCAGCTCTCGTCGTCGGACGCCAGCGTGATGGAGGCGTTGTAGAGCGTGAACGCGTCCTGGTTCGCGAACGGACGCGGATCGAGACCCGTCGTGTGTGCGAATTCGGACACATGGCTCATTTCGCCACGCCAGGACATTTCCATCGTCTCGCCCACGCGGTGCGTATAGGTACCCGTCAGCGAGCCGACGAATTCCGAATTGCCGCGATCGCGACCGGTCAGGTCGTTGAACAGTGCAGTGACGCCCGCATTGTTCGTCCGCTCATTGCCCGGCACGCAGAGTGCGAAGTTCGGGTCGGCCACGTCGAAATCGTCCGGGCACGGTGCGAATTCGTAATCGCCGTACTTGCTATCGAGCAGGTAGGTGAAACCACCGGTGAAGATCAGGTTGTCGGTCGGCGCCCACTGGCCCTCGAACTCGATACCCGAAACCTCGATGGAACCGGCATTCTCGAGCGCGAAGCCGTTGCCGACGAAGTTGTTCGTCTGGAAGTCCTCGATCTCCTGGTCGAAATAGGCGATCGCGTAGACGAAGCGGCCACCGTCGAGCGAACCCTTGGCACCGATCTCGAAGCTCTCCGCGGTCTCTTCCTGGAATTCGAACACGCCCGTAAAGGCCGCATTGGTCGAGACGTTGAAGCCGCCCGGCTTGAAGCCGGTGGAGTAGCTACCATAGACGTTGAACGTATCCGACACGTCGTAGGACAGAATGATATTGCCCGAGAAATTCGTGTCGTTACGCGAGGTCGGGAAATTGGCCGCGCTGACCGGCGGGAAGTTCTGGAACGCCGTGAAGCCCAGCAGCGGGTTCAGCGGCGTGCCGGCATAGATGCCCGGCAGCGGCTGGGTCGGATCGATCGGCGAACCGTCCGGATACTGCGTCAGGCCCTGACCCAGCAGGAGCGACGGCACCAGATAGGCACAGGCATCGCCGCCGATGACGCCGAACAGGACCGGATCGCACGTCCCCGGGGAAACCAGTCGCAGGTCCTGGCCGAGATCGGCGAAGGAGAAGGCCGAGATCGGATCGACCTGGTTGATGGTCGTCGCCATCGTCTTGTCTTCGTCCGAATAACGGCCGCCGAGCGTGACGGTGAACTGGTCGGTGACGTGCCAGTCGAACTGGGCGAAGGCCGACCAGGCCTCGGTGTCGTACTGGTATTCTTCGGAAATCAGACCGTGCTGCGTCGAGATGAAGCCCTCGGCCGGCGTGGTCGGCAGAGCGGCATTGCCCGAAGCGAGCGGCACGAAATTACCGACGCCGGCTGCCTGGTTCATGTTCAGGAAGACCTCGAGCAGCGTGATGCCGCCCGTGCCGGCCGGAAGGCCGAGGCCCGCGACGATCGGCGCGACTGCCGGTGCGGAAGCCGCATCGAAGAAGGTCCGCGCATCCGCACCATAGGGCGTCGTATTCGCGTAGTTCAGCTCGTTATTGTAGTAGAACGTACCCACCATCCAGTCGACGGCATTATCGCCGGTGGAGGTCAGTCGGAACTCCTGGGTGAAGCTGTCATACTCGTTCTGGATATGGCGCAGGGAGACCAGGTCGAGATCGGAGAAGTCCGCGTCGAAAATCTGGTTCTCGTCGTAATTCCGGAAGGCCGTGATGGACGTGAAGGTGAAGTTCTCGAAATCGTGGTCGACCTGCATCGAGATACCCTGCGTGGTCAGCTGGGTATTCAGGTCGCCGTCGATCGCGATGCGATCGCCGCCATTCGGATCGGCCGGGACGGCTGTGCCGCCGAGACCGACGAGCGCGGCGAGGTCGATCGGATCGTAGAAGGCGAAGGGCGCGGCGCAGCAATTCTCGTCGATATCGCCGTAATCCGCGATGATGCGGACTTCGGTGTTGTCGCCCGGATTCCAGAGCAGCTGGCCGCGGAAGCTGGAGCGGTCGCGATTATTGATCTCGCGTCCGTCGACCGCGTCGATATAGCCGTCATTCTGGTGGATGTTTCCGTCGATGCGGAACGCCATGTTCTCGCTGATCGGGCCGGTCATCGTGCCGCGCGCCAGGCGCATGCCGTAATTGCCGATCGTCACTTCGCCGGCATAGCCGAAATCGAATTCCGGTGCCTGGGTAACGACGCTGACGACGCCGCCCGGCGTGTTGCGGCCGAAAATGGTGGATTGCGGGCCGCGAATGACCTCGACGCGCTCGACCGACATCAGGTCGTTGATCGCGGAGCCCGAACGCGGACGGTACACACCGTCGATGAACACACCCACGGACGGTTCGAGGCCCGGGTTGAAGCTCGACGTACCGATACCCCGAAGACTGAATTCGGTATTGGTCGCGGTCGCGAATTCGGCGACGCGGAGCGACGGAACCAGGGTCTGCAGGTCAGCAGCGTCGCGGATTTGCGACTGCTCGAGCTGGTCGCCCGTGACGACGGCCACCGAGACCGGCGTATCCTGAAGCGTCTGCTCACGCTTTTGCGCCGTGACCGTAATCACGTCGACCTGCGCCATCGCACTCGACGCGAAAACGCCCGTTACAATGGCAGTCGTGCCCAAAGCGGCTGCCTTAGAAAACATTTTCATTGGATTTACTCCCCTCGTGGCGCGGTTATCTAGCCAACCATTCCGCGCATGTGACTGTTATAGGAACACTATCCGGACAAACTGTCAGCCGGTTTATGCGATTCCCGCAAAAAACGTGCCCCTCCTGATGCACGTATACCTCACCTGCAAATTTGAAGCGCCGGTACGGCCCCCCTCTTTTCAGACGCCCGAACTCTGCTACGGTGGAAAGTGAACAGCGTTCAAATCGCTGTCATGGGGAGAAAAATGAAACGTATATTCATAGGCTTGGCTTGCCTAATCGCCATTGTCGCAATCGCCGGAGCCGGCTGGTTCTACCGACCCTGGTCCGACTACTCACCCGCCGAGATTCAGGCCGCGACCGCGCCGGAACGGCTCGCCGACACGTTTCGGCATATGGGAGAGGTTTTCCCCTATCGCGAGATTCACGCGTCCGATTCGGCTACACCCCTTCCGCGCAACCGCGCCGACGACCCGGTCCGGTATAGGTTCGACGGGACCGAAAAGGCCATCGACGACTGGCTGTCCGAGTCCGATTCGACCGGCCTCATGGTGCTCCACAACGGGGAAGTCGTGCACGAGCAATATCTGCTCGGTTCTGACGAGAGCACGCACCACACCTCCTGGTCGGTCGGCAAGAGTTTCGTCGCGACCATGATCGCCATGGCCATGGAGGAAGGCCGCATCGCCTCGCTGGACCAGACGGCGGAAATGTTCGCGCCTCAGTATGGCGGGACGGATTACGGCAGCACGACGCTGCGCCATCTCCTGATGATGTCGGCCGGCGTCGATTTCATCGAGGATTACAACGCCCCCGGTTCCGATATCCGCCGGCTCTTTTTCGGCGCCAACATCTACGGCAAGAATGTCGACGACATGGTCGCCGAGGTCGAGCGGAACCGCCCGGCCGGAGAGGATTTGCACTATGTCAGCGCCAATACGCACGTGCTCTCGGCCGTGCTGCGCGGCATCTACAACCAGCCCCTGGCGGACATCACGGAACAGCAGATCTGGCAGCCGCTGGGCATGACTTCCGACGCCTACTGGAACCAGAACGTGCCGGGCGAAAACGGCATGGCGATCCGCTATTGCTGCCTCAACGCGACCCTGTCCGACTATGCCCGTTTCGGCCAGTTCTACCTCCAGGACGGCGTCTGGAACGGTCAGCGTCTGCTGCCGGAAGGCTGGGTCGAGATGGCGACGCGTCCGAATGCCGATTTCCAGGAGCCGGGCCCGGACGCCCCCTACGCCCATCGCGGATACGGCCTGCATTTCTGGGTGCCTGAAGGCTATGACGGCGAATACTTCATGGCCGGCGTCTACGGCCAGTACATCTGGGTCGACGAGCGCCGCAATATCGTGATCGCCCGTACCGCGGCCGATACGCAATGGACCGCCCGGACCGCTGAGTCCCTGGCGGCCATGCGCGCCCTCGCCGCCCATTATGGCGACACGCTCGAAGCAATGGACGCAGATATGGCTGCCGAAGAAAATGGTGACACCGCCGAAGACGGTGACGCCATGGAGGGCGGCGATGAGTAACGCTGAGTACGATTACATCGTCTGCGGCGCCGGCTCCGCCGGCTGTACCGTCGCGGAACGCCTCAGCCGCGATCCGGATGTCTCCGTTCTCGTGCTCGAGGCAGGCGGCAGCGATAACAGTCCGATCATCCGCACGCCCATGCTGCTGCAATACGCGGTCACCGGCGAGCAGTTCAACTGGGGCTACTGGACCGAGCCGCAAAAGCAACTCAACGACCGCAAGCTGCTCTGGCCGCGCGGCAAGACGCTGGGCGGGTCCTCCTCGATCAACGCCATGCACTACATGCGCGGCGCGCCCGAGAATTACGACGAATGGGAACAGGAATACGGGGCAGAAGGCTGGGGCTGGAAGAACGCCCTGCCCGCCTTCAAGGACGTCCAGCACCAGACCCGCGGCGCCAGCGATCTGCACGGAACGGACGGCCCGCTCTGGGTGTCGGATATCGAACCGCTGAACCCGCTGACGGAAGACTTCTTCAAGGCCGCCGACCAGCTCCAGTACAAGCGCAATAGCGACTTCAACGGGCCTGCCCAGGAAGGCTTCGGCCCCTATCAGGTCACGCAGAAGAACGGCAAGCGCTGCTCGGCCGCAGACGCTTTCCTGCGCCCGGCACTCGAGCGGGAGAATTGCTCGGTCCAGACCGGCGCCCTGGTGCGCCGCGTGGTGATCGAGAACGGCCGCGCGACGGGTGTCGAGGTCGATATCGACGGCACGACGACCCAACTGACCGCGCGCAAGGAGGTCATCCTCTCCGGCGGCGCGATCAACTCGCCGCAGACGCTCCTTCTCTCGGGCATCGGTCCGGCCGACGAGCTGCGCGAGGCTGGCGTCAGCGTCGAGCACGACCTGCCCGGCGTCGGCAAGAATTTGCAGGACCATCTCGACGTCACCGCGCAGGTCTGGACCAAGTCCGCGACCTCGATCGGCAATTCCCTGCGCTCCCTGCCGCACCACATGTACATGGTGCTCCGCTGGGCGCTGAAGGGCGACGGCCCGTTCACGGTCAATCCGGTGCAGGGCGGCGCCTTCATCAAGTCCGCCCATGCCGGCGACCTGCCCGACCTCCAACTCGTCTTCATTCCGGCGATCTCCAATCCGCACGGTATGGAGAAGACGCGCGGCCACGGGATCACGCTGCATGTCTGCCAGCTCTATCCCAAGAGCCGCGGCGAGATCACGCTGAAGTCGACCGATCCCCACGACCACCCGGCCATCCAGCCGAATTATCTCGAAGAGGAATTCGATCTCGACGTGATGGCGGACGGACTGGCGAAAGTGCGCGACATCCTCAGCGCGCCGGCCTTCGATCACGATCGCAAGGAAGAGCGTTATCCCGGTGCCCACGTGACAAGCATGTCCGATCTGAGAGATGATGTGCGGGCCCGCGCGGAGACGCTCTATCACCCGACCTCGACCTGCGCGATGGGATCGGGCGAGCTCTCCGTGACCGACAGCCGCTGCCGCGTGAAGGGCGTGGACGGGTTGCGCGTCGTCGATGCTTCGGTCATGCCGCGCCTGGTGGGCGGCAATACCAATGCCCCGACCATCATGATCGCCACGCGCGCCGCGGCGATGATCGCCGAAGACAACGCCTGAACGAGCCGAGACAGGAGGCCGCCATGAGCGAAGCCGAAGCCAAGCAGATCGAACGCATGAAAACCCTGCTCGCAGACCAGAAGGCCGCCTTCCGGTCCGACCGGCACCGCCCGATCGAAAAGCGCAAGGCGGATCTCGATCGCATTGCCGAGCTGTGCCGCAAGAATGCCGATGCGATCGCCGAGGCGATCAGCCGCGATTTCGGGAACCGGGCGAAGCAGGAAAGCGTGATCGCCGAGATCGCCTTCGTCATCCAGGACGTGGCTCACACCAAGAAGCATCTCGCCAAGTGGATGAAGCCGCGCAAGGTCGGCGTGCCTCTGACGCTGATGCCGGGCAAGGCCACGATACGGCGCGAGCCGAAAGGCGTGGTCGGGATCGTCTCGCCCTGGAACTACCCCTTCCAGCTGGCCATGGCCCCGCTCGTCGCCGCCCTCGGTGCGGGCTGCCGGGCGCTGATCAAGCCCTCGGAACTGACCCCGGCCACCGCCGAGATCATGAAGTCCCTGATCGCCGACGCCTTCGAGGAGGATCATGTCTCCGTGATCACCGGCGGACCGGCCGTGGGCGAAGCCTTCTCCAAGCTCAAATTCGACCACCTTTTCTATACCGGCTCGACCCAGGTCGGCCGTCTGGTGGCGCTTGCGGCGGCTGACAATCTCGTTCCGGTCACGCTCGAGCTCGGCGGCAAGTCGCCGGCCATCGTGACGCCGGGTTACCCGAAGGATAATGCTGCAAAATCAATCGGCTGGGGCAAGCTCTTCAACGCCGGCCAGACCTGCGTGGCGCCCGATTACGTGCTTGCGCCGAAGGGCAGCGAACGCGATCTCGGCGAGGCCATCATCAAGGTCGCCCAGCACCAGTATCCGGAGGCGGCGAGCGACGACGCCTACACCGCCATCGTTTCCGACAAGCACTATGAGCGACTCGCCGGCATGATCGAGGAAGCGCGCCAGGGCGGCGCCGAAATCCTGCAGCCCGAGCACGATGCCCAAGCGGCGCAGGCCGCCCGCAAAATCCCGCCGACCGTGCTCATCAATCCGCCGGAAGACGCAAAGGTGATGACCGAGGAAATCTTCGGCCCGATCCTGCCCGTCGTCGGCTACACCGAACTCGATGCCGCCACGGACTACATCGCCGACCGGGATCACCCGCTGGCGCTCTACGTCTATTCCACCGACAAGGCCCAGGCCGAGGAACTCCTCGACCGGACCATGTCCGGCGGCGCCGGCGTGAACATCAATCTTCTGCACCTCTCCGTGCCCGACCTGCCCTTCGGCGGCGTCGGCGCGTCGGGCCAGGGCGCCTATCACGGCGAATCCGGTTTCATGACCTTCACGCACGAGCGCTCCGTCTTCAAAACCGGCAAATGGCACCCCTCCCGCCTCCTCGCCCCGCCCTACGGCAAGTTCGCGGAAAACATCGCGAAGAAACAGATGAAGTAGGATTGCGGAGGGCGGGATACAGCTCATAAGGCAGGGTAGAAGCGATCAGGGTTCCTCTATCCCGCTTGGCGCTTCCGTTCGATCTGAACGCGTCTTTCCCGAATTCCGCTTTGCGATCCGGGTCCTGACCTTCGTCAGGATGACGGCGTTTGGGGCGGCTGGATGAGATTTATCCCCGCCCTCCAACTCTCCCGCATAATCACCCCGTTCTCGCACCGCTCGAGGCCCGGCCTGGTTCGCCGGGGGTGCGGGGAGTACGGAGCCTGCCCGTCCCTGCTGACTGACCAAAGCAGGGCCCGGTGGTGGCCATCGGTTCGGAGAGGCAGCAAAAGCGCTGACTGTCTGTCCAGACCGGTTTCGAGAGGGAGCCCGTGAGGGCTCCAGTAAATCTCCGTGTGCAGGATGTCCCTGAT
>NZ_JBSXNX010000020.1:0-274506 GCF_056857855.1 Maricaulis sp. B-26
ACAGTCAGCGCTTTTGCTGCCTCTCCTTACCGATGGCCACCACCGGGCCCTGCTTTGGTCAGTCAGCAGGGACGGGCAGGCTCCGTACTCCCCACACCCCCGGCGAACCAGGCCGGGCCTCGAGCGGTGCGAGAACGGGGAAGAGTATGAGGCAGGTTTGGAGGGCGGGGATAAGTTGGTGTTTCAGAACACGCAGACTCGTCATCCCGGACGCATGCCCGGCCCCGAGCCGGGCGGAGATCCGGGACCCATACGCCCGGTGCTGGCCGGAAGCAGGCGCGGCGTGGATAGCGAGTCCGCTTTCGTCCAAATCCCGCGATTATGGGTCCCGGCACTACAGCCCGCCTGCGCGGGCTATCCGGCCGGGATGACAATGGGGTTGCAAGAAAGGCGTGATGATGACGCCTTGCCCTAGTCCACGCGCCCGAGGAAATCCCTGATCGCCGACCAGGCTTCCGGCTCGGTCATGAAGGGAGCGTGGCCGACGCCCGCGACGTCGACGCGTTCCAGGTCCGGCTTGCGGCGCTTCATTTCAGCGACGGTTTCTTCGGTCAGCAGGTCCGTGATGGCACCGCGGACGAGCAGGGTCGGGATGTCGGCGAACGGGGTCCAGAAATCCCAGAATTCCGGGACGGGTCCGTCCACCACCTGTCGCGTGATCGCTTTGTCGAAACCCGGACGGATCGTTCCGTCGGTATTCTCGATCCAGGTCTTGCGGGCGAAGTCGGCCCAGAATTCGGCATCGTCGGCCCGGTCCGGGAAGGCTGCGAGATTGGACGCACGCGTCGCCGCCTCCGCCTCGGCCCAGTCCTTCACGGCGCCGCGCTCGGAGACATTCGCCTTGATCCGGTCCAGCCCCGCCTGGTCAAGCGCCGGGCCGATATCGTTGATGACCGCTGCCGCGACGCGCTCCGGCTGCTGACCGGCGATGATGAAAGTCATCAGGCCGCCCATGGACGTGCCCACGAAGACGGCGCGGTCGATGCCGAGCGCGTCCAGCAGGCCAATCATGTCCGCGGAGTAGACGGGCGGGTGATAGCGTTCCGGCTGCGGATCGGGTTCGGACAGGCCGCGGCCGCGCTGGGAGGCGACGATGACCCGCCGCCCTTCCTTCGCGATCCGCGGTGCGAGTTCCTCGAAATCCTTCACATTGCGCGTCAGCCCGTGCAGGCAGAGCACCGGAAGCCCCCGCTCCGGCCCGATGGCCGGATAATCCCGGTAGTGGATGCGCGGGCCGTCCGCGGTGGTGAAGAAATGATCCGTGAAAGTCGCGTCTGTCATTGGGCGGGCTCGGCCTCCGTCGGCGGTTCGGCTTCGGGAACCGGCACGGTCTCGCCGTCCGCTTCCCAGTCGTTGGCGAGATAGCGGGCCGCCCAGAACATGAACAGCGCCGCGACCAGGTAGAGGCTGGCACCGATCACGATGGAAATGCGCAGCGAACCCTCGCCGAAGGTCGGCTCGAGCACGGTCGAGATACGGCCGAGGACATACACGCCGCCACCAATGCCGAGCAGATTGTTGATCAGCAGGAAGACGGAGGACGCACTCGTGCGCATATGGGGCGGCATCAGGTGCTGGAAAGCGGACAGGACAGGCCCCAGCCAGGCGAGGCCCAGAGCGGTCGGGATGAAGAGGATAACCGTCGCCATCCAGGGCGAGGGCGCCATGATCCCGGCCCAGTAGAGCGGCGCGCTGAGCAGGAAGGCATAGGCCGGCACGCTGGCGAAGGCCGAGCGCTTGGACTTGCCCATCAGATCGCCGAGAACGCCGCCGAGGAAGATACCCAGGCTGCCCGCGACGAAGAGCACACCGCCGAACAGCCAGCCGGTCTCGGTCAGCGAAAGCTGGAAGCTGCGGGAGAAGAAGGAGGGCAGCCAGAAGAAGACGCCGTATCCCATCATGGAGGAGGCGGAGGCACCGAGGATCATCAGCCAGAAGCTGGGCTTTTCGAGGGCCAGCGACATGAAGTCCCGGAAGGCTGCAAAGAAGCCGCCCAGCAACAGGCCTGCAAACGCATGCCCGACGATCCAGCCCAGGGCCGCGCCACCGAAGCCGGCGCCGCCGAAGGCCGGCACGATCCAGGCGACCAGGGCGGAGAGCGGCATCAGGATACCGAGACCGAGCATCAGCATGACCGGGCTGGTCGTCTTGCCCACCCAATTGCCCGCGAACCAGCCGGACACGGCGCCCACCAGGGCGGCGGCCAGGAGCAGCGGAACGGACTGGATCGAGGTCGCGCCGAAGACGAGGATATTGAAGATGGACAGCAGGCTCGGCAGGGAGAACAGAACGGCACCCGCAATGGAGAGCATGCGGATCTTGCCGTCCGAATAAACGCCGACTTCCTGTTTCGACTGGGCCGCCTTGGGCGGCGTGGCGTCGAACTGGCCGCGGGCCGGCTCTTTCACGACGAGCTTGAAGATCGGGGCAAGCACGATGCCCGCAATGCCCACGATGAAGAAAGCGGCGCGCCAGTCCAGCGCATCGGAAATTCCGCCGCCGGCGATTTGCGAACCGGCGATGACGCCGAAAGCGCTGCCCACCGGAATGCCGAGCGAATAGATCGCCAGGGCCCGGGCCCGCTCGGCCGGCGGGTGATAGTCAGCGATAATGGTGTAGGCCGGCGCAACGCCGCCCGCCTCGCCGACACCCACGCCGACGCGGGCGAGGAAGAGCTGGGTGAAGTTCTGCGCGAAACCGCTGATGGCGGTGAAACCGCTCCAGATGGTCAGCGCCGCGGTCATGATCCAGGTACGGTTCATTCGGTCGGCGAACCAGGCGATCGGAACGCCCAGGGTCGAATAGAGAAGCGCGAAGGCGATGCCGCCGAGCAGGCCGAGCTGCTCGTCGGTCAGGCCGAGGTCTTCCTTGATCGGAATGGCCAGGATGGAAATGATCTGACGATCGAGAAAATTGAACGCGTAGACTAGGAAGAGCAGCAGCATGACCACGCTGCGATACCCGACGCTTGCCTTCTGTTGGGAGCCGGTTGCGGCGCCCCCGTTTTCATTCGCCATGATCTCTCCCCTCCGGCGTACCGGTTTTTCGAGCCTGTGCGGCTTCGTCTCCTCACCGCAAACATGAATGGCCATTCAGGTTTGGTCAAACCCGTTTTCCACCTCGCAGTCCCTGCCACACCCCCTTGTACAACAGCGCTGCCGGTGCAGGATGTGCCACAGTTTGGGCGAATGCCCAATCAGAAGATGGGGAGCAGCATGAAACACACCGGATTTGGCGCCGCGCTCGGCGCCGCTCTGCTGGCGGCCTGTACGCCTGCCGAGAATACCGAAAACGCGACACCGGAGAGCGCCGGCGCCGACGCCGCGATGGAAACGGCCTCCAGCACCGCCATCACGGAAGCGGATCTGCGCCATCGCATCTCCACCCTCGCCGACGACAGTTTCGAGGGCCGCGCACCGGCCACACCGGGCGGAATCGCCGCGAGCCAGTGGATCGCCGACGAAATGGCGCGTGTCGGCCTCGAGCCGGGTTATGGCGACAGCTATTTCCAGCCCGTGCCGATGATCGAGGTGACGCTCGATACCGAGGCTTCGAGCTTCGACATCGCCCATAATGGCGAGCCGCTCGGACTGAGCATGTCCGAAGATGTCGTTTACTGGACCAAACAGGTCGCGGACGAGGTCTCGATCACCGACAGCGAGCTGGTCTTCGTCGGCTATGGCGTGGTCGCCCCGGAATACGGCTGGAACGACTATGCCGGCGTCGATGTCGAGGGCAAGACGGTCGTCATGCTGGTCAATGATCCGGGCTATGCGAACCCGGAGAGCGGCCTCTTCAACGGCAATGCCATGACCTATTACGGCCGCTGGACCTATAAATACGAGGAAGCGGCCCGCCAGGGCGCGGCCGGCGTCATCGTGATCCACCAGACCGCTCCGGCCTCCTATGGCTGGAACGTGGTCTCCGGCTCCTGGACCGGCTCCCAGCTCGACCTCGCCCGCGAGCCGGGCGAAGGCACTTTCGCCGAAGTGGAAAGCTGGGTGACCGAAGACCGCGCCCGCCAGATGTTCGATCTCGCCGGGCTCGACTTCGACAGCCTGACCGCGGCCGCGGCCCAGCCGGGCTTCGAGGCGGTGCCGATGAGCGGACTGACCGCCAGCGGTACTCTGCACTCGGCCACGCGGACCATGGATTCGCGCAATGTGGTGGGTGTCGTGCGGGGCACGGAACGCCCGGACGAATACGTCATCTATACCGCGCACTGGGACCATATCGGCGTTCGCGACGTGCCCGAAGGCGAGGATGGCATCTATAACGGCGCCGTCGACAATGCGACCGGCACCGCGGCGATCATCGAGATCGGCGAAGCCTTTGCCGCCAATCCGCCGGAGCGTTCGGTCATGCTGCTGGCGGTGACGGCCGAGGAATCCGGCCTGCTCGGTTCGGCCTATTACGGCGAAAACCCGATCGTGCCCTACAGCCAGACGGTGGGCGGGATCAATATCGACGCCATGCTGCCGATGGGCCGGTCTCGCGACGTCGTCGTGGTCGGTCACGGTGCGTCCCAGCTCGAGGACGTGCTGACTGAAGCGGCCGCCGAACAGGATCGCTACATCGTGCCGGACCCCAACCCGGAAGCCGGCTATTTCTACCGGTCCGACCATATCTCGCTGGCCAAGCACGGCGTGCCGATGCTCTACGCCGATGGCGGCTTCGACCTGGTCGAGGGCGGCACGGAAGCCGGCCAGGCCGCGGGCGAGGACTATCGCGACAATCGCTATCACGGTCCGGCCGACGAATACTCCGAGGACTGGAACATGGACGGCATGGTCGAGGACGTGACGCTCTTCTTCGATGTCGGTTCGCGCCTCGCCAATTCGGACGCATGGCCGAACTGGTATGAGGGCAACGAGTTCCGCGCCCTGCGCGACGCCCAGCGGGCCGAATAGACCCGTCCGGCTAAGGACACGGAAAAGGCGGCCTGCGGGCCGCCTTTTTTGTGGCTGCAATGTCGAGAGCCCAAAAAGGGATCAGAAAGTCCGGCGCATCACCACGCGATCGCCGCGCTCTTCCAGGCGCGAGGTATAGCGGGACTCGTCGAGCACCGCACCGGCGTGCACGCAATAGACCGTGCGCGCCTCCGATATACGCGGCCAGTGGATGAAGTCGCAGAGGACGGTCTTCATGCCAGAGGCGACGTTGATCTCCAGCGATCCGAGGCTCTGGGCGTAGGCCAGATTGTTCTGGAACATGCCCTCCTTGCGCATCGTCTCCAGCGCGGACTCGAAATCCCCGCCAAGGAAATCGCGCATATTGCGGCCCTCGATCTCGTTCCGCGCCACGCCGAACAGGTCGAGCGCACCGCGGGAGATGGCCTTGAACATCCCCATCGAGTCCGTGACGAATTCGACGGTGGGATTGAGCGTGACCAGATCGACCCAAGTCGGCGCGGGCGCAATCACGAACGCGTCCTGGACGAGTTCGGCCATGCGGCGCTTTATGCGTTCGGGCGGATCGGAATCCCCGTTCTCCCAGCGCGAGATCATGGCCTGCGTCACGCCGAGATCGGCTGCCAGCGCCGCCTGTTTCAGGCGTTTCGACATCCGGAAATTCCGGATGACAGATGGCCAATTCACCTTGTTAGACGATACCGACAGATTGATGTCCTGCACCAAAACCGCCCCCTCCGGGCTTCAGCTCGCGGCGGTCAGCCTGAGCTGACCCCCCAATTCCTTTCGCAGACGCTCGAACGTATTCGCGTCCACGAGAGCACCCCGGAGCATCCAGCGGACCCTGCCCTCATGGTCCCGGCCCGGCCAGTGCAGACCGTGTACATGACGGCGCTGCAGCTCACCCTCCGGGTTAACGAAACAGTACGTATCTGCACTTTCAACACTTTCAAGCGCTTCGTCAAAGAATCCCGAATCGAGAAGGTGCGAATGAAGGCGCGGAATATCGCCCCGGAAAAGGTGAGCGAGGGTTTTCGATTGCAAGGCCCGGCGGCTCGAACCGAGGAGTTTTGCCAAGCCATGGCTGGCGATTTCGATGCGTCCGTCCGGTTCTACGACCGCCGCGATCGCGGGGTGCGCCGCCACATGATCACGCCAGTGAAAAACGGGGGCCGACATCGAGTCCTGCTCGGTCAGCCGGCGGATACGCGCACGCATGTCCGCACCCGGCGTCGCCAGCCCGGTCTCCCAGCGCGACACCATGGCCTGGGTTACGCCCAGATCGTCGGCCAGGGCGGACTGCTTGATATTATGGCTGAAGCGGTACTGCTTGAGCAGGGCCTGCCAGTCGATGCGGCGCATCCGTCCGTTCCGGGGTGGAGAGAGACGCTGGTCCATGAATCAGAGCGCCCTCCGGATCAGCATCTGCCCCCCGAGACGCGCGCGGACATCGTCATGTACCTGCCGCGTCACCGCCGCTCCCGAGACCAGCCAGACCACTTGGGGACCGGGGAGGAAGCCGGGCCGGTGCAGGCCGTGACTGTAGAAGCGCCGCAGGTTCCCGTCCGGCGCCCGGAACTCGATCCGGTCCATGCTCTCGGCCGACGCCACGCGGCCTTCGAAAAAACCGCTGAGGGCGAGCGCATCGAACAGATCGACGAAGTCGCCGTCGAAAGCCTCATGGATATAACGCCCCTCGAGTTCGTGGGTGCGGCAGTCGAGCGCGGAAAAGAAACCGTGGCTGGCCGCCTCGATACGTCCGGTGGCAGCGACGACCGCGACGACGGAGGGGTGCCGACCCACGCGGCTTAGCCAGGCGGCACGCGATACCGCGCCCTGCTCGCGCCAGAACAGGTCGAAAAGCTGCTCCTGGATACGCTCGCCCGGGATCGCAATCCCGCTTTCCCAGCGGGATACCATGGTCTGCGTGACGCCCAGGTCCTGGGCGAGAGCGGCCTGTTTCAGGCCTTTGGAAAGGCGATAGTGGCGAACCACGGATGGCCAGTGGATCGAGGCGGTCGCCACGCTCGAAACGAGTTCGGACATTCCGACGCTCCGCGATTGGCGTGACCGGCAATCGGCCGACGCATAAGAAATAACCTCTCTGGCATGGCTTGTGAAGATTGTTGCGACACGCAACTCGTCTCTTGCGCTATGACGAACCAGAATGTGACGGCTCAGAAAAATTCACCGGCCCTGGCGATTGACGCTTGGACTCAGAGCCCGCTTCTTGCTCGCTGCCTCCGCGGCAGACTCGATCGCCATACGGGCGACTTTCCCGGCTGCATTTCGAGCGTGTTGTGAATTTAGGCCGTCACTTCAGAATCTTGCGACGCAACCACATGGTGCGGCCAAAGGCCCCGGTGCGGCGATCACATCTGGTTTTTAATGGAAACGAATAACATGATGCCCCTTTCATTATTTATGAATCCATAATCAGAGCGTACAACCCGTAGAAACAAACTTAAATTTCGATGGGTTAGGGACAAACAACACTATGGACTGGGCTGAGACCGTACGCGGGCTTCGACGCAAGTTGCGGCTCAAACAGGGCGCCCTGGCAGACTTGATAGGGGTCAGTCAGACCTATGTCTCACGGCTGGAAGCCGGCTTGGTCGGACCCGCCCCGCACGTCGCGGTAGCGCTCGAAGCCCTGACCCGGGCCCCACGTACGCGCGGCTTGTTCGCCGATCTCGTCGCGACCGTCGAGCGGATTCCCTTTCACTGCGCCCTGATCGAACCGCACACCGCGAAAGGCAACCGCCTGCACGCGATCAGCCGCCCGGCGGTCTCGGATATCTTCGGCGACGCGAAGGCCGTATCCGACGGCGACGGCGTGGACCAGCTGAACGGCCAGATCGACGCCCTGATGCAGGCCGGCCTTGCCGAGGGCGAGGTGAACAGCGCCACCGGGCACTGGTTCGAGGACGGCGCACGCGACCGAGCCTGGTGGACGCTCTACGCACCCATCCGCGACGACGATGGTGTCTGTCACATCCTGGCCGTCATGCGTCCCCTGGAAGAAGCGGGACGATCGGACCCGGACGGGCCGACGCTCGAAATCGAACCCTTCGCGCCTCAGCGATAGCGCTTCTGAAGCTTCGCCAGCGCATCGGCGCCCGGATTGAGCGTGTCATAGGACAGGGCATTGAGCGGCGTGGGCGGAAGTCTGTTCGCCGCGTGCATGTCCGGCAAGTCTTCGTTGAGATAAAGCAGACCGGTACGGATCTCGTCGTCCGTTTTCTGCATCAGCGTGTCGATGGCCTGGGCCCGGTCGCGTGGATCGTAATCCGTGTCCGTCTTGCGCAGCCGCAGCAGGCCGCCGTCGTGCAGCTCGACCTGCATGGCGCCGTCCTCGGCGTACTCGCCCGTAATCTCCTCCGCATGCGCCACGAAGTCGGTGTGCACGAGCGGGTGATAGTACTTGTAGGTATGGGCGTAGCTCTTGGTCGAGCCGGCATGGTCGTTGAAGGTCACGCAGGGCGAGATGACGTCGATCAGCGCAAAACCCTTGTGCATCAGTCCGGCCTTGATCAGCGGCACGAGCTGGGACTTGTCGCCGGAGAAGGCCCGGCCGACGAACCCGGCGCCCAGGGTGAGCGCCTGCACGCAGGGATCGATCGGCGTCTGCTCGTTCGGAACGCCCTTTTTGGACTTCGAGCCGATATCCGCCGAAGCCGAGAACTGGCCCTTCGTCAGCCCGTACACACCGTTATTCTCGATGATGTAGAGCATGTTGAGATTGCGGCGGATGGCGTGGGCGAACTGGCCGAAGCCGATCGACAGACTGTCGCCGTCGCCGGAAATCCCGATGTAATGGAGATTGCCGTTTACCGCATTGGCGCCCGTTGCGACGGACGGCATGCGTCCATGCACGCAATTGATGCCGTGCGACTGCCCCATGAAATAGGCGGTCGTCTTGGACGAACAGCCGATGCCGGAAACCTTCGCCGCGCTCTCCGGCGCCAGATCGAGTTCCCAGAAGGCCTGGACCAGGGCCGCGGTGACCGAGTCATGGCCGCAGCCGGCGCAGAGGGTGGACATCACCCCTTCGTAATTGCGGATCGACAGACCCAGCTTGTTCTTGGGCAGGTGCTTGTCGATGAAGGGTTTCGCCATGGACGTCATGTCACGCCTCCTTGGCCTGGACGGCCGGATCGAGATGCGCGAGCACGCCCTCGATGATGAATTTCGGATTCGCCGCCATGCCCGCATAGTCGAGCACGGGGATCAGGCGGGTCTTGTCGGCCCTGGTCTCGTTGATCAGGAGCGTTCGCAACTGGCCGTCGCGGTTCTGCTCGACCACGAAGACTTCCTCGTGCGCCTCGATGAAACGATCGACCTCGTCATTGAAGGGGAAACCGCGAACCCGCAGATAGTCGAGATGCACGCCTTCCTCGGCAAGACGGTCGAGCGCTTCGAGAACCGCACCGTCGCATCCGCCGACCGAGATAATCGCGCGCGAGGCGGGTTGTTCGCATTCGACCACAACCGGAGCCGGCACGGCGGCGGCAGCGTTCTTCCACTTTTGCGTCAGCCGGTCGAGGACCTCCTTGTACTCGTCGGAATCCTCGGTATAGCCGCCCTTCCAGTTATGGCCGGACCCGCGCGTGAAATAAGCGCCCTTGGGCGAGCTGCCCGGCAGGGTGCGATAGGGAATGGCGTCGCCGTCGCGATCCTCGTAGCGGTAGAATTTCTCGAGTTCTTCGAGATCCTCCGCCGTCAGGACCTTGCCGCGATCGGGGACATAGCTCTCGTCCCAGCTCAGCTCCGGGATCATCCAGTCATTCATGCCGATATCGAGATCGGTCATGAAGAAGACCGGCGTCTGGAACCGCTCGGCGAGATCGAAGCTCTGGACCGCCATCTCGAAGCATTCCTTCGGATCGGCCGGGAAGAGCAGGATATGCTTGGTGTCACCGTGGCTGGCATAGGCCGCCAGGGTCAGATCGCACTGCTGGGTTCGCGTCGGCAGGCCGGTCGAGGGACCGGCGCGCTGGACGTCGAACAGCACCACCGGCACTTCGCTGTAATAGGCAAAGCCGATGAACTCGCTCATCAGGGAGATGCCGGGGCCGGAGGTCGGCGTGAAGGCGCGCGCGCCGTTCCAGCCGGCGCCGATCGCCATGCCGACCGAGGCCAGTTCGTCCTCGCCCTGGATGATGCAGAAATTCTTCTCGCCGGTATCCGGATCGACGCGGAATTTCTCGCAGAAACTCTTGAACCCGTCCATCAACGAGGTCGAAGGCGTGATCGGATACCAGGCGCCGAAGGTCGCGCCGGCATAGACGCAGCCCAGCGCGGCGGCCGTATTGCCGTCGATCATGATGTGGCCGGCGGTCTTGTCCATGGCCTCGACGCGCAGCGGGAGCGGGTCGGGGAAGTGCTCGCGCACATAATTCAGACCCAGCTCGATCGCCGTCATATTGGCGTCGATCAGGTGTTTCTTGGTGCCGAACATCTCGGTGACGAGCTCGCGGATGACCTCGACATCGATCCCGGTCAGCGCGGCGACCGCGCCGACATAGGCCATGTTTTTCATCAGCACCCGCGTGCGGGCATTGTCGAAATGCTCGTTGCACATCCGCGCCAGAGGCACGCCGATGGCGGTGACGTCGTCGCGTTCGTGCAGGTCCGGGCGCGGCCAGGTGCCGTCGTAGAGCAGGAAACCGCCCGGCGTGACCTCGGCGAGGTCCTGCCTGTAGGTCTCGGCATTCATGGCGACGAAGAATTCCGCCGTACCCGAGCGCGCCATATAGGCGTCCTTGGTCAGGCGGATCTCGTACCAGGTCGGCAGGCCCTGGATATTGGACGGGAAGAGGTTCTTGCCGACGACCGGCACGCCCATCCGGAAGATCGCCTTCATGAGCAGGCCGTTGGCCGAGGCCGAGCCGGTTCCGTTCACATTGCCGATCTTGATGACGAAGTCGTTGACCCGAACTTCGCTTTTCATGTCCGCGACGTCCTTCATTCCGCCGCCACTCCCTTGGCTTCCTCGAGGACGTGGGGGATGAAGATGTCCGCATCCTGCATGTCCCAGGCTGCCGTCGGGCAGCGTTCCGCGCACAGCCCGCAATGCAGGCAGAGATTCTCGTCCTTGACCATGACGCGCCCGGTATCCTTGAGCGGATCGGACACGTAGAGGGCCTGGTCCTTGTTGTTCGCCGGCACCCTCATATGGCTGCGCAGCACATCCTCCTCATCGTTCGACAGGATGGAGAGGCAGTCGACCGGACAGATGTCGAGGCAGGCGTCGCACTCCTTGCAGAGCGGCGCGTCGAACACCGTCTGCACGTCGCAATTGAGGCAGCGCTGCACCTCGGTCGCGATCTGCTCGGCCGTATAGCCCATCTCCACCTCGATCTTGCGATCGGAGAGGCGCTGTTTCAGCTCGACCAGCGGCATGTCCCGGCGATGCTCGCCGGTATAGGCGTTGGAATACATCCACTCGTTCACGCCCATCTTGGCCGAGGCCAGGTTGACGCCGCGCGGCATGCGCTCGGTCAGGCTCTTGCCTTGGCAATGCTTGTGGATGGAGATCGCTGCCTGGTGACCGTGCTCGACGGCCCAGATGATGTTCTTGGGACCGAAGGCGCTGTCGCCGCCGAAGAAGACACCCTTGAGGGTGGATTCGTGCGTCGTCTCGTCGACGACGGGCACGCCCCACTTGTCGAACTCGAGGCCCAGATCGCGCTCGATCCAGGGGAAGGCGTTCTCCTGCCCGATGGCGAGGATAACGTCGTCGCAGGGAATGATGGTCGTGCCCTTGGAGCGCGTCTCGGTGATAGTGCCGTCATCGTCGAGCTCGTACTCCATGAGCTCGAATTCCATGCCGGTCAGCTTGCCGTTCTCGACCACGAAACGCTTGGGCGAATGATTGACGAGGATTTCGACATTCTCGTCCTCGGCATCTTCCAGCTCCCAGGGCGAGGCCTTGAAGAACTGGCGCGGCTTGCGTGCCATCACCTTCACATCGGCGGCGCCGAGACGCAGCGAGGTCCGGCAGCAATCCATCGCCGTATTGCCGACGCCGATGATGAGAACGCGCTCGCCGATCTTGTCGATATGCTCGAAGGCGACGCTTTCCAGCCAGTCGATGCCGATATGGATATTGTCCGCGGCTTCCTCGCGGCCGTCGATCTTCAGATCCTTGCCCTTGGGCGCACCGGACCCGATGAAGACCGCGTCATAACCGCCCTCCATCAGGGCTTTCAGGCTTTCCACCCGGCTGTTCGTCTTCAGCTCGACGCCCTGATCGAGGATGTAGCCGATCTCCTCGTCCAGCACCTCTTCCGGCAGGCGGAAGGAGGGGATGTTGGAGATCATCAGCCCGCCCGGACGGTGCATGGCCTCGAAAATCGTGCACTCATAGCCCAGCGGCGCGAGATCGTTCGCCACGGTCAGCGAGGCCGGACCGGCGCCGATCAGCGCGATCTTCTTGCCATTCATGCGCTCCGGCTTGCCCGGCACGAGATGCTTGACCTCGTCGCGATGGTCCGAGGCGACCCGCTTGAGACGGCAGATCGCCACCGGCTCTTCCTCGACCCGCCCGCGCCGGCAGGCCGGCTCGCAGGGACGGTCGCAGACCCGGCCGAGAATGCCGGGAAACACGTTGGAACGGCGATTGACCAGATAGGCGTCGGTAAACCGGCCCTGGGCAATCAGACGGATATACTCGGGAACCGGCGTATGCGCCGGGCACGCCCACTGGCAATCCACGACCTTGTGATAATAGTCGGGATCGCGCGTATCGGTCGGCTTCATGCTCCTCACCCCGGGCTTTCGCCCGTTCAGCCCTGCCTGTCGGCAGTTGTCCTGTCAGACGGCGCAAAGACCGCCGCCACTGCCTCCAATCTCACAGGGTATCGCTGCGGCGGGTCAAGCGATTTCGCCTGCCAAACCACAGATCGTGAATGGGTTTGTTTGCGCCTGATACTGATTTGCAAGAAGCGCGTGCCGCTACTCCTCCACCCAGACGCCGCCCAGATTGCTGGTGGCAGGCTGGCCGGCGATCCGCACCGGCTCACCGCCATGGACGGATATCTCGTAGAGCGCATAGCCCTCGCCTTCCGTGGCGCCGTAGACGATGCGCTGCCCCAGCGGGTGCCAGGACGGGTAGAGACCCTCATCGGCCAGGCGGCCGGGCGTGAGCTGCTGCTTGCGCGTCCCGTCGGCGCGCATGATGCAGACATTCGAGCGCCCCGCCTCGTCCACGCAATTCCAGACGATGCGGGTCCCGTCGGGCGAATAGCGCCCGGGGCCCTCGCCGCCATAGCCGCCCACCCCGTCATTGTCGGGATCGTCGGTGAGCTGCGTCATCTCCCCGCTTTCCAGCGCCAGCGTCCAGAGGTCGGACGAGCCGCCCCGCGTCGACCGGAAGAGGATGGTGCTGCCATCGGGCGACCAGTCCGGATCCGAATTGCGGAAGTCGTCATCGGTCAGCCGCTCGGCAGACCCGCGCTCGACATCCAGCAGGACGAGATTGCCCCGGTCGCCCTCGCGCACCGCCGAGACGATACGCCCGTCCGGACCGAAACCGGCATAGCTGTCATAGACCGCCAGCGGGATGGGCACCGCCTCGCCCTCCGGCAGGGGATCGCACCAGCTCGGACTGTAGGACAGATCGGGCGTGACCCCGTCATCCCGCACCACGGCATAGATACGCCCGTCATGCGCGCCATAGGTCCAGGCAGCCTCGCAGGCCGGCTGGAAAATCTCCGCCGTCTGGCCGGGCCGCATCATGACGACCCTGTAGTCCTCGCCGTCATAGGTATTGATCGCCAGCAGATAGCTGGGACGGGGCCAGACATAGATCGCCCCGATGAGAAGTACGCCGAACACGATCGTGAAGAACAGTCTGCGCATGCTCCTCCTCCCGCTGTTACCGGGAGGATAGCGCGGATCGGTTGCAATGTGAAAGCGGCTTAAAGCTCGTCCACCGAATGTTCGTGATGGCGGGCCTCGTCCTTGAGCCAGGCGATGAAGGCGCGGGCGTCCGGGCTGAGCGGCCGGTTGCGGGCGGTGACGATCTGGTAGGCCGAGCGCACGGATGAGGCGCCGTCGGCGAACAGCGCGACGAGGCGGCCGGAGGCGAGATCGCTCTGTGCCAGGGCCCGCTTGGCTAGGGCCACGCCGCGCCCGGCGACGGCCGCGTCGATGACCAGGGCGGACTGGTTGAAGCGCACGCCGCCCGCCCCGTCCACGCCCCGCACGGAGCGTGCCTTCAGCCAGGAGACCCAGTCCGCCCCGTCGACCTCGCTCTCCGGCGAAGCGTCGTGCAGCAGGATATGCCCGGCAAGATCGCGCGGCGTTTTCAGGGGAGGTCCGTCACGCAGAAGATCCGGGGAGCAGACGGGCAGGACCTCCTCCTCGAGCAGCACCTCCTCGGACAGAGTCATGTCGCCCCCCGGCCCGTAGCGGATGGCCAGGTCGGCCGCACCGGCGGAAAGATCGACCCGTTCCGAGGTCGCCGCGATCCAGACCTCGACGCCCGGCACGACTTCCTGGAAACGGTGCAGGCGGGGCGCCAGCCATTTTCCGGCGAAGGAGGGGGCGACGCTGACCGTGAGGCTGCGCCGCTGCACCGGCTGGCGCATCAGGGCGACGGCGCGCTCCAGCGTCTCGAAGGCATCGCTGGCCACACCGGCTGCGGCCCGGCCGGCTTCGGTCAGCCTCAATCCGCGGCCCTCGCGCACGAAAAGCGGCGCACCGACATGATCCTCCAGCGAACGGATCTGCTGGCTGATCGCACCCGGCGTCACCGCCAGCTCGTCGGCCGCACGGGCAAAGCTTTCGAGCCGCGCGGCGGCCTCGAAGGCACGCAGGGCGTTGAGCGGAGGAAGACGGGAAGTACGGGCCATGCCATCAGTTTAGTTTTTCTAATCTGAAAAGCCAATTATCGTCGTTTGCAATCACACTACCCGATAGAAATATTGAAGCCGTCGCGCCACGCAGGCGCAGGATCGGTTAGAGACACATGCAAACGTTCCCCGCTTCGATACCCCTGGATGGAAAGACCATCATTGTCGTCGGTTCAGGCCCGATGGCGGAGCCGAAAGCCCGTCTCTTCGTAGCTTCCCCAGCCCGGTTGAAGTGGTTCACCGGCAATACGAACGATCCTGTCCCTTCGGATATTGCCCAGTATGCGAAGCTCGAACGTCGTATGCCGACACGGCGGGATCTGCGGGGCGCGACTCTCCTTTTCATCGCCGGCGGCGAGCCCCGGCAGATCGACCGGCTTGCCCGTACGGCGCGGCGCCTGGGCGTTCCGGTCAATATCGTCGACAGCCCCGCCGCGTCCGATTTCCAGACCCCCGCCATCGTCGATCGTGACGGCATCGTCGTCTCCATCGCCTCCGGCGGTGCTGCCCCGGTGCTCTCGGTCGATCTGCGCGCCGCCATCGAACAGGTATTGCCGGCCCGCATCGGCATGCTGGCCGATCTCGCCCGCGAATTGCGGACCACCGTGAAGACCGTCCTCGGCCGCTTCGACGACCGGCGCGCCTTCTGGGAACGTGCCCTGCGCGGCGAAGCCCGGGATCTGGCCCTGTCCGGCGACCGGGCCGGCGCCCGGCGTGCTATGCTGCGCGAGCTCAATGGCGACACCGCCGAACGGACCGGCATTGTCCATCTCGTCGGTGCCGGTCCGGGCGATCCCGACCTTCTGACGATCAAGGCCGCCCGCCTCCTGCGCGAAGCCGACGTGATCGTGCACGACCGACTGGTCAGCGAGGGCGTGCTCGATCTTGCCCGCCGCGATGCCCTGCGCATCGATGTCGGCAAGTCCAAGGGGCACCACAAGGTTCCCCAGGAAGAGATCGGCGACATCCTGATCCGCGAGGCCCGCAAGGGACAGCGCGTGGTCCGCATCAAGGGCGGCGATCCCTTCATCTTCGGGCGCGGAGGCGAGGAACTGGACCAGGTTCGCGCGGCCGGCATCGCCGTCGAGGTCACGCCCGGCATTACCGCAGCCATGGCCTGCGCCGCTTCGGCGGGCATTCCGCTGACCCATCGCGATCATGCCCAGTCCGTCACCTTCGCCTCGGGCGTTGTGAAGCAGGACGGCCCGGATGCCGACTACACAGCCCTGTCCGCCGCCAATGCGACCGCCGTCTTCTATATGGGCGTCGGCGCTGCGCCGGAGATCGAACGCAAGCTGATCGGTGCCGGGCGCAGCCCGCAGACCCCGCTCGCCATCATCGAGAACGGCACGCTGGACAGCGAACGCCGCGTCTTCGGCACGCTCGGCGAACTGGCCGCCCTGGTCGAGCGCGAGCGCGTGACCGGTCCCGCCGTGATCATGGTCGGCGAGAGCCTCGCTTCAGCCGCCGCCCATGCCGGAAAGCCGCAAACCGAGCTGGAGCAGTCGGCATGAAGACCGTCACCGCAAACCGTCTCACCGATGGCCGCGTCATCTACCGCACGGCGGAGGGCGGCTGGTCGAGTGCACTGACCGACGCCGTACGCCTCGATGAGGAGGCCGCGAAGGACGTCCTCATTGCCGCGGAAGCCGAGAGCGGCATCGCCGTGGGCCCCTATCTGATCGATCTCGATGCGAGCGGACCGGCGGGCCAGAAATGGCGCCGCGAAAGCATCCGCCTCGCCGGCCCGTCCGCCGGCACGACCCAGCTCCTGAAGGCCTCCTGATGTATCAGTACGACGAATACGATCACGCCCTCGTGCGCGAACGGATCGAGGAATTCCGCGACCAGGTCGCGCGCCGCCTCGACGGCCGTCTGAGCGAGGACGAGTTCAAGCCGCTGCGCCTGATGAACGGCGTCTATCTCCAGCTGCATGCCTATATGCTGCGCGTAGCTATCCCGTACGGCACGCTCAATGCGCGCCAGATGCGCACCCTGGCCGAAATCGCCCGCCGCTATGATCGCGGCTACGGGCATTTCACGACGCGCCAGAACATCCAGTACAACTGGCCGGCCCTGACCGATATCCCCGACATTCTCACCGCGCTCGCCGATGTCGAGATGCACGCCATCCAGACGTCGGGCAACTGCATCCGCAACACGACCGCCGACCCCTTCGCAGGCGCGGCCTCGGACGAGATCGAGGACAGCCGCCCCTGGGCCGAGATCATCCGGCAATGGTCCACCTTCCACCCGGAATTCAGCTTCCTGCCGCGCAAGTTCAAGATCGCCGTCAATGGCGCCGCCGAGGACCGTGCCGGTCTTCGCGTGCATGATATCGGCCTGCAGATCGTGCGCGGCGAGACCGGCGAGACCGGGTTCGAGGTCTGGGTCGGCGGCGGCCAAGGGCGCACCCCGCGCCTGGCGCAGAAGATTCGCGACTTCCTCGCGCCGAAGGATCTGCTCTCCTATCTGACTGCCATCCTGCGCGTCTACAATCAGCACGGTCGCCGGGACAATCTCTACAAGGCACGGATCAAGATCCTCGTCGAGGCGCTCGGCGCTCAGGAGTTTGCCCGCCAGACCGAAGCGGAATGGGCCGACATCCGCCATGGCGAACTGGAACTGCCAGACGCCGAGATCGCGCGGATCCGCGGCTTCTTCTCCGCCCCTTCGGTGCCCGACCCGGCGCCGGTTCCGGAGACGCAGGAGCCCGGCTTCGCACGCTGGCTCGCCCGCAATCGCCGCGACCACCGGCGCGCCGGTCTTTCCAGCGTGGTGATCTCGCTCAAGCCGGTCGGCGGTACGCCGGGCGATGCGACGGCCGACCAGATGGACATCGTCGCCGACCTCGCCGCGCATTACGGATTCGACGAGCTGCGCGTCACGCCGGAGCAGAATCTCATCCTGCCCCATGTCCGCAACCAGCACCTGGAAACCGTATGGCGCAGCCTGCAGGATGCCGGTCTCGCGACGCCCAATGCCGGTCTCGCCACCGACATCGTGGCCTGCCCGGGCCTCGACTATTGCAATCTCGCCAATGCCCGCTCCATCCCCGTCGCCCAGGCCATCTCGCAAACCCTGGAGACGGAAGGCCTGAGCGAAGCGGCTGGCGATGTGACGATCAAGATTTCCGGCTGCATCAATGCCTGCGGACACCATCACGTCGCCCATATCGGCGTGCTCGGCGTCGACAAGCGCGGCGAGGAATTCTACCAGATCACGCTGGGCGGGGCCTTCGGCTCGGATGCTTCGATCGGTGCCATCGCCGGCAAGGGACTGGCCGGCGAGGACGTGCCCGGCGCGATCGCCCGCATTCTCAAAACCTATCTCGACATTCGTACCGGTGAAGAACGCTTCATCGACACATTGCGCCGCGTTGGCGCCGATGCCTTCAAGGAGGCCGTTTATGCTGAAGCTTGATCCCCGCCCCGCCACCGATTCGCACGCCGATGCCGGCCTCGAGGCCGGCGGCGGCCATGCCGTCGTGCTCGACGGCGATGCCGACTGGAACGAGGCTGCCGGCGAAATCGCCGGCGCGGTGCGCGTCGACATCCGCTTCGGCAAATTCAATGACGGGCGCGGGTTCAGCCTGGCGAGCCAGCTGCGCACCCGGCTGGGCTATACCGGGCAGCTGCGCGCCGTCGGCAATCTCATCCCGGACCAGGCGCCGCATCTGCGCCGGGTCGGCTTCGACGAGGTCCTGCCGGACCGGCGCGACCGGGATGCCGACTGGCTGAAGGCCCGTTCACGCTTCCCGCTCGCCTACCAGCCTGCCAGCGATATCCGTATGCCGCTCTATCTGCGCCGGCTGGAAGCCGCGCGTGCCGGCGGCGGCGCGGCGAAGACCCTGCCCGACCTGAGAACCCTCAATGCCCGTTATCGCGAACTCGAAGCGATGGAGATTCTCGACGACGCCATCAACAGGACCTGGCGCGGACGCATCGCCATCCTGTCCTCCTTCGGGGCGGAAGCCGCCGTCGGTCTGCACATGGTGGCCGAGATCGATCCCGCCACGCCGGTCATCTTCCTCGATACGGGCCGCCTCTTCGCGCAGACCGAGCAATACCGGCGCACGCTGGAAGAACGTCTCGGCCTGACCAATATCCGCATCATCCAGCCGGACGCCGGGGAAGTCGCCGAGGAAGACGGCGACGACCGTCTCTGGCGCCGCGATGCCGACGCCTGCTGCGCCCTGCGCAAGGTGCGTCCGCTCGATCGCGTGCTCGGGGATTACGATGCCCTCATCACCGGCCGTAAACGCTTCCATGGCGGCGAGCGCCTCGCCCTGCCTGTCGCCGAACAGCTCAACGGCCATGTCCGCGTGAACCCCTTCGTGGACTGGGACGGCGAGCGTGTTCACGCATATTTCAACCGCTTCGATTTGCCGCGTCACCCGCTGACGGATATGGGATATGCCTCCATCGGATGCTGGACCTGCACGGCTCCGGCCCGCGATGACAGCGATGTGCGGTCGGGCCGCTGGTTCGGCCAGGACAAGACGGAATGTGGTATCCATACTCCGGCGGAAATCGCCGCCGAATAATCCGCATCCCGTTCGACCGAAAGTGAAAGGGCACGCCCCGTGTCTGACAGACCTGTACTCGACCTGATCGGCCAGACGCCGCTGATCCGGCTCGTCGGCCCGTCCGAAGCGACCGGCTGCGAGATTCTCGGCAAGGCCGAATTCCTCAATCCGGGCGGCTCGGTAAAGGACCGCGCCGCGCTCAATATCGTCCGCGAGGCGGAAGCCTCCGGCGCGCTGCGTCCCGGCGGCACCATCGTGGAAGGCACGGCCGGCAATACCGGGATCGGCCTCGCCCTGGTCGGCGGGGCGCTGGGCTATGACGTGATCATCGTCATGCCGCGCACCCAGTCGGAGGAGAAGAAACAGGTCATCCGCTCCTTCGGCGCGCGCCTGATCGAGGTCGATGCGGCGCCCTTCTCCAGCCCCAACCACTTCGTCCACTATTCGCGCCGTCTCGCCGAAGAGCTCAACGAGACCAACCCGGCCGGCGCGATCTGGGCGGACCAGTTCGACAATCCGGCCAATCGCCGTGCCCACGAAAAGACGACGGCACCGGAAATCTGGGAACAGACCGGCGGCAAGGTCGACGGCTTCATCTGCGCAGCCGGCACAGGCGGCACGCTGGCCGGCACAGCGGCCGGGCTGCGCGCATTCAAATCCGATATCGCCATCGGCGTGGCCGATCCGGCGGGCGCCTCGCTCTACAGCTATTTCACCGAGGGCGAGCTGAAGGGCGAAGGCTCCTCCATCACCGAAGGCATCGGCGTCGGCCGCATCACCGGAAATCTGGAAGGCCTCGAGGTCACCCATGCCTACCGGATCGAGGATGCGGACATGTTGCCCGTGCTGTTCGACCTGGTGAAGACGGAAGGCCTCTCCCTGGGCGGCTCGGCCGGCGTCAATATCGCCGGGGCCATGCGGCTCGCCCGCGATCTGGGACCGGGCAAGACGATCGTAACCATGCTGTGCGACAGCGGTGCCCGCTATGCCGGCAAGCTGTTCAATCCGGAATTCCTCGCCAGCCGGGGCTTGCCCGTTCCGCCCTGGACGGATACCGAAGCGCCGCGAGAAACGGCCTGAGCCGTTCCTTGAAACAATCGAGTTGATGACGCCATGACCCAGACTGCTACCGCAGCGAAGACGAATGCCATCCCGGCCAAGCCGGGTCCCTACACCATCGAGACCGTGCTCGAGGTGAAGCATTATACGGATCGTCTTTTCCATTTCCGCATTTCGCGGCCGGATGCCTTCCGCTTCCGCTCGGGCGAATTCGTCATGATCGGCCTGCCCAAGGAAGACGGGAAACCGCTGCTGCGCGCCTATTCCATCGCCAGCCCCTTCTGGGACGAAGCGCTGGATTTCTTCTCGATCAAGGTCCAGGACGGCCCGCTTACCTCGCGCCTCCAGCACATCAAGGAAGGCGATGAAGTCCTGCTCGGCCGCAAGCCCACGGGCACGCTCGTGCTCGACGCGCTCAAGCCGGGCAAGCGGCTCTACATGATCTCCACCGGCACCGGCATCGCGCCTTTCGCCAGCCTGATCCGCGACCCGGAGACCTATGAGAAGTTCGAGGAAGTCATCCTCACCCATACCTGCCGCGAAAGCGCCGAGCTCGCCTATGGCAACGAGCTGGTCGAGGCGGTGAAGTCCGACGAGCTGATCGGCGAATTCGCCCGCGAAAAACTGGTCCACTTCACCTCGGTCACCCGCGAAGAGGGACCGGTAAAGGGCCGCGTCACCGACATGATCAATTCCGGCGAACTCTTCGACCGCCTCGGCGTGCCCGCCTTCGACCCGGAGTGTGACCGCGTGATGATCTGCGGCTCGGAAGGCCTGCTGAAGGACACCCGCCAGATCTGCCTCGACCGCGGCTTCGTCGAAGGCTCCAACGCGGCCCCGGCCGATTTCGTCGTCGAAAAGGCCTTCGTGGCGACGGACTGATCGCGATTTGGTCTTCCGTTCAATTCGCCGAAAACAAAAAGGGGGAGCCGCGAGGCTCCCCCTTCTTATTTGCGATGATGCGCCGGCTTATTCGCCGGTGACCGGGAAGCCGCGGTCGCGCATCAGGGCGGAGACTTCGGCGTCGCGGCCGCGGAAGAGGCGGTAGGCCTCGGCCGGGTCGATCGAGTTGCGCGGGGCGAAGAGATATTCGACCAGACGGCCGGAGACGACCGGATCGTAATAGCTGCCCGCTTCCTCGAAGGCCTGGGCGGCGTCCGAGGTCAGGACGTCGGCCCACATATAGCCGTAATAGCCGGCCGAATAGCCTTCACCGGAGAAGATGTGACCGAACTGCGTCGAGCGGTGACGCATGACGATCTCGTCCGGCATGCCCAGATTCTCGAGCGTTTCCGCCTCGAAGGCCTGGACGTCCTCGATCTCGGCCGGATCGGTCGTGTGGTAGACCATGTCCATCAGCGCCGAGGCCAGATATTCGCCGGTGGCAAAGCCCTGGTTGAAATTCGCCGCCGCACGGATGCGGTCGATCAGTTCCTGCGGCATCGGCTCGCCGGTCTCGACATGGACGAGATAGTTCTCGACCACCGGATCGGTCAGCAGCCAGCGCTCGAGGAGCTGGGACTGGAACTCGGTATAGTCGCGCACGCCGCCATTGAGCGTCGGATAGGCGACGTTCGAGGACAGGTAGTGCAGGGCGTGACCGAATTCGTGGAAGAAGGTCTCCGCATCGTCCCAGGACACCAGGACGGGCTCGCCCGGTGCCGGCTCGACGAAGTTGGAATTGTTCGTGGCCAGGACATTGTCCTCGCCGTCGAACGTGGTGTGCGAGCGGAAGGAATTGGCCCAGGCGCCCGAACGCTTGCCCTGGCGGGCGAAGGGATCGAGATACCACAGACCGATATTCTCGCCGGTCTCGCGATCGGTGACTTCCCAGACGCGAACGGTCGGGTGCCAGACGGAAACCGTGCCTTCCTCGAGCTCGGTGAAGTCGAAGCCGAAGAGTTCGCCGGCGACGTAGAACATGCCTTCGCGCAGGTTCTCAAGCTGGAGGTACTGCTTCACCTCGTCGCTATCGAGATCGTAGCGCGCCTGGCGCACTTTCTCGGCATAGTAGCGATAATCCCAGGGGGCGATGGTGATGTCGTCGCCGCGCTCGTCGGCGAGGGCCTGCATGTCGGCGACTTCCTCGTCGATGCGCGCCGTGGCCGCCGCCCAGACGCCTTCCATCAGCGCCATGGCGTTTTCCGGATTGCCGGCCATGCGGTCTTCCAGACGCCACTGGGCGTAATTGTCGTAGCCCAGAAGACCGACACGCTCGTCGCGCAGGGCGAGGATTTCGAGGATGAGTTCGTTATTGTCGAACTCGTCGCCGTTATTGCCGCGATTGTAATAGGTCCGCCAAACCTGCTCGCGCAGATCGCGCTCGTCCGAGAAGGTCAGGAAGGGGTCCATCGAGGACCGCGTATTGGTGATGGCGTACTCGCCCTCACGGCCCCGCGACTCGGCCGCCGCCGCAGCCGCGTCGATCACGTTCTGCGGCAGGCCGGAGAGCTGGTCCTCGCTGATGAAGGTCACATAGGATTCTTCGTCATTGAGGACATTGTTCGAGAAGGTGGTGTGCAGCTCGGCCAGTCGCTGGTTGATCGCCGCATAGCGCTCGGCGGCCACGCCTTCCAGCGTCGCGCCATTGCGGGCGAAACCGTCATAGGTCAGCTGGACGAGACGCTGCTGGTCCGGACGCAGGGAGGCCATTTCCTCGCCTTCATAGACCGCGCGGACGCGGGCGAAGAGGTCCTGGTTCTGGGTGATCTGCGAGAAGAAGGCGGAGAGCTGCGGCGCCATCTCGGCCTGGATGGACCGGAATTCCGGAGTCGACATGTTGGACGACCAGATACCCCAATAGCTGAAGACGCGGCCCAGCTCGTCGCCGGCCCGTTCCATCTCGACGATTGTATTCTCGAAGGTCGGCGCTTCCGGATTGTTCGCGATCGCCTCGATCTCGGCGAGGTTCATCTCCATCGCGGCTTCCAGAGCCGGACGCAGATCGTCCAGGCTGGCCGTGTCGAAGTCCGGCGTGCCGCCATAAGGGCCCGTCCATTCGGCCAGCAGCGGGTTCTCGATCGCCGCCGCATCGGTCATGGTGTCGTGCTGTTCGGCGTTGTCGGCTTCGGTCGACTCGGTGGCCTCCGGCGTGCAGGCCGCGGCAAAGATCGCGGCCGCGCTCGCGGAGATCATCATAAGTTTGCGCATTTCAATCGCTCCCCAGGGAAAAACTGCCTGCACACTAGCCAATGGCCGGTCTTCGCCAAAATGAAGAATTCACCATATTGCGGCAGCCGGGGACCTGACGAGAGCCATGGCGACTTGATCGCGACGCGCGAAACGCCAATCCTGCGGTGATCTCAACGGGTTCAAGGACGGTTCCGCCATGCGCATGCTCTTGCTGTGTCTCTTCGTCGCGCTTTGCCTGGGTGGGCTCTGGGGCATTTACCGCACGCCGGCCAATAGCCCCGTGGAAACGGACCTCCATCTGTCCACCCTGCCGCAGGCCCATGGCGACGAACCCAATCTGGTCGCCGTCCAGCCATGGCTGGAACAGGGCCACTACCAGAGCGCCGCGCACCTGCGCGAGCGCCTTGCTGCCTATCTCGATGCCGCACGCGACGGCGGCGCACTGACGGAAGGCAGCATCGTCGTATTTCCCGAACATGCCGGGACCTGGCTGGTCGCCTCCGGAGCTCCGGCCGCGAGCTTCGGGGCCGGGACGACGGCCGGCGCCATGGCGCCGCTGCTGATCGCCAGCCCGCTACCCTTTCTCGGCGCCCTTATCAATTCGGACGAAACCGACCGCGTGGAAGCGGCGATCTTCCGCATGCGAGCGCCCCGCATGGCCCGCGACTACCAGACCGTCTTCGGAGGCCTGGCGGAGGAATACGGCGTGACTGTCGTGGCCGGATCGATCGTCCTGCCCGATCCGGCGATCGAGAACGGAGCGCTCCGGCTTCGACAGGGTCCGCTCTACAATACGACTGCGGTATTCAATCCGGACGGCACGATCGCGCCCGCCCTGGTCCGCAAGACCAATCCCATCCCGTCCGAGGCCGGTTTCACGGCCAGCTGGCCGGCCGAAAACCTGCCCGTTTTCGAGACGCCCGCCGGACGTCTGGGCGTGCTGATCTGCGCCGACAGCTGGCACCCGGAACTCTATGCCAGCCTCGCAAGCGGCGGTGCGGAGATCGTCGCGGTTCCCGCTTTCCTTCAGCCCTCGGACATCTGGAACGAGGCCTGGCACGGTTATACGACCGGCTGGCCGGAGGATGTCGCGCCGGAGGCCGCCGAAGACGTCACCGAAGGCGAAGCCTGGATGACCCACGCCCTGGCCGGGCGCATGCCTGACAGCGGTGCCCGCTTCGGAGCGACCGCCTTCCTGCGGGGCAATCTCTGGGATCTCGGATCGGACGGCGCCAATATTCTCGTCACCGAGGACGGCGCCGTCATCGACGGCGACCTGACCGGTGCGTCGATCTCGGTCCTGCCGCTGACGCGCTAGTCCGCGTCCGTCACGGCCAGGTCGTGCTCGTCCCAGGCTTGAACGAAAGCCTCGGCCGTTCCGGCTTCGCCGGCCTCGACCAGCGGGAATATCCGCCCCTCGGCCACGGCCAGGCGCGCCTGCAGCGTCTCGCGCGCCTCCCGGTCGCGGGCCATCGCCTCGTGCCGCTCGGCAGAGCGTGGCCACACCTGCGGATCGAGGACGGAAAAACCACCCTCGAACGCGACTGGCCGGAACAGCGAGATGCAGGGCGTCTTGCTCCCGGTCATGAGAAGGCGCGGCGCTTCGCCCGGCACCAGCTTGACCATCATGGACGCAGTCGAGTGACTGGGCCGGAAAGGCCCGCCCGCATGCATGCAGAGATCGCGATTGGAGCCCCGGCTGAACCCGTCTCCGCGATCGTGCGTGCGCAGGATGGCGGCGATCGCCTCGAAGCTCACGGCCTCGCCGCGCAGCGCATCCAGAGCCGCCCGCGAACAGGCCAGCCGCTCGCCGGCATGACCGAAGCGCGGCAGGAGCCAGGTCTCGCATCCCTCGGCGAAGCCATTGGACGGTGCCTGCTCCGACTTCATCGCGATATCGGACCCGACGGTATAGGTGTTCGAGATCGACCAGTGGTCCCGCACCATCTTGATCACCCAGTCGCGACCGCAGGTCTCCAGTACCAGCGCCTGAGACGGATCGGCGATCAGGAAGGAATTGTCGTAACGGAACGACTTGTTGCGATACCCCGCCGGACCGCCCTGCCCGTACTGTTCGAGCAGCCGGATGATGACGCCGGCCGCTTCCTGGGCCGTGGCGCCGCGCTCCAGGCCGAGCCGCAGGAGGTCCATGCCGAGCAGGGCCTTGCCCTTTTTCATCACGCGGTTCGAGAAGATCGCCTCATTGCCGATGGCGACGCCGTGCTCGTTGACGCCCATTTCCGCGCCCCACATCCAGGACGGACGGGAAATAATGACGGCATGGCGGTCCGGGACCTGCTCGATCTCGATATGGGTGCAGGCCAGCCGGGACTCGCTATCGCCGCACACGGCGGCATGGCGCTCGACCAGTTGCGGCTCGGCGGCTTCCCGGTCGGAATTCTTCGCCAGCCAGATCCCGTCCGGCCGCTTTATGGCGAGCGTATCGCACATCAGCCTGTCTCCAGGGCAGCGTCGACCTCGCGGACGGCCCGTTCGGCCGCCTCTAGGGCGCCTTCGAAATAGCCGAAATAATGCTGCGCCGTCTCCGTGCCGGCCATATGTATCGGCCCCAGCGGTTCGCGCAGATCATGTCCGTATGTCGTCCAGACGCCCGGCCCCATCAGGGCAGCATAGCAGCCGCGCGAGTATTGTTCGGCGGTCCAGTCCTGATCGACATAATCGATGGGCTGGCGCGCCGCCTCTCCGAAATAGGCCGCAAACGCGTCGAGCACGGCGGCCTTGCGCTCTTCCGTCGGCCGGGCCGACCATTTGCGCGCATGATCGCCTTCGATGAAGCCGAGCAGCTGACCTGCCGATTTGCCCGCTTCGGTATTGTCGAAGGTGACCCGGACCTCGAGGTCCGGCCCGACAGCCTGTCCGGCCAGCCCCTCCTCGCGCCAGAAGGGCGTTTCGTATTGCGCGACGCATTTGATGCAGGCCCCCGGCGGCATGCGCAGCCAGAGTCCCGCGCGCCCGGCCGGAAGGACCGGATCGAAGTCGATGCGCATGGCCTGGTTGGGCGGCAGGGCGAGGATGGCGCGGCGGGCCGCGTAGCGCCCAGCCTGTGTGGTGACGGCAACGCCGTCATCGCCCCAGGCGATCTGCTTTACGGGCTCGGACAGACGGACGCGGTCGCCAAGCCCGGCGGCGAGACGGTCTGCGATACCGGCCATATTGCCGTGTACCCGGTCCTGCTGCGCCCCGCCCGTCGTCGAGACGAGATTGTCCAGAGAGGTTCCGGCGCGGGCGTAGAAAAGCGCGTGCAAGAGGGAGACCTCATGCGGCTCGGCCGCGAACACCGCCCCGATCCCGACGGCGAAAATGTCGAAGGCGCGCGAGGAGAAGGACTGTTTGCGCATCCATTCCGCCACCGTCATCCGGTCCCAGAGCCCGGCCTTCGGGTGGGACCAGGGGGCGGCAGGATCGATCTGCGCGGCCATGGCGTCGAACCGGCTCATCATCAGATGCACATTGAGCAGAATGTGCGGAGCGAGCCCGGGGATCGTGCCGGTATAGCGGCCCAGCTTGTTTCGGTTGTGGATCAAGCGGTCGCCGGTATCCCAGAGCGGATAGGTCTCCATCCCCAGCGCCTCGATCAGCGCATAGAGCCTGTCCTGGCCCGGACCGACCCACTGGCCGCCGACATCGACCGTATCGCCATTGTCGAAACCGTGCGCCATCGCCCGTCCGCCGACCCGGTCGCGCGCTTCCAGCACGACGACGTCATGGCGCCCGGCCAGAAGCTGCGCCGCGCGCAGGCCGGACAGTCCCGCACCGATCACGATGATATCGCTCGATTTTACCGTCCCCATTAAGCCCCCCTTGATCCTGGGTCGCGAAATCCGGCCCGGAAATGCCTTTGCGTGCGAGCCTCGTCACGGCATCTTAAGGAAGCGATAACCGTTTCGTCCCTCTGTCGCCTTATTTGTTCGTCATCACGGCCGTTGAAGCCATTCGAAGGAGACTTGCCATGCGTCCCCTCTTTACGCTCTGTGCCACGCTGGCACTCGGCCTGGCCATGCCGGGCGGGATCGCCGCACCCGGCCTCGCACAGGAAACCGATTACGGCCAGCCCAGCGAGTACTCCGAACCCGTCGACACCTATTCCCAGGACGAGATGGTGGATGCCGTATCCGACTTTTTCGGCGTCACCGCCGAGGCTGCGGCCAGCGTCCTCGAGCGCGTCTTCGACGATCTGGGACGTCCGGTCGGCTATGTCGCCGGCGAGGAAGTCGCCGGTGCGATCGGCGTGGGCCTGCGCTATGGCGAAGGCTATCTCACCCTGAAGGACGGCGGACGGCACAAGGTCTACTGGCGCGGCCCGTCCGTCGGCTTCGATGCCGGCGGCAATGCCAGCCGGGTCTTCGTGCTGGTCTACAATCTCGACGATGTCGATCGCCTCTATCAGCGATTCCCGGGCGTTGAGGGCTCCGCCTATTTCGTGGCCGGGATGGGCGTGAACTATCAGCGCGCCGACGACATAACCCTGGCGCCGATCCGATCCGGCGTCGGCTTCCGCGCCGGTGCCAATATCGGCTATCTGGCCTATTCGCGCCGCCGCGCCTGGCTGCCCTTCTGATGCAGGTCAGGCCCGCCGAACCGGATGATTATCCGGGCATAGACGCGGTCCTCAAATCCGCCTTTCCCACGGCCAGCGAAGCGCGGCTCGTCGCCGCGCTTCGTGCTGCCGAGGCGGATACGCTCGAACTGGTCGCGGAAGACCATGGCCAGATCGTCGCCACGGCCCTGTTTTCACCGGTCGAAGCCGAGATCGCAGGCAGCGAACCGCTCTACGGGCTCGGCCTCGCCCCGGTTGCGGTCCTGCCCGGCCGGCAGCGTCAGGGTATCGGCCAGGCTGTCGTCGAGGCCGGGCTCGATTTTGTAAGAACGCTCGGTGCCCCCTTCTGCGTCGTGCTCGGCGAACCGGCGTATTACGGCCGCTTCGGCTTCGAGCCGGCGGCCCGGTCGGACTGGACCTGGTCCGCCGATCCGGAGGGCAAGACCGGCGACGCCTTCCAGGTCCAGGGACTGCAAGGTAAGACAACCTCGCTCCCCGCTCCTGCAGTTGCGCACTATCATCCCGCTTTCGACGGCGTTTAGCCTGCCTCACGGGACGCAATTAACCACCTTCCCCCTTCCACGCATGCGCGTGAAAATGCCATACTTCTTGCGTTGGTAGTAACGGCGCCCGGCGCCGTGTCTGGGGGATTTCATGAGCGGTATCATTCTACTCGTCAGCATCGGCGCACTGTTCGTTCTGCTGCTGGCCCGGCAGATACCGCTGCAGATGCTCGGGCGTCTCTTCGGCCCCATCCTCAAACCGCTCGGCCGAGTATTCGGCCTGAAAGCCGTGACCCGCGCCAGTCCGGGTACCGTACGCCCGGCTCATATGGGACCGAGCGCCTGGGCGGCCCTGTCGCGTGCGACGCGTCACAGGACCGAGACCGAGACGGTGCTGGGCTCCGGCTTCGAGCACGAACGCAGCCACATGAACCGGTCCGGCCTGCTGTTTCACTGGCTGGCCGTGAAGGTGGGTTATATCCAGGTCCCCAGCGAACTGACGCAAGAAGTCGCCGAGGATTATTACAAGCAGGGCTCGGATTTCCTGAACGGGCGGGTGAAAATCTCCGCCAATCCGCAAAATCTCTACGAGGACGAGGAAGGCGCGGTCATAGCCAGCTATTTCCCCGTCGATCACGGTGCGCTCTACCTGCTCAACGAGATGCGCCGCATCATCAATGCGAATGTACGCAAGCTGACCGTCGTCTTCTCGACCATCATCGCGACCGTGCTGGTCATCAACCTGCTCTATAATGACGGCAGCATACTGGAGATCCACGGCATGCTGGGCCTGTCGGACGGGCTGCGGCTCGGACCGCTGACCATGGGCGCGGCGGACATCAACCAGGCCTTTTTCGGTGCCGTCTCGACGCTGGGCGCCGCCTTCCTGATGTGGCTGATCTATTTCGTCGAATACGTGCCGTATCAGCGGAATAACTTCCGCGAGCTGACCAATTTCGTGACCCGCTATCTGGCCCGTCTGAACGACCATTTCCGCACCGCAGCGGGACAGGCGAAGTCGGTCACGGTCGGTCAGGAAACCGATGCCAGCAAGTTCGCCCATTCGGCGCGGCAATGGCACACCAACGTGCTCTGGATCGCCCTGCGCATCTTCTTCATCGAGAGCTTCGTGCGGAACATCATGTTCCAGATGCTGCGCAATTCCGGCTACTACCTGGTCTTCGTACCCCTGCTCTTCCTGGCGGTGATGGCCGGGCTCAACGTGGCCCTGACCGAGCTGACCGGCTTCGATGCCGGCGCGCGGCTGGCCGATCTCGGCGTGATCTTCGTCATCCTCTTCATCAGCCTGCTGGTCATCTACGCCATCTTCCTGCGCCGCTCGATGATGAGCATCGACGAGATCAACCAGGACGAATGGATCGGTTTCGACAGCCTGCTGCTGGAAAACGTGCTCGGAGAGATCGTCGGCAAATACGCCGAGGATGTCGGCTACTGGAAAAACCGGATGGGCCGGACCTGAGGCGGTCGGGTCAGGATTGCCTCAGTACCGGTACATGTCCCCGTTTTATGCGGTACATGTCCCCGTTTTATGTTGCCCCCGTTTTATGGGATCAAAACCGGGGTGCGCGCTTAGCTTTGCTCCATCAGCACACTACAAAAGACACACTAGCCTTAATTTTTGCAGCCGCCTCTATCAATTCCGAGGAAAAGGTTAGAGAAGCATATAACTCATCGTTGCCCTCCACCCTAATAATCACAAATACAGAAGTTGCGTGACTCTCCAGGTACGCCCTCGCGTTTGACGCAATTAAACCCACGACGTCCTGAAATTGGGCGATCGCCGAATCTATTGAATCATCCGTTTCGTCAGTCGCTGACACTGACCACTTCCACGTCGAAAAAGCCCTATCACTTTGCTTCTCCCATACCCTCGACGGTTCAATTTCTACTAATTTTCTGAATTCATTCACGTTTTCTTGGTTTGTATGGAACCCAACTTCAATTCGGATCGGATTTGGATCAGACACAGGCATCGACACAGCCATTCAGAGAACAATCGGGACACGAAGAAGACGGATACACACCATTTGCCGGGAGCAGAACTACGTCAATCTGCTTCGCTTTTTCACTCACGCCCCCGCCTTGCCGTGATCGCTCTCGCACAACCCATGGTCGGACAGGGTGTGGATCACCCGGCATTCGTCGACCACGCCGTGTGAGCAGCGTTCCACCATGCGGGCGAGTTCGGCTTCCACGGCCTTGAGCCCGGCGATGCGATGACGAACTTCGGTGAGCTGGGCGCGGGCTATGGCATCGGCGGCTTCGCAGGACTGGTTGGGCGTGTCGGACAGCTGCTGCAGGGCGCGCAGAGCGTCGAGGCCGAAGCCGAGATCGCGGCCATGGCGGATGAAGCGCAATTGTTCCAGATGATTGTCGTCATAGCGACGCTGTCCGCCCGGCGAACGGGGCGGTTCGGCGAGCATGCCGATGCTTTCGTAATAGCGGATGGTGGGGATTTTCACCCCGCTCAGCTTCGACAGCCTGCCGATGGAAAGATCTGACATTTTCCGCTTGAACCTCTAGTCGCTATAGGAATTAGGCTCCTTTTCGAACGCACGATCAAGGAGAATCACGTGTCGGGATGTTGCGGAAATGATCATGGCTTCGACGGGAGCAGCATCGCTTTCCGGCGTGCGCTCTGGGCCGTCATCGCCATCAATGCGGGCATGTTCTTCGTCGAGATGATCGCCGGCGCCGCCGCCCACTCCCAGGCGCTCAAGGCCGATGCGCTCGATTTCGCCGCCGATGCCGCGACTTACGGCATGTCGCTCTTCGTGATCGGCAAACCGCTGCACTGGCGCGCCAATGCGGCGATGATCAAGGCGACGAGCCTGCTGGTCATGGGCGTGCTCATTCTCGGCCTTGCCCTCTACCGCGCCTTTTTCGCGACCGTGCCGGAAGCCGGGCTGATGGGCGGCATCGCCGTCATGGCGCTGGTGGCGAATCTGGCCAGCGTGGTCATCCTCATGCGCTGGCGCGACGGAGACTCAAATGTCCGCTCGGTCTGGCTGTGCTCGCGCAATGACGCGATCGGCAATATCGCCGTCCTGGTCTCGGCCGGCCTCGTCGCCTGGTGGGGCACGCACTGGCCGGACGTGATCACTGCCGCTCTTATGGCGGGTCTCTTCGTCAGCTCGGCCGTGCAGATTTTCGGCAAGGCGCTCGCCGAGCGCCGCCATATGGCCGAGGCGGCCGCAACCGCCTCGGAGTAGTCGTCTGAATTAGTTCGGCCCCGTCGAGAAGACCGATCCCATCAGGCTGCCATCGCCGTCATCGTCATGATGATGGCGGCGGTCCGGGTCCGGGTGGGACGCCGTGCTGCGGCAGTCATGGCAATCCGACGCGATGCGCTCGCGAACGAGGGCGAGGCGCTCGGAGAGATCGTGGAAACGATCCTGTCCGTCGTGCCAGAGCGCGGCGGAATCCTGACACAGGCTTTCGTCGAAACTGTTTTCCTCGAGGCACCGGTTATAGGTGCGGCAGGAGGCGGTGGCGAATCGGTAGGACGCGTCCAGATCGGTCTCGAAGGCGAGAATGAGTTCCTGCGTCTCCGTGTCCGCAACGCTGGACCGGCCGGAATTGGCGCCGATCGCCTCCCGATAGCCGTGAATCTCCGCGAGCATGTCCAGGCGCTGGCCGGCCAGGGTGTCGACCTCGCACATATCGTGCGCCGGGGTGACGGTGTCGCGCATCATGGGCGGAGGCGGCGGTGGCGGACCGACCGGAGGCGGTGGCGAATCCGTTGCACAGGCTGTCACAGCCATAGCCGTCGTCAGGACGATCACCGCCTTGTTCATGGCCGATTTCCTTCTCTTGTACCCACTCATTGCCCCGCCCCTTCCGCGGTCGCGCCGGACGTCCCGGCACCAGACGTGATGCCGGCCAGGGCCGTGTCCGTGTCGTCGAACGCGGCCTGGTAACAACCCGGCTGTTCCAGTTCCTCGCCATATTGGCGGCGCACTTCGTCCACCCGTCTCTGCCAGGCGAGATAGAAGCGGTCGCCATTGGCCTCGGCCTCCTCCAGCAGCTGGCTGGATATGCGCGACCAGCGATCGGCGGGCGTTCCCCGCCGTCCGGCATAATCGCGCAGGCGCTGGGCGCGCTCATGGCCCAGATCCGCCGCACGGCGCAGATAGCTGTCCGCCCGCTCCGGGCTCTCGACAAGGCCGCACATGCGATAGCTGCCCTGCACCGTACCGGTGCCGTAGATCAGGGCGAGATTGAAATTGGCGCCGCCATGGCCGCGATCGGCGGCCGTCTCGAGCCATTCAAGCGCCGTATCGATATTCTGCTCCAGGCCGAGCCCGGTCGCGAACATGATGCCGAGCAGGTTCTGGGCGTGACTGTCGCGGGCGGTCAGGGCGGCATGGCAGATCAGCGTGACCGTTTCGGACGGCGTCAGGGCGCCGGTCTGGTCGAAGCCCATATCGCCCTGGAAATCGCGCACTGAGCGGCGGGTCATCGGACCGTAGGTGCCGTCCACATCGCCGGAATAATAGCCGAGCGCCGACAGCGCCCGCTGGCGCAGGTCGAGATCGATGATATCGCCGTCATCCTCGGTCTGGCTGAAGCCATAGGCGATGCGGGCCAGCGACCGCGTCGTGGTCGGGCAGGAGCGTTCGAGCACGGCGGCCTGCAGACGCTGATGCGCGACCAGCGCCGCCTGCGCGCCGCCGGCATGCGAGCCGACCGTGAGCGAACGGTCCCAGGCATCGCGGGCGTCATCGATGCGGCCGATCGCCTGATAGGCGTCGCCGATGCGTAGCCAGCACCGCGCCTCGGCGGATTCGTCGACACTGTAGCTGTTGCTCTCGCAGATCCGCTCGCCGGGATCGGTGCGGAAGAAGGGGATGGTGCCCGAACCGCCGGGCCGCACCGTCGCGCCGGGACCGGCAATGCCGCCCGTCACCGGAAGACCGACGCTCGGGAAACTGCCCGAACCGCCCTGATAGGGCGTGTTCTGATAGCTGTTCTGATAGCCGTAATTCGCGCCATAGCCGCTATTCCCGCCGGTATTCGGCGCCGGATCCGGATTGCGGTAATCGGTCCAGCCGGAATTGTTCATCGTCACCGGATTGACCGGATTATTGACTGCGCCGCCGGTATTCGAGGCCGCGTTCGCAGGTGCAGGCGAATTGCCGCCGCCGAAGGGCCACCAGCTCGTCTGCTCTTCGGGACAGTAGCGCCCGGCGCAATAACCCGCCTGATAGGCACGCGAGTGGGAATAGCCCAGCACCGCAACCAGACCCACCAGCACGAGGAGGGTCGCGGCGGCTTGCGCCAGCAGGGCTGTCACGCGTTCGAGCATGTCCGGACGATCCCCCTTCCGCATGCGATTGGCTGCGAGTTGCGATTTACTACTCGTTAACCATACTAGCGTCCGGAACCGGTGCAGGCCATACGCCCGGGGCGGGTTTCTGGAAAAAAATCGTCAACTTGGGGTGGAAAACCCATTATTCTCCAACAAGTTGTCCTGGAGACACAGTTTTCTCGCATAACGCGAATTTAATACGCCCTACACGGGATCGGTGTCGGCGACAAAGCGCAGTTCCGGCCAGATTTTCGCCTGCGACCGGCATTTTTCGGCCCAGCCCTCCCGCCCGGACAGGCCCGGAACCGGCCTCACTTCGCCGCTGAAAAGCGCCTCAAGCCCGAACGGCGCCAGAAGCTCCGGACGCCCCCGCTCATCCAGTCGCACCGCGACCGAATGGACCCGGGAGGCGAAGTGGCGCAAGGCATCTTCCGTATCGCGCAGGGGCGCCCGGTCGGTCCCGTATTTCTCGTTGAACCAGATGTGCACGCGAGCCTGGTTGCACACCTCGACCGGCACCGGCAGATCGGCGAAGACCGGCCGCGCCGCCCGGATCACCCGGTCCTCGGCCTCATAGCTGAGATCCGACGGGTCGAAATAGGCGAGGTCGTAATCATTGACGCCATGGCCCGGCGAACGGCCGGTCATGGCATTCCAGACCGCCTTGTAGACGGCACCGGCCATCAGCGCATGATCCGGCAGCCCCATGCCTTGCGCACGGCGCAGGACTTCGACCGCGACCGGGTCGGCCATGAGTGCATCGAGGACGAAGCCCTCGCGCCCGGCCGGCGGCGGGATACGGAGCCCGTTGCCGCCGCCCATCGCGCTAGCCCCGCAGCGTACCGCCGGTCGCCTTGGTCACCTTGTTGACGATCGCGGCCGCGACAGCCTCGATATCCTTCTCGGTGAGCGTCTTCTGGCGCGGCTGGAGCGTGACCTCCAGTGCCAGCGAGACCTGCCCGTCGGGCACGCCCTTGCCGTCATAGACGTCGAACACGCTCACATCCGTAACCAACTGCTTGTCCGCACCTTTCGCGGCCCGCACCAGAGCGTCCGCCGCTACGGTCCTGTCGACCAGGAAGGCGAAGTCGCGGCGCACCGGCGTCAGGTCGGCACGGTCCAGCTGGGAGCGCGCCTTCAGGCCGGAGCCCTTCTTGGGTTGCGGGATTTTGTCGAGCACGATCTCGAAGGCCAGGACGCGGCCGTCGATATCGAGCGCCTTGAGAATGCGCGGATGAATCTCGCCGAACTCGGCCAGGACGTTCTTCGGCCCCAGGCGCATCACGCCGGAGCGGCCCGGATGCCACCAGTCGCGCGCTTCCGGCGCCACCTGCAGCGAGGCAACCGGCGCGCCGGCGGCCTCGAGCGCCGCCATGGCGTCGGCCTTGGCGTCGAACACGTCCGGCTGGCGCGTGCCGGCCCAGTGACGGCCCGCCTCGACGCGGCGAACGCCGGTCGCGACCAGGCGCTGGCCCTTCGGCGTGTCGTCGACATAGACCGGGCCGACTTCGAACAGGCAGGCGCCCTCCTGGCCGCGATCGGCATTGGCCTGAAGCGCGGTGAGAAGATGGATCAGCGCCGTCGGTCGCATCACGTCCAGCTCGGAGGAAATCGGATTGTCCAGTTCGAGGCCTTCGCCATGGCCCCCGAACAGTGCCGCCTGGCTCTTCTCGCAGAAGGACCAGGTCACGGCTTCCGAATAGCCCCGCCCGGCCAGGGCGCGGCGGGCATAACGCGCGCGCAGCTGCATCGGCGTGGCCGGTGCCTCGCGGCGCACCGGCGGACGCGAGAGCGAGACCGCATCCAGCTTGTCATAGCCGTGAATGCGCGCGACTTCCTCGACGAGGTCGGCCTTCTGCGTGCAGTCCATGCGCCAGCTCGGCACGCCGACGGTGAGCACATCGCCCTCGCCCTTCGGCTCGAAGCCGAGCGTTTCCAGAATGCGGACGACCTCCGCGCGTGGCAGGTCGAGACCGGTCAGGCGCTTCACTTCGGACAGCGGGAACTCGATCGGGGCCGGCGCAGCCGGAATTTCACCCGCGACCATCACCTCGGAGGCTTCGCCGCCGCAATAGCGCAGCACCAGCTCGGTCGCCTGCTCGATACCAGCCACGACCGAGGCCGGATCGACGCCGCGCTCGAAACGGTATTTCGCATCGCTGTCGATACCGGTCGCCTTGGCGGTGGCGCGGGTGATCAGCGGATCGAACCAGGCGCTTTCCAGGAAGACGTCCGTCGTCTCTTCGGTCACGCCGGAATAAGTACCGCCCATAATGCCGCCGAAACCGAGGCAGCGGGCATCGTCGGCGATGACGCACTGATCTTCGCCCGGCACGTAGTCCTTATTGTCCAGCGCCTCGAAAGTGTCCGCCTCGCCCTTGCCGCGGCGGGCGCGGACGATGCCCTGCAATCTGGACAGGTCGTAGACGTGCAGCGGACGGCAGCGATCATAGGAGATCATATTGGTGATATCGGCGAGGAAGTTGATCGGACGCAGGCCGATCGATGTCAGCGCCTTTTTCAGCCAGGCCGGGCTTTCGACATTCTTCACGCCGCGGATGACGCGGCCGGCGAAGACCGGGCAGGCTTCCGGCCAGTTCAGCTCGACCGTGACCGGGCACGGAAACTTGCCGGGGATGGCCTCGATTTCATGGGATTTGAGCGTCCCGATGCCGGTGGCGGCGAGATCGCGGGCAATGCCGCGCACGCCCAGCCAGTCGGGACGGTTCGGCGTCACCTCGAAATCGATTACCGGATCGTCCTGGCCCAGCGCCACGACGGCCGGCGTACCGACTTCGAAGGGTTCGGGCAGGTCGATAATGCCGTCATGATCCTCGCCGAGCTCGAGCTCCCTGGCCGAGCACATCATGCCGTGGCTCTCCACGCCGCGGATCTTGCGCGGCTTCTTGTCGAGCGCGAAGTCGAGGCCGGGAATATACGTCCCCAGCGGGGCGTAGATGGCATACATGCCGGCATGCGCATTGGGCGCGCCGCAGACGATGGTCTTGGTGCCGTCCTTGGTCTCGACCGTGCAGACTTTCAGCTTGTCCGCATCCGGGTGCTTTTCTGCCGCCGTGACATGGCAGACCGTGAAATCCGCAAATTTCTCCAGCGGATTGTCGATATCCTCGATCTCGAGACCGGCCATGGTCATCGCCTCGGCGATCTCGTCGAGCGTGGCCTCGGTCTCGAGGTGATATTTCAGCCAGGAAAGCGGGAATTTCATGGTTGGTCCCTGCCGTCTTCAAGGGTTTCTTGCGGGCGAGCGGAGTCGGGCGTCTCCGCATTGCCGAAAATCTCAAAAATGTCGTCCGTCGGGCCCGTGCACTGGCGCACCGGAATCCGTCGCGCATTCGATGCCGTCGCCACCCAGCACCGGTCGAAGACCGAGCAATAGCAAAGACGCATATCCCAGCGGGACCATTCAGCCAGCACGTCATCCAGACCCTGCTGGTCCAGCGCGTCGCGATCCCAGCGGAAAACGACCGGCTCGACCACGCCATTCGGTGCCAGCGCCCGGCCGGTGACACTCGACCAGGACCGGTCGAAACCGGCAGGCATACGGAGCAGCAGCGGATCGAAATCAGTCGTCGGCTCACCGTCGCGCAGGAGCTCCACCGTCCCGATCATGGCCGGTCCGACGCCATTATTCTGGATGCGCAGACCCATTTCACGCTGTTCGAGCGTGGATGTAATGAAGCCGTCCAGCTGGATGACCGGTACCACCGCGCCATGCTGCTGCGCGCGCATCACCCGGCCCTGGTCCCAGGCCACGAACAGCGCCGCGATACCCACAAGCATCGCACCGATCCCGGTCAGGGTCTGATGGTTATTTGTCAGCCAGCGCCACATGTCGGACTCAGCTCAGCCCCGTCGCGAGGTTCGCCTGCAACAGCGGGCTGAAGCCGTAATGGGCCAGCCAGCGGACGTCGGAATTGAAGAAGTCGCGCAGGTCCGGGGCGCCGTATTTGAGCATGGCGAGGCGGTCCACGCCCATGCCGAAGGCGAAGCCCTGGTATTCGTCCGGATCGAGACCGCAATTGCGGATCACGTTCGGGTGGACCATGCCGCAGCCGAGGATTTCCATCCACTTGTCGCCGGAGCCGACCTTCACCGCATCGCCGACCCGCTCATAGCGCACGTCCATCTCGGCGCTCGGCTCGGTGAAGGGGAAGTGGTGCGGACGGAATTGCGCCTCGACCTGGTCGGTCTCGAAGAAGGCGGCGATGAAGTCCAGCAGCACGCCCTTGAGGTGACCCATATGGGTTTCCCTGTCGATCACCAGGCCCTCGACCTGGTGAAACATGGGCGTGTGGGTCTGGTCCCAGTCGCAGCGATAGACGCGGCCCGGCGCGATGATGCGGATCGGGGTCTCGCCCTTCAGCATGGTGCGGATCTGGACCGGCGAGGTGTGCGTGCGCAGGACCTTGCGCAGGCCTTCGGCGTCCGGCTTCATGAAGAAGGTGTCCTGCGTGTCGCGCGCGGGGTGGCCTTCGGGGAAGTTGAGGGCGGTGAAATTGTGGAAGTCGTCTTCCACGTCCGGCCCTTCCGCGACGGCAAAGCCCATATCGGCGAAAATCACGGCGAGCTCTTCCATCACCTGGGTGATCGGGTGCAGCGAACCCTTCGCCTCGGGACGCACCGGCAGGGTAACGTCGACCACTTCCGACGCCAGCGCCGCATCGAGCGCTGCGGCTTCCAGATCGGCCTTGCGCGCCTCGATGGCGTCGTTGAGCCGGGTCTTCAGCCCGTTGAGGGCCGGGCCCATCACCTGGCGCTCTTCCGGGCTCATCCTGCCCAGCTCGCGCATCATCAGCGAGACGGAGCCCTTCTTGCCCAGTGCGGCAACCCGCACCGCGTCCAGCGCGGCTTCGTCGCCCGCGGTGTCGATCTGGCTGCGCACCTCGGCTTCGAGCGCGTCGAGATTGGATGTGTCGGTCATGAATATCGTCCCTCACGGTCGAGGTCGGTTTAGCGGCTGGATTCTGCAGTGTCGACACCGCAAGGAAGATGCCGTGCATGGAGACAAGAAAAAGGCCCGTCAGCGGTGCGCTGCGGGCCTCTTCCAAACTTGTTCTGCGTTCGGCTCTAGGCCAGCGCGGCGCGCGCCTGGTCGACCAGGGCCTTGAACGCTTCCGGCTCGCGCGCGGCGATGTCGGAGAGGACCTTGCGGTCGACTTCGATGCCGGCCTTGGTCAGACCGTTCATGAAGGCCGAATAGGTCAGGCCGTGCTCGCGGGCACCGGCATTGATGCGCTGGATCCACAGCGAGCGGAAATTGCGCTTCTTGGCGCGGCGGTCGCGATAGGCGTACTGGCCGGCCTTCTCCACAGCCTGGACGGCGGTGCGGAAGGTGTTCTTGCGGCGGCCGTAATAGCCTTTCGCCTTCTTGATGACTTTCTTGTGGCGCTTTGCGGTCGCCGGTCCGGACGTAACTCGAGACATGATAGTGCTCCTAACTCGGTGCCAGCGGCCTTACAGGCCGTTCGGGATGTACTTCTTGACGATCGTAGCGTCCTGGGGCGACAGGGTGGTCGTCCCGCGCTTGTTGCGGATCTGCTTGTTGGTCCGCTTGATCATGCCGTGGCGCTTGCCGGCTTGACCGGCCTTCACCTTGCCCGTGGCGGTGAGCTTGAAGCGCTTCTTGGCGCCGCTCTTGGTCTTCATCTTCGACATTTTCATCTCCTCTGCAGGACTGCTTTGAGGCGGTCCGATGGATGTTGCAGCCAGCGGGCATGTCGAACGGGCCCGGCAAGCTGGTGTTGGAAGCGGGGGTTTATACGTGGAAAGCCGGGGATTGCAAGACCGGATGGGAGTCTCGCCTCCCGTCCGTATCAGTGACCTGTGCTGTGCTCGCAGAGACCGCAATCGCGGGCATGCACATGACCGGCCCGGCCGCGGCGCACCCAGTTGGCGAAATGCGCGCCGGCCAGAACGGTTACCCCGCTCAGCGTCAGCACGGTCTCTATGGTCCGGTCGAAGACATGGCTCGCCCCGACAGCCATCAGCCCCAGGCCAAGCAGACCGACCAGCAGGACCGGCCAGCCGCCGCGCGTTGTGCGCACGCTCCAGCCCAGGGCCAGCAGCGAAACCGGTGCGGCGAGAACCAGCAGGACGAGATGCCAGTCATGTCCGACGCCGAACAGCTCGCTTACCTCGGGCGCCAGCATGGGCGCGGCGACGGCCGCGGCCGGAAAGGCCAGACAGTGCAGCACGCACAGCGCGGACAGGGAAATACCCGTCGCGTCGAGCGCGATATGACGGCCGGATTTGAATCGGGGTAAGCGCATTGCATGTCCAATCGGAACCTGCGGACGATATAGTATAACATTGTCCGTCTGAAAAGACCGGATGTGCGCTTCAAGCATAAAAAAGGCGGCCCGTAGGCCGCCTTTTCCGTCCGGTACGCGACCGCCTATTCGTGGAAGCCGAGCTCCGAGATCGCCAGCTGTGCGTCCGCAACCGGGCCATTGCGATAGGTACCGACCCAGATGTCGTACACACCGCCAACCGGGTTCTCGAACCGGATACCCGGATTGAGACTGCCGGCGCTGTCATCATCGCAGACCCAGTTGCCACTGGGATCATTGATGACCAGCGTGGTATCGGAGTCCGAAACCGCCGAAATGAAGAGGTCCAGCGTCCCGGGCTCGAAAGTCAGCTCGAAGTCCGGCGCTTCCGTGACGAAACCGCGGCAGCTCTGATCGGCCGCATAGCGCGCCTCCAGCGTACCGCCCGCAGCCAGGTCGACCAGATAGGGATCCGGCTGGAAACCGCCGGCCAGATCGATGCCGCCGTAATTGGACTCGAGCGACCAGTCGAGCACCGTGTTCTCGGTGAAATTCTCGCCGAAGCCGAGCTCGGAGATATGCAGGGTCGCCGGGCCGGTATCGCCCTCGCTATAGGTGCCGACCCAGATGTCGTAGCGGCCGGACATGGGGTCGTCGAAACGCAGGCCCGGATTGAGGCTGCCGGCACTGTCGTCATCGCACCACCAGCTGCCGTCCGGCGCGTTCACCACCAGGGTGGCGTCGCCCATCGAACTGGCCGAGATGTAGAGATCGAAGCTGCCCGCCTCATAGGTGACGTCATAGCTCGGCGCGGTTGTGGCGAAGCCGCGGCAGTTCTGGCCGACCGCTTCCCAGACATCGACATCGCCGCCGGCCTGGACCGGTACGTTGAACGGATCGGGCGTGAAACCGGCGGTCAGGCTGGTCGAGCCGTAGCCGGAGGGCAGGCTGTAATCCAGCTCGGCCGGTTCGTCGACATCGCCGAGAAAACCGAGCTCGGAGACGAAAAGCGACGCCGGAGCGGCCGGACCGGCCGAGAAGCGACCCGCCCAGACGGCATAGCGTCCGGCAACCGGATTTTCGACGCGAACGCCCGGATTGAAGTCGCCGGCCTCGTCGTCATCACAGTGCCAGCTGCCGTCCGGCCCCTGCACGATGAGCGTCGTGTCGGCTTCGGCTTCCATCGAGAGATAGAGGTCGAAGGCATTGCCCGCCTCGTAATTCACCCAGACGTCCGGCGCTTCCTGGACATAGCCCCAGCAATGTCCGGGTGTGGTCCGCTCTGCGTCGAGATCGCCGCCGGCCTCGACCGAAAGAATGCGCGGATCGTCGGCGAAGCCGGAATTCACATCGAGCGTGCCGTGCGCAGGCTGAAGATCGGCGTCGGGCGCACGCGAATAGATGTTCTCGGCGGAGAAGCCGACTTCGGAAATATGCAGCATGGCCGGCTCGTAGCCGCCGCCGGAGCTGAATGTGCCGACCCAGATATTGTAGCGGCCGGACTGGGGATTGGTGAACTCGACCCCCGGATTAAGCCCCTGCGCCGGAGCGTCGTCATTGCAGTGCCAGCTGCCGTCCGGCGCATTCACGACCAGGGTCGCGTCGGCATCGGAGGCGGCGGAAATGAAAAGATCGAACTCGCCGGCCGAATAATCGAGATTGTAGGAAGGCTGGTGGGTGATATAGCCCGTGCAGCCCCCAGACGCCGTCCCGGCATAGATCGCACCGCCGGCACGTATACCGATGGAGGCCGGATCCGGCATGAAGCCCGCATCGAGCTCGATCGAACCGTAGGCAGGCGGCGCATTGACGTCCTGCGCGCCGGCGACGGCGCCGGTCGTGGCGGTCAGGCAGAGCGCCGCGATAGCGCTGCCGGTCATGTATGAAAACTTCATGGTCTCTCTCCCCCGTAAGCGATGATTACTGACTGTGCAGTTCGGAAATGGTCAGCACGGCGGGCGCGGGCTGCGCCTCGAGAACCGTCCCGACCCAGATGTCGTAGACGCCGGTCTGCGGCGGACTGAAGCGGACGGACGGGTTGAGCCCGTCGCCGCCGTCATCGTCGCAGTACCAGCTGCCGTCCGGCGCATTGACCGCGAGCGTCGTATCCGCGCCCGAGCCGACCGAGATGATCAGCGGCAGCGTGCCGGCATTGTAATAGAGGTCGAAATCGGGCGCCCGGGCGATATGGCCGATACAGCCGCCGCCAATGCTCGCCGCAGCGTCGATATCGCCGCCCGCCGTCAGCGGGACCCGGTGCGGGTCCGGCGTGAAGCCGGCCGACAGATAGGCTTCGCCATAGGTGGCCGGCGCTGTGACGTCCTGCGCCAGGACAGCCGGTGCGATCGCAGCCGGCGCCATCAGCGCAGCGAGCAGGATGAGCGTGACGACCTGTCCTGGCATTGAGCCTCCCCGGATCCGGATGGCAGCGTTGTCTCGCCTCCGATCCGGCCTTACTTCAACATGCTTTCCATAGATTTGCATCTCAAAACAAACCTGCTGAACCCGGACTGAACGCCGCAGCCGCGAATTCGGCACGGATGCGGCAAAGATAAGACGTCATCCCCGTCTCCGCCCCTATTCCCCGGACGGTGCGGGCAGCCAGCGATCCATGACGGTGCAGGCCACGAGGTCCCCGGTGACGTTCACCGAAGTCCGGCACATGTCGAGAATCCGGTCGACGCCGAGCAGAATGGCGACGCCTTCCGCGGGAATGCCGACCGAGGCGAGCACGCTGGCCAGAATGACAATGCCCACGCCCGGCGTACTCGGACTGCCGATCGAGGCGCCGATCACGGTCACGGCGAGCACAATGAAGGACAGGGTGTCCAGATCGACCTGGAATAGCTGGATCATGAAGACCGCCGCGACGGTCTGGTAGAGCGCGGTACCGTCCATGTTCACCGTCGCGCCGAGCGGGATGATGAAACGGGTCACGGCCGGCCGCACATCCAGCCGCTCTTCGGCGATGCGCAGGGAGAGCGGCATGGTGGCGGCGGAACTCGAGGTGGAGAAGGCCAGCAGCTGGGCGTCGGCGACCTGGCCGAGAAAGGTCAGCGGATTACGACGGCCGAGCACCGCCACGATGACGAGATAGACGCCGAGCAGAACGACCAGCCCTCCCAGCACGCAGCCGATATAGACAGACAGGCCGAGCAGCGCCGACAGGCCCGTGCGCATGACGAAATCGCAGATCAGGCCGAACACCGCCACCGGCGCAAGGCGCATGGCCCAGCCGACGATGACCAGCGAGACTTCCTGGACAAGCTGGATCAGCGTGATCAGAGGCTTGGCCTTCTCCGCCCCCAGCGTCGCCAGCGCAACGCCGCCCAGCGTGGCGGCGATCACGATCTGGAACATGTTCCGCGACAGCACTGCCGAGGACAGGTTGGCGGGAATGATGGATGCGACCTCTTCCGGAATGGCCTCCACGGCCATGGCCGGCGCAGCGCCATTGCCGCTCATCTCGGCGACCGAAGCCGCCAGGGCATCGGCCGATTCCGTATCGAGAAAGGCGGACGGATCGACGAAATGCCCCGGCCCGACCAGCGTTGCCAATGTGGCGCCGATCGCCACGGCGATCGTCGTCGTGACGAGGAAATAGGGCACGATCCGGCCCGCGGCCCGGCCCAGCATCCGGGCATCTCCGGTGGCGGTGATGCCCAGCACGATCGAGGTCGAGATCAGGCCGATCACCACCATCTGGATGAGATTGAGAAAGATCGACCCCGGCAGGCGCAGCCAGGCGCCGGCGAGCTCAGCCATCTCCATTTCCAGGGCGAAGGGCGACCCCGCCGTCGGCGCCAGCAGCGCGCCTGCCGTGAGGCCCAGCATCATGGCAATGAGGATCTGCGCCCAGAGGCGGCTGCGGATCAGGCCGCGCACGGCGCGCAGGTTCAGCGCATGCCGCGCCGGCCCGCCTCCGAAAATCCGTCGCCCGAACATGCCGGCCTCCAGCCTGCCCCACCCGACCTACTGCATGCCAAGATCGGAACCCGAGGTAAACTGCGGCAGATCGCGCCGCTTTGAGGATGCCGCGACGCTGTGTATCAGTCTTCGCCGTGCTGACCCCCTCGCTCGATATCTTCCGCATCCAGCCCTACCGGCACTACTGGACCATGCGGCAATTGCTGTCCGCGGCCCGCCAGATGCAGGCGGTTGCGATCGGCTGGCAGGTCTATGACGTCGCCCGCGAGACGCGCTCGATCGAGGAATCCGCCCTGATGCTGGGCTTTGTCGGCCTGGCCCAGTTCGCGCCGGTCTTCTTTCTCTCCCTGCTGGGCGGGCAGGCCGCCGACCGTCTCGATCGCAAGCTGATCCTGATCGTCACCAATCTCATTCGTGTCCTGTGCGCGATCGCGCTGGCGGTCAGTCCCTTCTATTCCGGCCCGGTCACGCTCTGGATCGTGTTTTCCGCCGCCGCCCTGCTCGGCGTCACCCACGCCTTTTCGCCCGCGGCCGCGAGCGCGCTCCTCCCGCGCATCGTGCCGCGCGCCGACATGCGCCAGGCCATCGCCTGGAATTCGCTCGGTTTCCAGGCCGCCGCCATCGGTGGTCCGGCCCTGGGCGGGCTGCTCTATATTCTCGGGCCGACCACGGTCTATCTGGTCAGCGCCGCCATGCTCGTCCTGGCGACGGTCGCCATCGCCACGGCGCGCACGCCGGGCCATGAGAAACTCCACGGCACGCGCGGCTGGGCCATGGTGATCGAGGGGCTGCGCTATGTGCGAGACAACAAGGTGGTGCTCGGCGCCATCTCGCTCGATCTGGTCGTCGTGCTGTTCGGCGGCGTGACCGCCCTGCTCCCGGTCTTCGCCCGCGATGTGCTGCACACGGACACGGTCGGCCTCGGCCTGCTGCGGACCGCGCCGGCCGTCGGCGCGGCGCTGGTCGCCTTCCTGCTCGCCACGCGGCCGCTGACGCGCAGGATCGGCGCCTGGATGCTCGGCGCCATCGCCGTCTACGGCGTGGCGATGATCGGCTTCGCCCTCTCCACCGTGCTGATCCTGTCCATGGTCGCGCTGGCGGTCACGGGCGCAGCGGACATGATCTCGGTCTTCATCCGCCAGTCCATCATCCAGCTGGCCACGCCCATGTCGATGCGCGGACGGGTCTCCTCGGTCGAGTTCATCTTCATCTCCGCCTCCAACGAGCTGGGCGAGTTCGAAAGCGGCGTCGCCGCCCGTTTCCTCGGCCCGATCGGCGCGGTCCTGCTGGGCGGCGGCATGGCGCTGGTCACCGCAGCCGCCTGGTTCAAGCTTTTCCCGCAACTGGCTCATACCGACGAGCTGGATGCGGTGGAAGAAGTCGAACCGGCTGCCCCCCTCGCGCAGGCGGAGGCCGCCGGCCCCGTCAAGCCGGGCTGACCTGCGTCAAACCGCGGCTTTCCCCGCACCGCGGACAGGCGCATGGTGTGACGCAATCAGCCATGGGAAAATGGACGATGAGCTACACCTTCACCAAAACGCTCGACATGCCGATGGATGCTGCCATCGAGAAGGTCACCGAGGCCCTGGCCGAGGCCGGATTCGGCATCCTTACCGAGATCGATGTGAGTACCACGCTCAAGCAGAAGATCGATGTCGATTTCCGGCCCTATCGCATCCTCGGCGCCTGCAATCCGAAACTCGCCCACCAGGCGCTCGAGGCCGAGCCCAATATCGGCGTCATGCTGCCCTGCAATGTGATCGTGCAGGAATACGAGCCGGGCGTGTCCACGGTCTCGGCCGTCGATCCGGTCGCCTCCATGTCCGCCATCGAGAACGAGGCGCTGGGCCGTATTGCGAACGAAGTCCGGGAGATGCTGCAGGGCGTGATCGCGAGCCTCTAGAGGACAGCGCGCCGCGCCTCCGGGCCCAGACGGCGGGCAAGAAAAAACGGCACCCGGGGGGGGCGCCGTTCTTCGCTTCGTCTCGTCGGCGGGCGGCGCGATCAGCGCGGCGCCATCACCATGACCATGAGACGGCCTTCCATCTTCGGCTCGAATTCGACCTTGGCCACTTCGGCGAAGTCTTCCTTGACCCGGTTCATGATATCCATGCCGCGGTCCTGGTGCGCCATTTCGCGGCCGCGGAAGCGGAGCGTGACCTTCACCTTGTCGCCGGCTTCGAAGAAACGCGTCATGGCCTTGGTTTTCACCTGGTAGTCATGCACGTCGATGTTCGGACGCATCTTGATCTCCTTGATCTCGACGGTCTTCTGCTTCTTCTTGGCCTCGGCCTTCTTTTTCTGTTCCTGGTATTTCAGCTTGCCGTAATCGACGATCTTGCAGACGGGCGGATCGGCATTCGGTGAGACCTCGACAAGATCGAGTCCCGCTTCGGACGCTGCTTCGAGCGCCGCTTCAACAGGCATGATGCCTTGCTTCTCGCCATGTTCGTCGATCAGGAGCACCCGCGGTACGCGGATATCCCGGTTGGTGCGCGGACCTTCTTTCTTCGGCGGCTGCGCGTGGTGCGGTCTACGGGCTATGGCCTTGTCTCCTTTGTGGCCCCAAGCTGAAATATAGTAATCGTCCCGGCGGCGCGCGGGATCAAGTCCCAAGCGGGCAAAATCCGCGCCCGATCCGCCAAGAGGCGCGCACTATGGTGAAATGATCACATTTAGCAAGCGTGCGAAGCGGTTCACGCCGCTGCCGGGGCCGCGTTGAAGCCGCCGGCGAAACGCATCGCGGCCAGCGCCTCGTCCGGCGTGACCTGGGCCAGCGTCGTCGCATGCATCAGGATGACCGGGGACTCGCCGCGCGGCGCGATCGGCGCCGGATCGTCCACATTGCCGTAGAGCGCCAGCGCCGGCGCGCCGGAGGCGACGAGTAGGTGAAGAAGCGGCGTATCCTCGCCGAAAATGAAACGCGTATGGCGGGCAAGTCCCGACAATTGCGGCAGTTTCGCCTTGCCGGTGATGTCGCGAGCGCCAGGCGCGACATGCGAGACATGACGTCCCACATCGCGCGTATCCGGGCCGCCGATGACGGCCGGCGTGATGCCTTCCTCGATCAGGGAATGGGCCAGGGCCGCCCATCTTTCCTGCGGCCAGCGCAGGGCCGGCTTCACCGTGTCGCCAGCAGGCGCCAGCAGGGCGAAGGGGCCGTTGAGGCCGAAATATTCCGGATCCAGCATGCGCGACTTCTTGGCCAAGAAGTCGACCCAGCTCGCATCCGGCGCCGGCGCGCTGCCGAGCGGATAATAGGTCGGCCCCGTCCCGAGCACCGCATTGACCTTGCCCGCGACCTCGTCGACCGGATGCTGGCCGGAGGCCGGGTCCGCCGCGATCTCCGTCCACTGACAGCGCGAGAAACGGAAGAGCCGCTTCATCTTGCGCGATTCCGTGTCGCCCACGAGATCGTAGACGCGCGTCGGCTTGGTCACTTTCAGACGCTTGTCGCGCAGTCCCATGAGCGGGCGCGTATCCGGCTTCGCATCGATCTCGATGGCGTTGAAATAGGGACAATGCTTGAGGAAGGACTCGTAGTCCGGCGTCGTCAGCAGGATGATGCGGTCGCGCTTGTGCACCTCGCGCAGCGTCTTCGCGGTCGCCAGCATGCGCACGGTCGAGGCCAGATCGCCCCAGTGCACGATATAGGTAATGTCACGCTGCAGATCGCTCATGGGTCTGAGTGTAGAACCTCGTGATAAACGCGCAAAGTCGAAGCTTGCAGGGATCGCGTCGAAAAATTTTCCCGGATATGAGCTTTGGCGCGATTGCCGATTTGTGCAAGCCCTTCCTTCGAGATCGCCAGCGCGCCCGCGATCGCGGCGGCCAGGGCGGAGGTGTCGCCCGGCGCCACGCGCCAGCCGGTTTCGCTGTGCAGGACGACTTCCCGTGCACCGCCGTGATCGGCTGCGATGACCGGCTTGCCCATCGCGCCGGCCTCGGCCGCCGTGCGCCCGAAGGCTTCCGGTTCGACCGACGGCGTCAGCACGAGATCGCTCAGCGCGATGGCCGCCGGCATGTCTGTGCAATGGCCGACCAGCTTGACCGTCTCTTCCAGCCCGGCTGCCGCGATCAGGCCCTCGAGTTCGGCCACATAGGCGTCGCGCCCCTGGGCGTCGCCGGCCAGAAGCAGTCGCGGAACGCCCTCGCCGCGCGCTTTCATCATGGCGAGCGCCGCGATCGTTTCCCGCTGCCCTTTCCAGGCCGTCAGCCGGCCCGGCAGGAGCAGGATCGGCGCCGGGTCCGAACGGTCCACGCCCCAGGCCTGCGCGAGCGCCTCGATCCGCGCCGCTTCCACCGCGGCCGTGTCGAACCGGTCGAGGTCGACACCGCGCGGAATGACGCGGATGCGCGATACAGCGAAGGGGTGTTCACGGGCGATATGGTCCCGGATGAATTCGGAATTGGCGATCACGCAGGTGCCGCGCGCCATGACGGAATTATACCAGCGCTTGAGCCCGGACCGGGCGTTATAGGTGCCGTGATAGGTGGTCACATATTCTGCGCCGGTCCGCCGGCAGGCCAGCAACGCACTTACGGCCGGCGCGCGAGAGCGGGCATGGACCAGTTCGACGCCTTCCGCGCGGATCAGCTTTTCCAGCCGGCCGGCATTGCGCCAGACGGTGACGGGGTTCTTGCTCTTGAGGGGCATGCGGACCAGCTCTCCGCCGACGGCTTTCAGCTCGTCTTCCAGGCGGCCGCCCTGACTGGCGACCAGCGCACGACCGCCCTCAGCGACGACCGCCTCGGCCACTTCCAGCGTGGTCCGCTCGGCACCGCCGGCCTCGAGCTCCGGAATGACCTGCAGAACAATCATGGATTTGTGTCGGTTACCTGTCCCGCCCCTCGCGCGACTCTTCTTTCACACCTCCCCGAAGAAGACAAACCGGCAGGCGCATTCAGGGTCCGCCGGCCGGGCTTTCGGTTGCGGGGCCCTCGCAATTTTGATAGCTCATCGGGTGTGGCAGGCGCTCCGATGCAATCCCGGAGTGTGCCAGTCCGAGCGGTCGGTGCGCCGCAGCCCGGCCCTGGCCGGTCGGGCGCGGATACAAGCAATACAATCGCACTCGCGGAGAGGCTCGCACGATAACGCGCCCCCGCCGCCGCCCTATGAACCAATATGAGCAGTCTCGCCGGCACGCTATCGCTTGTCGTGTGTTATTTCGCCGGCGGGAGGCGCAACCAGAGGGACGCAGGAATGCGGGCCGCGGCGCGTGTCCGGTTTCCTGTGAACGTGGAATGACAAAAACCGAACTGGATCCCAATCCTGAAGCCCAGGATTTCGGGTCAGATCCGATCGCCAAGCGCGAGACGGACCACTACCAGAAGGAATATATCGAAGGTTTCGTCGACAAGTGGGACGAGCTGATCGACTGGGACGCCCGGGCGGAGAGCGAGGGCCGCTTCTTCATCGACATCCTCAAGGCGCGCGGCAAGACATCCGTCCTGGACGTTGCCGCCGGCACGGGTTTCCACTCCGTCCAGCTGCTCAAGGCCGGGTTCGACGTGACCAGCGCGGACGGCAGTGCCGAAATGCTGGGCAAGGCCTTCGAAAACGCCCGCCAGCAGGGTCTCGTGCTGAATACGGTGCATGCCGACTGGCGCTGGCTGAACAAGGACGTCCACGGCAAGTTCGACGCCATTATCTGCCTGGGCAACTCCTTCACCCACCTCCACGACGAGCAGGATCGCCGGCGCACGCTGGCCGAGTTCTATGCGGCGCTGAAATGGGACGGGATACTCATCCTCGATCACCGGAATTACGACGCCATTCTCGACGGCGGCTTCAGCTCCAAGCACAAATACTATTATTGCGGCGACCAGGTCGTGGCCGAGCCGGACTATATGGACGACGGGCTCGCACGCTTCCGCTACAGCTTCCCGGACGGGGCCGAGTACTATCTCAACATGTTCCCGCTGCGCAAAGCCTATACGCGCCAGCTCCTGACCGATGTCGGCTTCCAGAAAATAAAGACTTTCGGGGACTTCCAGGAAACCTACCAGGAGAATGATCCCGACTTCTTCATCCATGTAGCGGAGAAGATCCAGCCATGAGCGTGACCACGGAAAATCGCCCTGGAGATGACCGCCCGAAGGCGGTGCAGGAGGCGGAAACCTATTACGACAGCGCGCCGGCCGACGCCTTCTACCGGGCAGTCTGGGGCGGCGAGGACATCCATGTCGGCATGTACGAGGCGCCCGACGGCAATATCGCCGAGGCCAGCCGCCGCACGGTCGAGACGATGGCCGGCATGCTCAAGACCATCAGTCCGGACAGCCGCGTGATCGATCTGGGCGCCGGGTTCGGCGGTTCGGCCCGATATCTCGTCGAGCGTTTCGGCTGCCATGTCACCTGCAACAATCTGTCCGAGACCCAGAACGCCCATAACCGGGAACTCACTGCCAAAGCCGGCATGGAGCACCGGATCGACGTGGTCTACGGCAATTTCGAGGCCTTGCCCGACGAGGACGGGAGTTACGACATCGTCTGGTCCCAGGACGCCTTTCTGCATTCCGGTGCCCGCACGCGCGTGCTGGACGAGATCGCGCGGATCCTCAAACCGGGCGGCGAGCTGATCTTCACCGACCCGATGCAGGCCGATGACTGCCCCGAGGGCGTGCTCGACACCATCCTCAAGCGGATCCATCTCGCCGATTTCGGCTCGATCGCCTTCTACCGGGAGGAGCTGGGAAAGCGCGGCTTCGAACCGGTCGATATCAGGCCCATGCCGCAAAACCTCCGGGCGCACTACAATCGCGTCGCCGAGGTATTGCGGGAGCGCCGCGAGGAGATCGTCAAGCTCGCCGGCCAGGACTATGTCGACAGCATGCTGACCGGGCTTTCGCACTGGGTGGACGGCGCCGACAGCGGTTATCTCAACTGGGGCATCCTGCACTTTCGCAAGCGCTGAGGCAGGATGCCAGGGTGTTGGCGATGGACGCGGCGCGCACGGCGTCCTAGCCTTCACCCGTTCCAGTTCCAACGGATGTGTTCCATGCGTCAGACCCTGTCCGCCCTTCTCGTCACCGTACTCGCCGGTGCAGCCGCCGCGCCGGCTCTCGGCCAGACCGAGGCCCTGTATCGGGAAAGCGCCCGCTATCAGGCCTGTATCGGCCTGGCGGAGTCCGATCCGGACTCAGCGCTCGACGAAGCCCAGACCTGGCTGATCGAAGGCGGCGGATGGCCGGCGGAAGTCTGCGAGGCGCGGGCGCTCATCGCCTTGGGTGAATCCGGCGCGGGCGCATCCGCCCTCGCGGCGATCGCCAATCGGGCGCCGGTGGGCATGGTCGCCGCCGAACGCGTCGAACTCCTGACCCTGGCTGGCGAGACCTGGTCCGGGCTCGGTGCGGGTGAAGACGCCCGCAACGCCTTCGACGATGCGCTTACGCTCGACCCCAGGGCGGCCGCGCCGCTTGCCGGCCGGGCCGCACTTTCGCTGCAGGAAGAAGAATGGGCAGCACTGTCCCGGGATGCGAACCAGCTCATCGCCATCGCACCGGAGCGGGCTGACGGCTGGTATTATCGCGGCGAGTACCGCCTGCAGGAAGACGATTACGACGGTGCGTGGGACGATATGAGCACCGCGCGCAGCCATGCGCCCCAGCGCATCGACATCCTGCTCCTGCGCGGCAAGATCAATGAAGCCCGCCGGCTCGCAGCCGCCGCGGACTAACCGCTTCCCTGACCGGTTGCGCGACTAGCCCACCACGCGAAGCTTGACCGGCGCCTCGCCGGGCTGTCGCGCCAGGACCACACGATTGCGCCCGCCATTCTTGGCTTCGTAGAGCGCCTCGTCCGCGCTCTGAAGCAGATCGTCCGCCATATCCAGCGCGCCGCCCGGCACGGCCAGGGCGCAGCCGAGACTGGCCGTCACAGGAATGGGCTGGCCGTCTTCGGCGTGGATGGACAGGGCCGCGACCGCCTCGCGCAACCGCTCTGCCGCGGCCGTCAGTTCGGCCGCATCCACGCCGGGCAAAAGTACTGCGAATTCCTCGCCGCCAAGCCGCCCGAGCATGTCGCGTTCGCCGAGGCAGGCCTGGATGGCACGGACGGTGTCGACGAGCACGCGGTCGCCGGCCGCATGGCCGTGCGTGTCGTTGATGCGCTTGAAATGGTCGAGATCGACCATGACCACACCGAGACGCGCATCCTGTCGGCGGACCTGCTGCACCTGCATGTCGAGATACTGCATGAAGGCGCGCCGGTTGGCCGCGCCGGTGAGCGCGTCGGTCTCGGCCAGACGCCGGAATTGCTGCTGCATGCGCACCAGGCGCGACGCGGCGCGAAGACGGGCCCGCAGCTCGGTCATGTTGACCGGCTTGCGGATGAAATCATCGGCGCCGGCATCGAGGGATTCCTCGAGACGCCGGTCGTCGCCGGAAGCCGTGATGACGATGGTGTAGATGGACTCGGTTCCCGCGGACGCTTTCAGGGACCAGCAGGCTTCCAGCCCGCTCATCTCGCCTACCTCGATCCCGGTCACGAAAATATCGACCGGGACAAGATCGAGGATGGCGAGCGCCTCCTTCGCATTGCTGGCCGTCTGCACGATATAGCCGGCTTCGCGCACGGCTTCGCTCAGAATGCGCAATTGCACCTGGCTGCTTTCGCAGATCAGAACGGACACCCGATCCGTATCGCTTGCGTCGACCACCACGTCAGTTCCCCCACCTCGCGGTTCGAAGCCGCGTTAATAGGAGAAATTCGCTAATATACTATCAATCTCACGGCGCGTTTTCAGCGAGATGCACCCATTCACGGCGCACCTCGGCGTCCGGCTCGGCCTCCGCCCGGCTCGACGCCATGTCCGCAGCCTCCTCCGGCGCCAGACGCGACAGGGCCCAGACCGCCATGGCACGCACCTGGGGCGCCCCGTCCGTGAGGCGCGTGCGGACCGTCTCCAGCAGGCTCTCATCGCCGGAATTGCCGATCGCGATCAGCACGTTTCGCACGAAACGGTCGCGCCCGATCCGCTTGACCGGTGAGGCTGTGAAGACTTGCCGGAAGCCCGCATCGTCCAGGGCGGCGAGTTCAGACAGGAGCGGCCCCTTCAGCTCGACGCGCGGATGGAAGGCCATTTCCGCACTCGTCTCGGCAAACTTGTTCCACGGACACACGGCGAGGCAGTCGTCGCAGCCATAGATGCGATTGCCCATCGCGGCGCGGAATTCGCGCGGAATGGCGCCCTTGTGCTCAATGGTGAGGTAGGAAATGCAGCGCCGCGCATCGATCTGGTAGGGCGCCGGAAACGCATCGGTCGGGCAAATGTCCAGACAGGCCCGGCAGGAGCCGCAATGATCGGTCTCCGGCGCGTCCGGCTCGAGTTCGGCCGTGGTCAGCATGACGCCGAGAAAGAGCCAGGAGCCGTGCTCACGGCTGACCAGATTGGTGTGTTTGCCCTGCCAGCCGAGACCCGCCTTGGCCGCCAACGGCTTTTCCATCAACGGGGCGGTATCGACGAAGACCTTCACATCCTCGCCCGTCGCCTCGACGAAGGCCCGGGCCAGCCGCTTGAGGCGCTTCTTGATCAGGTCGTGATAGTCATTGTTCTGTGCATAGCAGGAGATCACGCCCTCGGACTTGCGCTCCAGCAGCGGCAAGGGATCGGCCTCGGGCCCGTAATTCAGCCCGACCACGACCGCCGATTTCGCCTCCGGCCACATCGCCGTCGGGTGCTGACGCCGTTCCAGCGTGTCTTCCATCCACCCCATCGAGCCATGGCGGCCCGCCGACACGAATTCGGCCAGCCGCTCGCCCGCCGCCCACGCCTCGTCGGCCCGGCAGACGCGCAGCGTGGTGAAGCCGATTTCGGCGGCGAGAGCGATAAGCTCGCCCGGCGTCATGAATGCCTCCTAGAGCTGGCTGGCGATCGCCATGCGGCGTTGCTGGACGCCATCGCGTTCCTCTTCGTAGCCGATGAGGTGTTCGACCCAATCGAAGACCGCGTCCGAACCGCGTGCCTCGATATCGCCGATAAGCGAGCGGTGCAGGCCGAGGCCGCGCCGTTCCGCTGCATAGCTTTCGACATAGGTTTCCAGCATGTCCAGCAGGATGGTCCGGATCCGTTCCTCCTCGCTGGACCCCGTGCTCATGAGCATTACCTGCGCGCGCATCGTCCGGTACTGGCGTTCGCTCTCGTCCAGATGAGCCTCGACGCTGGCCGCATTGTCGGCAAAGGTGACAGCCGGGTCGGAGACGGCGAAGGCCGAGGGCTCGTCTCCAAAGGCCTGGCGGCCCAGCTCGAGTGCGATGACGATCGAGTCGAGATTGGTCGCGGTCGCCAGGGACAGGCCGTATTGCGGATGTTCCGCCTCGGCCAGTTCCGCGGTCAGGCGCAGATAGCGGGCCTGGCCCGCATAATATTCCTGCAGGGCCGCATAGCGGGCCGCATAGATGGCGTCGTCATTCTCCGGTTCTCCGGCGAAATCGCGGCGGGCGGCCGCTTCGGCCTGATCCACCAGTTCGTTCACGGCCGCGACGGTGTCATGCAGGGAGCTCACCATTGCCCCGACAGCCGGTGCGAGCCGTTCGGGCACGGCGGCCGGCCCGGAGGACAGGCGCGCGACCTCGGCCTCGATGGCCAGGAGTTCCGCGTCGATGAGATTGCGCCAGGTGGCCAGTTCCGCCTCGCCGGCTTCGACATCGATTTCGCCATCCCGCACGCGCACGCCGACGATATCGGCATCGAAGACCGAATCCAGCAGGCCCAGCGCTCGCTGGGTGACCTGGTTCACCTCCATCGACCAGCCGAGAAAGGCCCGGGTCTCGTCGAGTTCGGTCTGGGCAGTCGCACCGAAGGGCAGGACGAAAAACAGAAGAAAAACAGTAAAGATACGCCGCATAATTCCCCCCAGCGGTCAGAAATCCAGGTCCGCATAATGCGCAGACGGTTGCGAGCCCGGCAATTTGTCCAGGAGCAGGCCGCGGAAGGCCGGGCGGCATTTGACGCGCTGATACCAGTGCTTCACCGGTTCGAACTCGTCCCAGGGCACATCGCCGAGATAGTCGGCACAGGAGAGATGCGCGGCCGCCGCGATATCGGCCAGCGTATAGCGCGGCCCAGCCAGCCCGTCCCGGCTTTCCAGAAGCCAGGCCATGTGATCGAGATGCCAGCGCAGATGCTCACGGCCGGCACGGATCGCGGCCGGATCGGGAGCCCCCAGTCCCTGCACGCGCTTTTCCAGCTTTTCGTGCAGGAGATAGGCATTGACCTCGCCGTCATACTTGCGGTCGAACCAGTCCATCAGCCGGCGCGCCTCGGCCCGCTCCGCCGGACCGCCCGGCAGCAGACAGGGGCTGGGCGTGGTCTCCTCGAGATATTCCAGGATGGCGCGGCATTCCACGATCACGCGCTCGCCGCCGCCCGAGGTATCGACCAGGACGGGCGTCGCACCGGACGGGTTCAGCGCCAGCAGCGTATCGGGATGCTCCCAGGGCTCCTCGATCACCTCCTTGTGGCGCAGCGACTTCTCGTCGAGCACCAGCCGCACCTGGCGGGAGAAGGGGTCGAGTGGCCAATGATGCAGGGTGCGCATGGCGGAACGCTATCCTCGCTTTGCGGCGCATTTGCGGTTCATGCCGGATTCTCTTCCGCAGAAAAGAATTCCGTCCCGTGCGGCTCGGCAACGCCGTGCGGATCGGCATGAATGAGAATGTCAGCCGCCGGGAAAGCGTCCAGAAGCCGCCGCTCGCACTTGACGAGAATACGATGGGCATCCTGGAGCTTGAGATCCGGATCGAGCGCCATGTGGAACTGGATGTGGACCAGTGGTCCCGAGGCCCGCGTCCGCAGCTCGTGCATGTCCAGAATGCGCGGATCGGACAGGACGATGTCGCGGATCTGCTCCCGGTCCGCATCGTCGAGCTCCTGGTCCATCAATTGCGCCGCCGCACCGCGCGCCACGCCCCAGGCGGTCCAGCCCAGCCAGGCCGCCACAGCCAGCGCCGCCGCTGCATCCAGCCAGAGCCAGCCCATCATGGTGGCGCCGGCAATGCCGATCATCACCGCCACATTGGCGCCGAGATCGGAGAAATAGTGGGCCCGGTCGCCCTCGACCGCGATCGAGCCGGTCTTCTCCAGCGCGCGGGTCTGAACCCAGACCAGGACGAGTGTGAGGGCGATGGACAGCGCCATCACGCCCAGCGCCCAGCCGCCCGCCTGGATCGGCACCGGATTGATGATGTGTGAAATGCCCTCGCGCAGCAGGAGTGCGGCCGAGGCCGCCACGAAAATGGCCTGCATGATCCCGGCGAAGGCCTCAGCCTTGCCGTGCCCGTAACGGTGTTCGGCGTCCGCCGGCTCGGCGGCATAGCGCACCGAGAAGTACACGGTCAGCGATGCGGTCAGATCGAGCAGGCTGTCGGCCATGGAGGCGAGCAGTGCGACCGAGCCGGACATCCACCAGACGATGGCCTTGGTCAGAGTCAGGATCACCGCAACCGCCACGGAGGCGCGCGTCGCCCGGCCCGTATGGCGAGCGGCTTCCTCCGGGGAGAGACGTCCCGGTCCGGCGTGACTTGCGTGATCGTGCGGCATGGCAGCTTATCCCTTCCCGCCCGGTGTGAGCCAGACCGGTTTAGGTTGCTCCGTGAAGGGCCGTCAATCGGCCTTGGAACCACGGAGACAGGTTTCGATCCAGTTCAGCGCCGCCCGAAGGTCGACCCCGGTCGCCACCTGCAGCGGCCGTCCCTGAGGCGAGGGCGACAACAGGCCGGGGAAACCCTGTTGCGTGTCGAGCTCGAGATCATGCCGGGCGACCGAAAATATCTCATCGCCCGCGACCGCCAGCGCGACAGCGAGGGCGTCGTGCGGGTAACAACCGTCAATGCCCTCGCGCTCGAGATAGAAGTCCATGTAATGCGTATGCGCGCGGCGCAGGAAGCGGGTCAGGCCGGAGCCCGTCTCCTTCGCGATGCGGGCGAGCCGGGCCCGGCGCAGGACGACGCGGCGGCAAGTATCCAGCGGCAGGATGAGAAGCCGGGGCGCCTGGGCCAGCACGCCGCGCGTGGCCTCGAGGTCCGAGGAGAAATTGAACTCCGCATCGCCGCGTCGCGGACGCGGGATACTCAGTGTGCCGCCCATGCAGACGATCCCGCCGAGGCGGTCGAAGGCCCCTGGATGGCGCGACAGCGCGACTGCAAGATGGGTCAGCGGCCCGATACAGACGAGGCGCCCCTCCGGTCCGGCTTCCCGTGCGAACGTGGCCAGCCGGTGCGCGGTCTCCTCGGGATGCGCCTCCAGCACGACCTGTTCCTCGAACGGCAATTCGTGCTGGGCCGTGGCACCGCCCAGCCCGTCCGGACCATGCACGGTCCGGGCATCGCGCCAGGTCCCGACCAGCGGCCGGGTCGCGCCGACCCAGACCGGGCATGCGGGGCCGGGGAAAAAGGACTGGACCAGCGCCGCATTGCGCGCGGCCCGGCGCGGCGCGACATTGCCGAACACGGCCGATATCCCGACCAGCTCCACATCCGGCGCGGCCAGCGCGCAGGCAATGGCGAGCGCGTCGTCCACCCCGCCATCCGTGTCGATCCACAGTTTCAAGCCGTGCTGCCTTTCGCTCCGGCGCCGACATTGCCCTCTGGCCATCCCGGCGGAAGTGCAGGAGGATGCCCCGATCCACCGACCAGCCGCAATCGTGTCATGACCCTGATCCAGTTCGTCGTTCTCGCCCTCGTTCAGGGTATCACGGAGTTTCTTCCGATCAGCTCCTCCGCGCATCTCATCCTTGCGCCCGATGTGCTGGGAACGGCCGATCAGGGTCCGCTGATCGACGTCATGGCCCATGGCGGCTCGCTGCTCGCCGTCCTCGTCTATTTCTGGCGGGATATCCGCGACGTTGCGATCGGCAAGTTCGCCCTGCTGCGCGGGCGCATCACGCCGGGTGGACGCATCGCCCTGCTCGTCGCCGTCTCGCTGCCGCCCGTCCTGCTGGCCGGCGGCGCGCTCTATGCGACGGGCTGGGTCGACGCCCTGCGCTCGCCCTGGGTAATCGCCATTGCCACGCTCGTCTTCGCCCTGCCGCTCTGGCTGGCGGACCGCTATGGCCGCAATACGCAGTCGGTCGAGACGATGGGTTTTCGCGATGCCGCCCTGATCGGCGTGGCGCAGGCTTTCGCGCTCATTCCCGGCGCCTCGCGCTCGGGCGTGACCATGACCGCAGGCCGCGCGCTCGGCCTGACGCGCTCGCAGAGCGCCCGCTTTTCCATGCTGATGGCGATCCCGGTCATCGCCGGCTTCGCCCTGGTCTCGCTGATCGAGCTGGCCCGGGCGGATACGGCCGGCGCGGCCCTCGGCGACGGGCTGATCGTCGCCGGCCTGTCATTCCTCGCCGCCTGGGCGGCCATCGCCGTTCTGATGAAGCTGGTCGACCGGATCGGCTTCCTGCCCTTCGTGGTCTACCGGATCGCGCTGGGGCTGGGGCTGATCGCGCTGCTCACACTGTCCTGACCGGGCCGCAGCGCCGGACAGATATCAGATGTGCGATTCTTCGTGGAACTGGCCGTAGCGGCGGTAGCGCACAAGGTAGGACGGCACCACCGCATCGACGGTTTCGCCCTCGATACCGAGATCGGCCAGCGTTTTGGCGCCGTCCGACACGACATTGTCGCGCTGCAGCTGGGTGAGCTGATCGCGCGTGATCACCGGCTGGATCAACGGCAAGACCGCAGCCATCTCGGAGAGCATAGCGATGACCCGGGCAATGGCCCAGGGCAGCGGCAGGAGCAGACGCGGACGATCGATCTCGTCCAGAATGAAGCGCATCAGCTCGGCGAAGGTGTAGATGCCGGGCCCGCCGAGCTCATAGGTCTCGCCGGCCGCGTCCGGGGACTCGATCGCGGCGAGCACCGCCTTGGCCACATCGCCCACGAAGACCGGCTGGAAGCGGGTCTTGCCGCCGCCGAAGAGCGGCAGGGCCGGCACGAAGCGCGCCATGTCGGCGAAGCGGTTGAAGAAGCTGTCTTCCGTCCCGAACACGATGGACGGGCGCAGAATGGTCGCGCTCGGCAGCGTCTCGCGCACCGCGGCCTCGCCGCCGGCCTTGGTCCGGGCATAGCGCGACGGACTCTCGGCATCGGCGCCTATTGCCGAGATCTGAACTAGTTTCTCGATACCGGCATCCCGGGCGGCCTCGGCCACGATGCGGGCGCCCTGGGCATGCAGGCGGGTGAAGGTCTGACGGCCGCTCTCATTGAGCACGCCGACCAGATTGACGACGCCGCTGGCGCCTTCGACGGCGCGTGCGACAGAGGACGGGACCCGCAGATTGGCCTGGACCAGCTGGACCTGTCCGACGACGCCCATCACGCGAACGTCCTGGGCCAGGTGCGGCCGCCGGGAGGCGACACGGACACGATAGCCGGCTTTCGCCAGGGCCCGGACCACATGGCGGCCTACGAAGCCGGAGCCGCCGAATACGGTGATGATTTCGTCACGGAGCATCGCTGTCATCCTCAACGTGGAATGTGTTGCGCCCGGATAGACCAAAAAACCGCGCGCCTGTCCATGAGACAATGCGCCTGCCTGCGGGGCGGAGCGCGATGCTGCGCCCGGTGATGCATCTCATGCAAGGAGGACGTTGACACGACCGGGCTGCTCTTTTACCTACCGCGCCTCTGACACCTGCCCAGGTGGCGGAATTGGTAGACGCGCTGGCTTCAGGTGCCAGTGGCCGCAAGGCCGTGGAAGTTCGAGTCTTCTCCTGGGCACCATACTTCTCCCCCGATCAGTCCGGACAGAATGGAACGCGCATCGCGCGCGTTGCGTCGGAAAACCACAAAAAGTTGCACTGGCGTATTGACCGGTGCGGTCCGGTTCTGAACACTGCCGGCAGTACTTCTTGGGGGACTTCATGAATTTTGCAGCCTACGCCGCCAGCCTGGCGGTTCTGTGTTCGTGTGCGAGCGGACTCGCCCTGGCCGACGATCATGGCGAGGACCACGGCGCGGCCGGGACTGCGGCCGCCGAAGCCATGCCGGCCATGGATGCGGCAGTCGAGACCGGGACCATGCCGATGGAGGCGGAGACCGCCGACTATCTGATCATGGAACCGAATGCCGAGATCGTTTTCATCACGACCGGCGGCGCGGAAGTGCGCGCCGACTGGACCGAAGCCGCCAAGGTCAATCTCCAGGCCGGCTTCGTGAACCAGGTCGGCGAGGCCAGCTACTCGATCACCGAGTTCGAGGAACCGGTGGCGATGGACGATGCGCTGCAGCAGCTGCTCTTCCTCTACGAAGTCGTCAGCGCCTCCGCGGAAACGCGCATGCCGCACAAGCCTGAAGGGCGCAATGAAGGCCTCACCCTCGGCGCCAATGCGTCCCTGCTGCGCGACGCCTACGGCGCCGACCGGGCCATTTTCATCGACCATTACTCGCAGATCGAGAGCAGCGGCGTCTTCATGACCCAGGTCCTGGTGTCCGCCGCCACCGGCTATACGCCGCCCTCGCAGAATTTCCGCGCCACGATCGGCACGGTCGTCGATCTGGAGACCGGCGCTCTCGAGGAACGCGCCATCGCCGCCCTCGGCGATGCCCGCGACGAGACGGAGTCGGCAAACATCGTCAGCCGGGTCCTGCGCAATCTGCCGCTCGAATAGGGTCGCGGCGATGTCCAGTTTTCTGCGCCTCTGGCCCGTCGCCGGGCTGGCGATGCTGGCTGCTTGCGCCTCGACCGATATGGGCGTGCGCACAGCAGGCGATCGCCCGGAGGATCTGAGCACCACCGAAGCCAGCTTCTGGTACCAGACCAATGAGGCGGAGCGGCGGCTGCGGGCGTCGGGCCGTCTCAATTCCGATCCTGACCTCAACGCCTATGTCTCGGACATGGTGTGCGAAGTGTCCGGCGCATTCTGCCAGGATCTGCGCATCTATGTGGTGGAAACGCCAAACTTCAACGCCTCCATGGCGCCGAACGGCATGGCGGTGGTCAATACCGGCCTGCTCTTGCGGGCGGAGACCGCCGACCAGCTCGGCTTCGTGCTCGGGCACGAATTCGTGCATTTCGAGGAGAACCATGCGCTCGAACGCCATGCAGCCCTGCGCAATGCGAATGTGACGGCCACCGTGCTGTCCTCCGCGATTTCCGCAGCCGGAGGCGGCGGGCTGGGTTCCGTCGGCGCGCTGATGGCTTATGGCGAGGCCTTCGCCTTCTCGCGCGAGCAGGAGGCAGAAGCCGACTCCAAGGGTCTCTACTATGCGACCCAGGCCGGCTTCGCACCGACCGCCGGTGCGCATATCTGGGAAAACCTGCTGGCCGAGCTGGAAGCCTCCGATCATGAGGAAGTGACCCGCGAAGGCCAGTCCGGCGGCTTTCTCGGCACCCATCCGGACATCGAGGACCGCATCGAAGCCTTGCGCGGGCACGCTTCCGGAAACGACCAGGCGGAACATGACGCGCACGAGTATCGCGCCGTGATCCGGCCCTTCCTCAAGGACTGGCTGGACATGCAGATCGTCCGCCGTGACTACGGCGCCACCCTGCATCTGGTGGACCGGCTCACCGCGCTGGAAACCGATCTGGGCGTGCTCAACTATGCCCGCGGCCGAGTATATGCCCTGCGTGACGAGGACGGCGATGCCGACGCCGCGCTGGAAGCCTATCTCGCCGCGGTAACGTATGCCGATGCTCCGGCCGATGCCTGGCGCGGTCTCGGCGAGCTCTATCGCGCCGACGGCCTCGACCAGGAAGCGGCCGACGCCTTCGCCACCTATCTGGATCACGCGCCCGATGCGCGTGACCGCTATCTCATCCAAAGCCTGATCACCGAACTTCGGGGGACGTCCGAATGAAAAAGATCCTGATTCTGGCCGCTGCGGCCCTCAGCCTCGCGGCCTGCGCCGTGACACCGGAAACCGCCCCCGCCGGGGCCTTCCAGACCGAGGCGGACTATGCCGTCACGCTTCCGAGCGACTGGTCGCGCTGGCCCTCGCAGATCAATTACGACACGCAAGGCGAGTACCTCACCCGGGACGGCGTCCTGCTGAACCGCCTCCACTTCATGTCCATCGAGGACGGCGGCAGCCTCGTTCGCGCCCGCCGGGACTTTGAAATTCCGCTCTACACCTCGGGCTCGACCGAGTTCGAGGTCGTCGAACTGGTCACAAGCAGCCTGTCCCTGATCGGCTATAGCAGCGTCGAAGCCGACGATATCCGTCCGGCGAGTTTCGACGGGCATGACGGCCTGCGCTTCGGCCTGACCGGGACCTGGCAGAACGGACTGCGCGTACGCGGCGACGTGGCGGCGATCGCCCGCAACGAGCGTCTCGACCTGGTCCTCTTCCTGGCGCCGGAGCTTCACTATTACGACACGCTGTCGGGCGAGGTGGATGCGATCATGAGCTCGATCGACATGCCGGACGCCGAATAGCGCCTCACACGATCCGCAATAGACGCAAAAACGCCCGGCTGGTTTCCAGCCGGGCGTTTTCATTATCCTCGAAGGCTTCGCAGGGGGTCGAGGAATTCAGGATCCGGCGGGCGCCGCAGCGGGCCGCTGGCGCAGAACGAAGCTGCCCGTATCGCCCGGATTGACATAGGCCCGGCAGAATCCGGCTTCGGTAATGGTGAAGGGGCATTCGAACCGCGTGTGCTCTACATGCAGGGTGAGGCGGAGCTCGCCGTTTTCCGGTACGGCGTAATTGCACTGGCCGCCAACGGCGTCGGCGACGAGGAAGCGGCCGTTATCGTTCAGACCACGGCCACGCTCGCGCGTGTTCACGGCATCGCCGTCATCCTGGGTCACGCGGCATGTCACTTCCCAGCCGCGCTGGCCGAGCATCTCCAGCAAGAAAGCCTCACCCTCCGGCGCGGCGGATGCCTGGGCCACTGCCGGGACCGACGCCATGCCGGCGACGAGCAGAGATGCTGCGAAATTGCGCATTGTTTTCTTCATGACTTTCCCTCCCGAGGGACTCTGACAACTTCTATGACGCTTATGGTACAGCTCGCACGCCTGCTGTAAAGTCCGTGTACGGACTATACGTGATTTAGCGAAATATCGCCACAACACTGTTATTTCACGCTTTAGCGTCTCCGGAATGAATATTTGACGATTATCAAAATCACCAAACGGCACATCTGTCATGCCTTTGTCATGATGCGGACAGCCACCGCGTCCGGCGTGCGGCCCAATCTTGCCGCCACAGGCCTCGCCCGCTAGCGTCGCCCGGTCTTGGGGGCCGGCGCGTCAATGCTATTCAATTCGTTCGAATTCCTGTTTCTCTTCCTGCCGGGGGTGCTGCTCGCCTATTATCTGGCGCGGCGCTATCTCTCGCACCTCACGGCGCTGTTCATCCTGAATCTGGCTTCGCTGGTTTTCTATGCCTGGTGGGACGTGCGGAACCTGCCTCTCCTGCTGGCCTCGGTGGCGGTGAACCACCTCGTGGCGCGGGCCATGGCAAAATGGGGCAACCAGCCCTTTCTCGCGCTCGGGATCATCTTCAACCTGTCCCTGCTCGGCTTCTTCAAATACGCCGACTTCCTGATCGGCAACGTCAACGCGCTCACGCCGCTGGACGTGCCCCTGCTGGGCGTCGGCCTGCCACTGGCCATATCCTTCTTCTCATTCCAGCAGATCAGCTTCCTGGTCGACATCGCCAAGAAACGGACGGCACCGGGGCATATCTTCTCGCACACCCTCTTCGTCAGCTTCTTCCCGCACATCGTCGCCGGCCCGCTGGTCCAGCACCACCAGATCGCGGCCCAGTTCGCGGACGACAAGCGCAAGGACGACATCTGGCAGAATCTCGGCATCGGCCTGACGATTTTCTCGATCGGCCTCGCCAAGAAAGTGCTGATCGCGGAGAATATCGAGCCTTTCGCCTCCTCGCTCTTCGCCATGGCCGAACGCGGCGGCGAGCCCGGCCTGATCGCCGCCTGGGTCGGCGCGATCGCCTATGCGCTGCAGATATTCTTCGACTTCTCCGGCTATTCCGACATGGCACTCGGCCTCGCCCGTTGCCTCGGCTATCGCCTTCCGGTGAATTTCAACGGGCCGTACAAATCGGCTTCGGTGGTCGAGTTCTGGCGCCGCTGGCACATCACGCTGTCGCATTTTCTGCGCGATCACCTCTACATCCCGCTCGGCGGCAATCGCAAAGGCGAGACCCGGCGCTCCATCAATCTGATGGCGACCATGCTGCTCGGCGGCCTCTGGCACGGCGCAGCCTGGACCTTCGTGATATGGGGCGGCCTGCACGGGCTCGGCCTGACCGTGAACCATTACTGGGCGAAATGGGGACCGAAAGGCTGGTTCGACGGGCGGCGGCGCGTCATTGCCGTCGGCCTCACCTTCGCCTTCACCACGATCGCTTGGGTCTTTTTCCGGGCGGAAAGCTGGACCGGCGCCGGCCGCATCCTGGCCGGCATGTTCGGCATGTCCGGCCTCGGCCTCGAAGGCGTGACCATCGAAGCCGTCGCCTGGCTGATTTTCGGCCTCGGCATCGTCTGGTCGCTCCCGGACACGCCGGAAGTCTTCTCCGACGTGATCGACGACCAGAGCATGGAGGACGCCCAGATCAGGCCCAAGCCCGGCCCGCGCTGGCGCTTCGGCCGCGGCGCGGCAGTGGCGGCAGCAGCCCTGCTCTTCCTCTCCGTGCTGAACGCCTGGAAGACCTCCGAATTCATCTATTACACTTTCTGACGGACCGGCCCGCATGCAGCGTTACGCCTCGACATTGCTGATCGCCCTCTTCGCGGCCCTCGCCGGGTTTGCGGGCTTCAATGCGCTGGTCGATCCGTTCGGCATAACCGGCGCGCCCGATATTCCGGGGCTGACCGCGCGCGATACGCGCCTGCTGGAGGATGGCGGCCGCGTCCATGTCGCCGACCGGCTGGCACGCGGCGGGGACCGCGCCATCATCCTCGGCTCCTCGCGTACGGTGGACGGCTTCCCGCAGGACCCGGCCGGTCTACCGGAGGGCTATATCAATGCCGGCATGCGCGGCACGAATATTTTCGAACTGACCCAGGCCATGGCCCTGGCGGCCCGCAATGACAGCCTCGACTGCGTCGTCATCGGCCTCGATCTGGACGAGTTCGGCACCCATTCAAAGGCCAAGGCGACCTACTGGCTCTCGGCTCTGCGCGACGGGCGGCGCGATCTCTCGCTGGCGCGCGTCTCGCTGTCGCCAAACACGTTCGGCGCCTCCGTGCAGCTGATCGCGGACAATGTCACCGGCTCGCAGCCACGCGTGCCCTGGGCGGACAGCTATCCGGCGGGTCGGCAGCGGCAGCGCTATACGGACGGCGCGAGCGGGATCTATCGCTATTATCTCGGCTATCAGTTCGACCCGGACCGGCTCGCCCTGTTCGACCGCACGCTCGATGCGCTGACCGCCAACGGCGTCCAGGTCACGGGCTTCATCCACCCCCTTCACGCCTGGCGCGAGGAAGCCCTGTTCCGCACCGGGCGCGGCGAGGATTATCTCGCTTTCCGCGCCCAGCTGGCCGAAGTATTCGCGCGCTATGCCGGTCGAACGCCGGTCGATTCGTGCGGCCAGGCCGGCGCCGCCGCGCTCTGGGACTTCTCCGGCTTTCGCGCGTTCGCCACCGTGCCCGCGCCCGCCGCAGACCAGACCGCCGCCCACCCGAATTTCTACGAGCCGTCGCACTATCTGCCCCATATCGGCCGCGACATGCTGGCCGTGATGCGGGGCGAGGCCGGGCCCGACACATCTGCCAGCGGGGTCCTGCTGACGCCCGGCAATGTCGAAACGACCGCAGCGGCCATCGCCGCGCGGCGAGCCGCCTGGCTGGACACGCCGGACGGACAGGACGCCACCGCACTTCTCGATGCCGTCGAGGCGGCGGACCCGACGGCAGAGATCGAGACGCGGCAATATCTCAATCGCGACGACCGCCGCAGCCTGGACGACAAGCTCGGTCGCATTGCGCCCGCGGCGTCGCGGCGCTAGGACGCTGGCATTCGAACGCAGGCGACAGACAAACGAGGAGCGCCAGATGACTGTGCATTACCACAAGGGCGATCTGCCCGCCGATCTCGACCTCGGTCCGCTCGTCGCCATCGACACCGAAACCATGGGCCTCTCGCTGACGCGCGATCCGCTGTGCGTGGTGCAGCTCTCTGCCGGCGACGGCGACGCCCATGTCGTGCAGATGGACCGGTCCGGCTATGACTGCCCGAACCTGAAGGCGCTCCTCTCGAGCCCGGATGTCGAGAAAATCCTGCATTTCGCCCGCTTCGATGTGGCGATGATCGAGAAATATCTCGGCGTCACCCTCGCCCCGGTCTTCTGCACCAAGATCGCGTCCAAGCTCTGCCGTACCTATACGGACCGTCACGGCCTCAAGGACGTGACCCGCGAACTCGTCGGCGCGGACATGAACAAGCAGCAGCAAAGCTCGGACTGGGGCGCCGACGAACTGACCCCGGCGCAGCTGGACTATGCCGCCTCCGACGTCCTGCACCTGCACAAGCTGCGCGAAAAGCTGACCATGATGCTGGAGCGCGAGGGCCGGTTCGAACTGGCGAAAGCCTGCTTCGATTTCCTGCCGACGCGGGCCCGCCTCGACCTGGCTGGCTGGCCGGAAACCGACATATTTGCCCATTCCTGACCGCCTTTGCCTTGAAAAGGCCCGCGAAGACTGGTCTTTGTCCAACAGCACTTCGTACATCGCGAAGCGCCGCCAGTATCGATCCGAGTAATGAGCGCAACCGCCAATCCGGGCCTCGAGGCTCTCCATCCGCCGCATCATGCTCGCTGGGAGCCCCGGCGGGCCCTTGCGCTGAGCGTGGCGCGCAAGCGGACGGCCTTCGTGCGCGGCCTGCGTTTCTTCTTTATGGCGGCCGCGGCCGGCATCGTCATCCTGCTCGGCGTCCAGCTGACCATGGGCAATCAGGGTGCGGGTCCGACCGAGACCGAGGCGGTGAGCGCCGATGTGCGCATGATCAATCCACGCTTCACCGGTCGTGACGAGAACCTCACGCCCTATGCGGTGACCGCCGATGTCGCGATCCGCCGGCGCGATGCCGCGCCCGGCATTACCGAGCTCGAGCGCCCGCGGCTGGACTACGACTTTCTCAATGCGAACGGCGGCACCTCCCGCGTGCTCGCCCAGGCCGGACGCTACGACCTGCCCAACCGCATTCTCGATCTTTATTCCGATGTGAACCTGTCGACGCAGGAGGGCTACAGCTTCTCCTCGCAGCACGCCCGTATCTTCCTTCGCGAGGAGCGGGTGGTCGGCGAAATGCCGGTCGAGGGGATTGGCCCGATCGGCGAAATCCGCGCCGACAGCTATGAAATCCGCGAAGGCGGTGATCTTGTGATATTCGAAGGCAATGTGCACGCTGTCCTCGTGCAGGACCGCACCGCCGAAGCGCCCGGAGACGACGAATGATTCGCCATCTTGCCCGCCTGCCCATGCTTGCTCGCCTGGCTGCGCCCCTCTGCCTGCTGTGCGCGCCGCTCGCGCCTGCCTACGGCCAGATCGGCGATTCCTCGCAACCGCTGGATACTACGGCGGAGCGCATCGAGAACCGCGACAGCGAAGGCAAGACGGTGCTGATCGGCAGTGTCGACATCACCCAGGGCGATCGCCGCCTGATGGCCGACCGCGTCGAACTGCTCTGGACCCAGACCGCCGCCGGCGAACGTGGCGATATCGAACGCGTCATCGCGACCGGCAATGTCCGCTATTTCTCGCCGACCCAGAATGCGAGAGGAGACCGCGGCGTCTACGAGCTCGCGACCGAGACCATCACACTGACCGGCGAAGTGGTGATCATCCAGGGCGAGAACGTCATCACGACCACCCATTTCGTCAGCAATCTGGCCACCAATGATTCCAGTTTCGGCGAACCGGGCAGCGGCGACCGCGTCCGGGCGGTGATCTTCCCGCAGAACAATTCCGAAGAGGACGGAAACGGTGACGGCGACAGCGAAGCCGGCGGCCGATAGTCCTCGAGAAAGCACGATTTCCATGGTCATGACCCAAGCCGAGGCCTCCGAGCAGGCTCCGATCGCGACGGAAGAACACGCCCGCAACGGCCTCGTCGTCGAAAAGATCGGCAAGGCCTATCGCAAGCGTCCCGTCGTCAACGGCGTGTCCGTCTCGCTGCAGCGCGGCGAGGTCGCCGGTCTGCTCGGCCCGAACGGCGCCGGCAAGACGACCTGTTTCTACATGATCACCGGCCTGGTGGAGGCGGATTACGGCCGCATCCTTCTGGATGGCGAGGACATCACCCGCCTGCCCATGTATCAGCGCGCCCGCCTGGGTATCGGCTATCTGCCGCAGGAAAAATCGATCTTTCACGGCATGACGGTGGAGCAGAACATCCTGGCCGTCGCCGAAGTCGTCGAGCGCGACAGGACGGCCCGGCACGAACTGGTCGACCAGTTGCTCGAGGAATTGCGCATTTCCCACCTGCGCGACGCGCCGGCACCGTCACTGTCAGGCGGTGAGAGACGCCGTGTGGAAATCGCCCGCGCACTGGCGACTCGCCCCTCCTTCATGCTGCTCGACGAGCCCTTTGCCGGCATCGACCCGCTCGCCATCGCCGATATCCGGGACCTGATCCGGTTTCTGAAAGAGCGCGGGATCGGCATCCTGATCACGGACCACAATGTCCGCGAAACCCTTGAAATCACTGATCGAGCGACGATCATTCACGAGGGTAAAGTGCTGTTCGAAGGCTCGCCGGACGCGATCCGGGCGGACCCTGACGTGCGCCGCGTTTATCTCGGAGAAAGTTTTGGCTGATTAACCTCTGCAGGAAACGTACCAAACAGAGGTTCAAATGGCTGGATTGATGCAAAAGCTGGACATGCGCCAGGGCCAGTCCCTGGTGATGACGCCCCAGCTCCAACAAGCCATCAAGCTGTTGCAGCTCTCGAATATCGAGCTCGCCGAGTTCGTCGAAGGCGAGCTGGAGCGCAATCCCCTGCTCGAACGCGACGACCGCGCCGAATCGGCCGAATCACTTCGCGAAGAGGGCGAAGGCGAGCCGCGCGAACTCTCCCTGGACGCCCCGTCCACCGAAGCCAGCGAGTCGATCGACGCCGATTCGGACGTCATGCACTCCGAGGATTCCAAGTCGGACCTGGCCGGCGTCGAAGGGACCCAGACCGGCGATGCCATCGGACAGGGCTCGAACCAGTACGGAACCGGCAGCCGCAGCGGGCCGGTCAGCGAAGATTATGACGCGATCGCCAATTCGACGCGCGATCTCTCCCTCGCCGAACACCTGCACGACCAGCTTTCCACCGCGGCCAAGGACCCGGTCGACAAGCTGATCGGCGCACACCTGATCGATCTCGCCGATGATGACGGCTATATGCGCGCGGATATCGGCGATGTCGCCGAGCGTCTCGGCGTCGGGCCCGAGCGCGTCGAGACGGTGCTGGCCATGACCCAGACGTTCGAACCGTCCGGCGTGATGGCGCGCGATCTTCAGGAATGCCTGGCGCTGCAATTGAAGGAAAAGGACCGCCTCGACCCGGCCATGGCGGCCCTGGTCGACAATCTCGACCGGCTGGCCCGCCACGACTATCCGGCGCTGAAATCACTCTGCGGGGTCGATGACGAGGATCTCGACGACATGATCGCCGAGCTCCGCGCCCTTACCCCGAAACCAGGCCTGGCCTATGAGTCCGATTCCACGCGCGCGGTCGAGCCCGACGTCTTCATCCGCCAGTCCCCGGACGGAAGCTGGCAGGTCGAGCTGAACTCCGACACCCTGCCGCGGGTTCTGGTCAATAACCGCTATTTCAACGAGATCAGCGCCGTCGCCAAATCCGAGGCCGACAAGAGCTTCATCACCGAGTGCTCCCAGAATGCCAGCTGGCTGGTGAAGAGCCTCGACCAGCGCGCCCGGACCATTCTCAAGGTGGCCAGCGAGATCGTGCGCCAGCAGGACATGTTTCTCGCCCACGGCGTGGCCTATCTGCGGCCGCTCAACCTGAAGACCGTCGCCGATGCGATCAGCATGCACGAGTCCACGGTCAGCCGGGTGACCTCCAACAAGTATGTTTCGACGCCGCGCGGCATGTTCGAACTGAAATACTTCTTCACCTCCGCAATCCCGTCCGCAGGCGGCGGCGAGGCCCACTCCGCCGAGGCTGTCCGCCACCGGATCAGGACCATGATCGGTCAGGAAACGGCCGACGGAGTGCTCTCCGACGACAAGCTGGTCGAACATTTGCGTGATGAAGGGATTGAAATCGCCCGCCGGACTGTGGCCAAATACCGGGAGGCGCTCAACATCCCTTCCTCGGTCCAGCGCCGCAGATTGCTGAAACGCGCTGGCTAGGGAAGCTGTGTAAGGCGCCCCGGCGGACAAGGTTCCGCCGAAGTCGCGGCTCACAGCTTTGGGAAGATCGCTCATTGACTCTTCACGTGACCCGCGACTAGGTTCCGCCCGCTTTCCGAGGCGCGGCGGAATGCTCGTTAACGCCTCACGTGCTGGTGTATGGCCAGCGGGAAGGAGCGCATGCAAATTCAGGTGGTCAGCAAAGGTATCGACGTCAGCGACGCGCTGCGGGAAAAGATTCTCGCGCGGGTTGAAGACGGCGTGTCCAAATATTTCAGCCGTCCGGGCGAAGCCTATGTGTCGGTCAGTCGCGAACGCATCAATTTCAGCGTCGACTGCTCGCTTCATCTTCCTTCGGGCGTAATGCTGCAGGCGCACGGCGAAGCCGACGACGCCTATATCGCAGCGGAATTTGCCGTGGAGCGCCTGGAGAAGCGCCTGCGCCGCTACAAGCGGAAACTGAAGAACCACCACAACGGGAACAAGGCCGAACTGCCGGCCGAGGCCTTCCCTTTCGTCGTCCTCAAGGGCATGCGCGACAGCTATGCCGAAGAGACCGACGAGGACGAGGACCTGCCGCCGGCCAACGGCTCGCCCGAGCCGATCGTGATTGCGGAACGCCCCGGCGAAGTCCGCACCCTGACCGTCGGCATGGCCTCGCTCGAGCTGGATACGCTCGATTCTCCCTTCCTGATGTTCCGCAATGCGGCCAATGGCGATCTCAACATCGTCTATCGCCGCCCGGACGGGAATATCGGCTGGGTGGATCCGTCCCGGGTCGAGCAGTCGAAAACAGCCTGACAGCGAGTAGCGAAGCATGGCGTTATCTGATCTGATCCCCGATGGCGGGGTGAGCGTCGAACTTGGTGCGTCCAGCCGGAAGCAGGCTCTGCAGTCGATGTCCGACATAGCAGCGCAGGTAACCGGCCTGTCCGCACGCGAGATTTTCGACGCCGTCCTGCAAAGAGAACGTCTGGGATCGACCGGCGTCGGCCAGGGCGTGGCCATTCCCCACGCCCGCCTGGCCGGTGTTGACAAGGTGATCGGCATCTTCGCACGCCTGCGGACGCCGGTGGACTTCGAGTCCATCGACGGCCGCCCGGCGGACCTGCTCTTCATGCTCATCGCGCCGGAGGATGCCGGTGCGGAACACCTCAAGGCGCTGGCACGCGTGTCGCGCCTCCTGCGCCGCGAGGATGTCCGCCAGCGCCTGCGTGCCGCCCCGGATGCGGATGCGGTACACGCGGTGCTCGCCGGAGAGCCGGCGACCGACGCAGCCTGATCGAATTGCCGCCCTCGGCTCGCGGCCGGCGCGTCATCGCGTCCCGGCGCGCGCAGCCCTGATCCGCGCTAGTCTGGCCTCCTGACCGTGGAGGCCTCCCATGAAGGCGGACATCAAGGACCTGCTCTCGCGAATCCGGACGCTTGAGGACGAGCTGGAAACAAAGCTCGCCGCGCACCGTCGCGATCTCGGCTATCGTATCCGCCGCGGACGCGCCGTCTTTTCCCGATCGGCGCGCGCCCGCAAGGCGAAGCTGCGCATCGGACTACGGCGCTATCTCGTCGACAGCGGCGCCCTGGCCATCCTCACGGCGCCCTTCATCTACATCGTCGCCATTCCGCTCGGCCTGCTCGATGCGATCGCCAGCCTCTATCAGGCGGTCTGTTTTCCCGTCTACCGCCTGCACCAGGTGCGCCGGCGCGACTATGTCGTCTTCGACCGGCATCGCCTGCCCTATCTCAACGCGATCCAGAAGCTGAACTGCCTCTATTGCGGCTATGCCAACGGCGTTCTGGCCTATGTCCACGAGATCGCCTCGCGCACGGAGCAGTACTGGTGCCCGATCAAGCATGCGAAACGCCTGCCGGGCACGCACCGGCGCTATGGGGAATTTCTCGAATACGGAGAGACCGAGGATTACCCGGAAAGCCTCGAAGCCCAGCGCAAGGCGCTGCGCGAGGAGACGGCCACGGACAAGACCACCGGAGAAGAAAAAGAGGACAACCGCAACGATCAGGTTTGACCTTCACGCCCGCGACGCGTGAAACTGGCCGCGAACGAGGGAGGCATTCGTGTTCGCCAGTATTCTGACCGACCTGCATGGCGGCCAGACTTGGCCCTGACACGAAAAACCCCGCCGGAAACCGGCGGGGTTTTGACTTGGTGGAGCCAGGCGGAATCGAACCGCCGACCTCTTGAATGCCATTCAAGCGCTCTCCCAACTGAGCTATGGCCCCGAAACTCGGGTCGCCGGTCCCTGTTGGGTCAGTGGGTCCGGCGAGAGGCGCGGAAACTAGTCCCGGTTCTTTCCGGGATCAAGCCTCTTCTGCGCCCAAATGCAGCGGCAATGCAGCCGCCTTACAGGTCTTCGTCCTTCTCGATGTTGAAGTCACCGAAATCCTCGTCCTCATCGTCGTCGATCAGCACGCCGGTGTTGTCGTCATCATCGTCATTATCGACGTCATCTTCCTCGAATCCATCAGGAAGATCGTCGCTCAGACCGGACGAGTCCTCATCATCGTCATCGTCGTCATCGCTGTCCGGGACCTTCTCGGCCTCGGCATCGACTTCCGGCGTGTCGTCGGTCTCGTCGCCGAAGCCGTCATCCTCGTCCTCGGCGTCCGGCTTCTTGGCCGGCTCTTCGTCCTCGACTTCGGGCTTCGCCTTCAGGCGCGGATCCTCGAGTTCCGGATCGAATTCGGTCTCGCATTTCGGGCAGCGCGCAGGGCGCCGGCCCAGGTCATAGAATTTCGCGCTGCAGCTCGGGCAGGCGCGCTTGGTTCCCAGTTCTGGCTTGGCCATGACTTCCCTTCACAACCAGTTTCGAATTTCGGCGAGCCCCGTTGCCACGATCACCGCGCTCTGTCAAAACCTGATCGCCGTCATGTCACCTCAAATCTTGCTATTCCGTTCATGAACAATACCGAAATCCGTATGCAGGGCAGTATGCGGGCCTGCCCCGGCTCGCCACTCCGCGGAACGCTTCTCGCGCCGGGAGACAAATCCGTCTCCCACCGGGCCCTGATTCTGGGCGGACTGGCCGCTGGCACGACCCGGATTCGCGGCCTGCTGGAAAGCGGCGACGTGCTCAACACCGCGCGCGCCATGGAGCGCCTCGGTGCCGGCGTGAAACGCAATGAAGACGGCAGCTGGCAGGTGACCGGCACGGGCGGCCAGCTCACAAGCCCGGCCGCACCCCTCGATTTCGGCAATTCCGGCACGGGCGTACGCCTGGTGATGGGCGCAGCCTCCGGCACCGGTGTGAACGCGGAATTCGTGGGCGATGAGAGCCTGTCCTCGCGTCCGATGCGGCGCGTCACCGATCCGCTCGGCGATATGGGAGCGGATTTCGAGACCACGGACGGAAGGCTTCCGGCCCGCCTCATCGCCAGCAAGCTGGACGGGACGGACTATACGCCGCCGGTCGCCTCGGCCCAGGTGAAGTCCGCCGTTCTGCTCGCCGGGCTCGGCGCCAGCGGCCGGACCTGCGTCCACGAACCGCGCGCGACCCGCGATCATACCGAGACCATGCTGAAAGCCTTCGGTGCCACCATCGAGGTGCAGCGCGATGGCGAGGGAACCACCATCACGCTGGACGGTCCGCAAACCCTGAAAGCCGTCGATGTCGACGTGCCCGGCGACCCGTCCTCCGCCGCTTTCGCCGTCGTCGCGGCACTGATCGTGCCGGGGTCGGACGTGACCATCGAAGGCGTCATGAACAATCCCGCACGTACCGGCCTCTACGACACGCTGCGCGAAATGGGCGGCGACATCGAGATGACACCGGGTCCTGTCATGGCCGGCGAAAGGACGCTGACCCTGCGCGTGAAGCACAGCGCGCTGCTGGGCATCACGGTCCCGGCCGAGCGCGCACCGTCCATGATCGACGAATACCCCATCCTGTCCGTCGCCGCGGCCTTCGCGACCGGTACCACGCACATGCCGGGCCTGGCCGAATTGCGGGCCAAGGAGAGCGACCGTCTCGCCGGCACGGCAGCCCTGCTGGATGCGAACGGCGTCGAGGTGGATGCCGGGACGGACAGCCTGACGATCCAGGGCATGGGAATTGGCGGCGTGCCGGGCGGCGGCCGCACCGAGACGCTGCACGATCACCGCCTCGCCATGAGCGGGCTGGTTCTGGGTCTCGCCTCGCGCGCGCCCGCGGAAGTCGATGATGTCGCCATGATCGCGACCAGCTATCCGGCTTTCTTCGACCAGATGGCCGCGCTCGGCGCGAAGATCGAGGCCTGCGAGGCATGATCATAGCCGTCGACGGACCGCTCGCCTCGGGGAAGGGAACCATCGCCAAGGCGCTGGCGAAGCATTTCGGCCTGCCGCATCTCGATACGGGCTCGCTCTACCGGGCGACCGGGGTCGCGGTGATGGATGCGGGTGTCGACACGGCCGATACGGACGCCTGCGCCCGCATCGCCCGCAATCTCGACGTCGGCGCGATCGACGAGGACCGTATCCGTACAGCCGAGGCCGGCGCCATGGCCTCGCGGGTGGCGGCCATTCCCGCCGTGCGGGACGCGCTCTACGAACTCCAGCGCGCCTTCGCGACCCGGCCGGGCGGTGCCATTCTGGACGGGCGGGATATCGGCACGGTGATCTGCCCGGATGCCGACGTGAAGCTCTTCGTGACGGCGGATGCGGAGACCCGGGCGAAGCGGCGTCATGCCGAATTGCTGGCCAAGGGAGAGAGGATCAGCTTCGAGACGATGCTGGCCCAGACCCGGGAACGGGACGAGCGCGATGCCAGCCGCAGCGATGCGCCGATGAAGCCGGCAAGCGACGCGACCTTGCTTGATACGTCTTCCTTGAGTATAGACGCGGCCGTCGCAACAGCTATCCGTATTGTGGAAAATCGCCAAAAGGCGTGACACTTCCAAAGCTAGAGCGGCAATAAACCGGGCGTTCGGCACATCATGTACCGCGGAGACACTACCGCGGTACCGGGTCGGCCGCTCACACGTTCAACAGCCAACCGGCCGGAAACGGCCACGCGACGGATCGCCTTTTTGCCAAGACACCCGGATCGGTCCGGGCCCGACATGATCCCTCGCACTGGAGCAACCCCTTAACATGTCTACCGAAACCCTCACCCCGACGACTGATGATTTTGCCGCCATGCTGGAGGCAAGCCTCGCCGGACGCGATCTGGCTGAAGGCCAAGTCGTCAAAGGCACCGTGACCTCCATCGAAAACGATTTCGTGACGGTCGATGTCGGCCTCAAGACCGAAGGCCGCATCCCGCTGCGCGAGTTCACGGGCCCGGGTTCCGAAGCCCCCAAAGTGGGTGACGAAGTCGAAGTTTACCTCGAGCGCATCGAAAACGCGCTCGGCGATGCCATTCTGTCGCGCGACAAAGCCCGCCGCGAAGAAAGCTGGGATCGTCTCGAGAAGTCCTTCGAGAAGAAGGAGCCGGTCAACGGCGCCATCGTCGGCCGCGTCAAGGGCGGCTTCACCGTCGACCTCGGCGGCGCCTCGGCCTTCCTGCCGGGCTCCCAGGTGGATATCCGTCCGGTCCGCGATGTCGGCCCGCTGATGAACCAGGAACAGCCGTTCGCCATCCTCAAGATGGACCGTCCGCGCGGCAATATCGTGGTTTCGCGCCGCGCCGTTCTGGAAGAAAGCCGTGCCGAACAGCGTGCCGAGCTCGTGGCCCAGCTGGCCGAGGGCGAAGCCCGCGATGGCGTCGTCAAGAACATCACCGATTACGGTGCGTTCGTTGACCTGGGCGGCATTGACGGCCTGCTCCACGTCACCGACATGTCCTGGAGCCGCGTCGGCCACCCGTCCGAGGTTGTCGAAGTCGGCCAGACGGTCAAAGTCCAGATCATCAAGATCAACAAGGAAACCCAGCGCATCTCGCTCGGCATGAAGCAGCTCATGTCCGATCCGTGGGAAGGCGTTGCGGCGAAATACCCGGTTGGCGCCGTCTTCGAAGGCCGTGTCACCAACATCGCCGAATACGGTGCCTTCGTTGAGCTGGAAGAGGGCGTTGAAGGCCTCGTCCACGTCTCCGAAATGTCCTGGACCAAGAAGAACGTCCATCCGGGCAAGATCCTGTCGACCTCCCAGGAAGTCCAGGTCATGGTCCTCGATGTCGACGCCGACAAGCGCCGCATCTCGCTGGGCGTCAAGCAGACCCAGCGCAATCCGTGGGAAGTCTTCGCCGAGACCCATCCGTCCGGTACGGCCATCAAGGGCGAGATCAAGAACATCACCGAGTTCGGTCTGTTCGTCGGCCTCGAAGGCGATATCGACGGCATGGTGCACCTCTCCGACATCTCCTGGGATCAGTCGGGCGAGCAGGCCATCGAGACCTTCAAGAAGGGCGATATGGTCGATGCCAAGGTGCTGGACGTCGACGTCGAGAAAGAGCGCGTCTCCCTCGGCATCAAGCAGCTGGCCGGCGATCCGATGGACTCCTCCGGCGTTGGCCGCGGCGACACCGTCACCTGCACGGTGACCGAGGTCACCTCCGGCGGCATCGAAGTCACCTTCGGCGACGACAGCTCGATGAAGTCCTTCATCCGCAAGTCCGACCTGTCCCGCGATCGTGCGGAGCAGCGTCCGGAACGCTTCGCGGTCGGTGACAAGGTCGATGCCCGCATCACCAACATCGACAAGGCAACGCGCCGCATCTCCCTGTCCATCAAGGCCCTGGAGATCTCCGAAGAGCGTGAAGCCGTCGAGCAGTACGGTTCGTCCGACGCCGGCGCTTCGCTCGGCGACATTCTCGGCGCCGCACTGCGCGAGAGCGAAGGCGACGACAAGGAGTAAATTCCAAGTCGCCATCGTCTGAGGCATGAGAAACGGCCGGAGTTAACCACTCCGGCCGTTTTTTTATGTGCTTTTCGGGGTGTGCGCATTGACGCCCGCCCCACCAGACGTAAGGATTAGGCTTTCCCACGCGGAGGGTTAGCATGATCAAATCCGAGTTGATCGACAAACTGGCTGAAGCCAATCCCCACCTCTATCACCGTGATGTCGAGCGCGTGGTCAACACCATTCTCGACGGCGTCACCGACGCCCTCGCCCAGGGACACCGTGTCGAGCTTCGCGGCTTCGGCGCCTTTTCCGTTCGCCACCGGCCGGCCCGTGTGGGCCGCAATCCGCGTACCGGCGAAAGCGTCGCGGTGAAGGAAAAGCACGTGCCCTTCTTCAAGACCGGCAAGGAATTGCGCGAACGGGTGGATGCTTCCCGGGAAACGGTCCCGGAATTGAGCTGACAACTCAGCGACAGCTTCATTCAAAAGCCCGGCAAATGCCGGGCTTTTGTTTTATACACGCTTAAAAGGCGCGCCCGGATAATCCGGAGTCATGACCATTGCGCCGCACTATCCGTCACTCCAGGTCCATGCCGGCCTGCACGCATCGCCCGCGACGATGCGAAAGGCGGCGCCTGCGAAGCTGGACGCGAGTCTGGACGACAGCGAGCGCAAACAGGTCGAGCGTCTGGCCCGCCGCGATCGCGAGGTCCGGGCGCATGAAGCCGCCCACCAGACGGCCGGCGGCGCCTATGCCGGCGCGGCACGCTACGAGTACGAGCGCGGCCCGAACGGCCAGCAATATGCCGTGAACGGCGAAGTGCCGATCGACGCCTCGGACATTCCCGGCGATACGGAAGCCACCATCGAGAAGATGGAGCAGGTGAAGACGGCCGCCATGGCTCCTGCCGCGCCCTCGGGCCAGGACCGCAGGGTCGCAGCCCTGGCGGACGCTGCGATAGCACGGGCGCAATCCGAATTGCGCGAACGTGAAAAGAGCGGCGAGGGCGCACCGCAAGCCACTGGGGAGAAGCTGAACGGCACGCTGACCCAGTCTCTCGCGGAAATGCGCGAAGCCGGGCCTTCCGGTAATTCCGATGCATCGGCAGCCACCGAACCGGACCTCGCCGCCTATGCGACCGCCGCCTATCGGCATCAGGCAGAGGCCGCAAACCGGGCGCTGTGGGCGCGCTAGAACTTGCGATTCCAGTCGGCATGATCGCCGAGCCAGCCATAGCGCTTCACCAGCCATCCCATCCAGTTTCCTCGCACCCGCACGCGCAGGGGCCGGCCGTCCATAACGCGGGGCGGAGTGCGTTCGATCATCAGTTCGGTCAAGGTCATGTCGTTCTCCGTCATAAGTCTGACCTTGATATAATTCCGCAAATACGCCATTGACCAATGCATTATCAATGGTCTGTCATAAGCTTTATTTATGTCTGGAATATCCAACCTGCCACCTGTTCAGGCCATCCGGGTCTTCGAGACGGCGGCACGGCTGGGCAATTTCACGCGCACGGGCGAGGCGCTGGGCATGACCCAGGCCGCGGTGAGCTACCAGATCAAGCTGCTGGAAGACCGGCTGGGCTTTGCCCTGTTCGAGCGCAAACCGCGCCATGTCGAACTGACGCCACGCGGCGCACAACTGGCGCGCGGCACCTCGGAAGCCTTTCGCCTGCTCGAGCGCACCTTCCGGGATGTGCGGGAGGATCGGGCCAGCGTGCTGGGCGTGACGGCGCTGCCGACCTTTTGCTCCAACTGGCTCGTACCGCGCATCGGCAGCTTCCAGCTCGAGAATCCGGATCTGGCCGTACGGATCGACAGCCGCTCCGATCTCATCGACATCAAGGCGGGCGATGCCGATATCGGCATTCGCATCGGCAATGGTCAGTGGCCTGGGCTGGAAGCCCGCTACCTTTTCCCTGACACGACCGCGCCGCTCCTGCCCCGCCGCGCCATAGAAACCCATGGCCCGTTCGAGACGCCCGATGACCTGCTCAAACTGCGTCTGTTCGGACCGATCGACTGGTGGCGCAGATGGTTCGAACTCGCAGGCGCAGACCCTGAGCGCCTGCCCGAACGTCCGGCGTTGGAGCTGGAAACGCAAACCATGGAAATCTCGGCCGCGATTGCCGCCGGAGATGCGGCCGTCATGGTCACCCCCATCTATTTTGCCGAACAGCTTGCTGCCGGCGCCCTGGTCCAACCCTTCAGCCAGGAGCTCGACCACAGGAAGGGCCATTTTCTCGTCTACGATCCCGCACGTGCCCAGGAACCGAAAATCCGCACCTTCATCGTGTGGATGCTGTTCCAGCCCATGGCATTCTGCCTCAACCAGCCAGAACCGGCTTTCCCTCAGGCCGGGAAGGCGGTAACCGGATCAACATGACCGAGATCAAATTCTGCGGATTGAAGACGGGGCGTGACGTCGCGGCGGCCGAGACGGCTGGCGCGCGCTGGACGGGCTATGTGATCTTCGAAAAGAGCCCGCGCCATGTTTCGCCTTCCTTGGCCGGTGAGCTGGGCCATCTGGCGAAGACGAGCGAGACCGTCGCCGTGACCGTCAATCCGGACGATGATCTGCTCGCGCAGATCCGGGACGCCATGCGTCCGGACTGGATCCAACTGCACGGCTCGGAGAGCCCGCAGCGGGTCGTGCAGGCCCGGGCATACGCAAAACAGGGCATTATCAAGGCCTTGCCGGTGGCCGAAGCCGCCGATCTGGATGCCGCGAAAGCCTATGACCGCGTCGCGGACATGCTGCTCTTCGACGCCAAACCGCCCAAGGGCGCCGACCGCCCCGGAGGCTGGGGCCATGGCTATGATTACGCACTGCTGAAATCCCTGCATATTTCCATACCCTGGCTCTTGTCGGGCGGGCTCGATGCCACCAATGTCTGCGCCGCTGTGCAGGCGTCGGGAGCCCGCGCTGTCGACGTGTCTTCGGGCATAGAGAGCGCGCCCGGCGTCAAGGATGCGCAGCGCATCGCCGATTTCGCCGCCGCCCTGACGGCGGTCTGATCTTCCAAGCGCAGAAGGAGCGTGCCATGAGCGATAAAGCGTCAGCCGACACACGACCGAATGCGCTTTCGGCCTGGCCGGATTCCAAAGGCCGCTTCGGCGATTACGGCGGTCGTTTCGTCGCCGAAACATTGATGCCGAACATTCTCGAGCTTGAAGAGGCCTACGAGGCCGCCAAGACGGATCCGGACTTCAAGTCCGAGATGGATCTCTTCCTGAAGGATTATATCGGCAAGCCCAGCCCGATCTATTTCGCCGAACGCCTGACCGAGGAATTCGGCGGCGCGAAGGTCTGGTTCAAGCGCGACGAGCTCAATCATACGGGCTCGCACAAGATCAATAACTGCCTCGGCCAGGTCCTCTTGGCACGCCGCATGGGCAAGACGCGGATCATCGCCGAGACCGGCGCCGGCCAGCACGGCGTGGCGACGGCCACGGTGGCGGCGCGTTTCGGCATTCCCTGCACCGTCTTCATGGGCGCCACGGACGTGGAGCGCCAGGCGCCGAACGTCTTCCGCATGAAACTGCTGGGCGCGGAAGTCGTCCCGGTCACCTCGGGCACGGGTACGCTGAAGGACGCCATGAACGAGGCGCTGCGCGACTGGGTGACGAATGTGAAGGACACTTTCTACGTCATCGGCACGGTCGCCGGCCCGCACCCCTATCCGGCCATGGTCCGCGACTTCCAGTCCATCATCGGCCGCGAGGCGCGTGCGCAGATGATGGAACGGCTCGGGCGCCTGCCCGATGCGGCCGTGGCCTGCATCGGCGGCGGCTCGAATGCGATGGGCCTCTTCCACCCCTTCATCGATGACGAAAACGTGCGCCTGATCGGCGTCGAGGCGGCCGGCAAGGGTATCGAGACGGGCAAGCATGCCGCCTCGCTCAAGGGCGGCGAGCCGGGCATCCTGCACGGCAACAAGACCTATCTCCTGCAGGATGATGACGGCCAGATCATCGACGCCCACTCCATCTCGGCCGGGCTCGACTATCCCGGCATCGGCCCGGAGCACGCCTTCCTGCACGATGCCAGACGCGCCGAGTACGTCTCGGCGACCGATGAGGAAGCGATGGAAATGTTCCAGCTCTGCACCAAGCTGGAAGGCATCATCCCGGCGCTGGAACCCGCCCACGCGCTCGCCCGCGTCCGCGACCTCGCGAAGGAGCTGGGCCCGGAGGGTGTCATCCTGATGAATATGTGCGGCCGCGGCGACAAGGACGTCCCGCAAGTCGCCCGCATGCTGGGGGTGGAGCTCTAGATGACCAACCGCCTCACCACCCGTTTCGCCGAGCTGGCCGCCTATGACCGTCCCGGTTTCGTCGCCTATCTGATGGCCGGCGACGGGGACAGTCAGGGTCTGTTGAATGCGCTGCCGGATGCCGGAGCCGACGTGATCGAGCTGGGCATGCCCTTTACCGATCCGATGGCCGACGGGGCGTCCATCCAGGCCGCCGCGCTGCGGGCGCTCGAAGCAGGCATGACCTTGAAAGGCACGCTCGACCAGGCAGCCATCTTCCGCAAGGGCGACAAGGACACCCCGATCGTGCTGATGGGCTATGCCAATCCGATCCATCACATGGGCTGGGACAAGTTCGCCAAGGCCGCCGGCAAGGCAGGCGTGGACGGGCTGATCTGCGTCGACATTCCGCCCGAGGAAGACACCGAGCTTCGCGCCGCGCTGGACAAGCACGGCATCGCCCTGATCCGCCTGGCCACGCCGACGACGGACGACAAGCGTCTGGCGACGGTAGTCGCCAACACGTCGGGCTTCGTTTATTACGTGTCCACGACAGGGGTGACGGGCGCGGCGACCGGGGCCGTCACCGAGGTCGGGGAGGCCGTGGACCGCGTGAAGCGGGCGAGCGGCCTGCCGGTCGCGGTCGGTTTCGGTGTAAGATCGCCGGACCAGGCCAGGGCCATTGCCGGACGCGCCGATGCGGTCGTGGTCGGCTCGGCCATTGTGGACGCCATGCACGAGGGTGGTGTTACGCAGGCCACAGACTTGGTAAAGCGCCTCGCTACAGCCGTGCACACGGCGCGCCGCTAGGGACGAAAACGTATGAGTGATCGGGATACGGACCGCAATTCCGGGATGAGCTGGCTTTCGAAGATTGCCCCGCCGGGCATGTCGAAGATCTTTTCCAAGCGCGACACGCCGGACAATCTCTGGGTCAAATGCCCGGTCTCCGGCGAGATGGTCTTCCACAAGGACCTGGAAGCCGGTCAGTTCGTGACCCCGGCGGGTCACCACATGCGCATCGGCCCGGCCTGGCGTTTCCAGTTCACCTTCGACGGCGAGTACACCGAACTCGACACGCCGGAAGTGGCCAAGGACCCGCTGAAATTCCGCGACGACAAGCCCTATACCTCGCGCATCGCCGCAGCCCGCAAGAAGACCGGGCGCGACGATTCCATGGCCATTGCGGTCGGCCAGATCGGCGGCGTGGAGAGTGTCGTCCTGGTGCAGAATTTCGCCTTTATGGGCGGCTCGCTCGGCATGGCTGCCGGCGAGAGCTTCATCAAGGCGGCCGAGGAAGCCATTTCCCGGCGCGCGCCGCTGATCGTCTTCACGGCCGCTGGCGGTGCCCGCATGCAGGAAGGCGCGCTCTCGCTGATGCAGATGCCGCGCACCACGATCGCCGTGGAAATGCTTCGCGATGCGGCCCTGCCCTATATCGTTGTGCTGACGGACCCGACCACGGGCGGCGTCACCGCCTCCTACGCCATGCTGGGCGATGTCCATATCGCCGAGCCGGGCGCACTCATCGGCTTTGCCGGCCGCCGCGTCATCGAACAGACCATTCGCGAGAAGCTCCCGGAAGGCTTCCAGCGGGCCGAATATCTGCTTGAGAAAGGCATGGTCGATAAAGTGGTGCATCGCCGGGACATTCCGGGTACTCTGGCACGCATGCTGAGGGTCATGATGAAACGCCCGGGCAACACTGTCGCTGCCATCACGCCGCCGCCACCGGATCATGTGGCGACGGACGGGGGTAGCCATTAGCACGCGCCGTCAGGCTCTGGATGACGCGCTGACGCGCCTCGCTCGTCTGCACCCTAAAAAAATCGACCTGTCCCTGGGCCGGCTCCAGCGCCTGCTGACCGCTCTCGGCTCCCCGCAGGAAAGCCTGCCGCCGACGATCCATATCGCCGGAACCAACGGCAAGGGCTCGACCTGCGCCTATCTGTCCGAAATGTCCCGCGCCCGTGGCGAGACGGTGCATATCTACACCTCGCCCCATCTGGTCAATTTCAACGAGCGCATCCGGCTCGATTCCAGACCGGTTCCGGACAAGATGCTGATCGAGGCCTTCGCGCGATGCGAGGCGGCCAATTTCGGCGAGCCCATCACTTTCTTCGAAATCACCACCGCCGCCGCCTTCCTGCTCTTTTCCGAGCACCCGGCGGATCGTCTCATCCTCGAAGTCGGTCTGGGCGGGCGCTATGACGCGACGAACGTCATCGCCAAACCTGCGCTGAGCGTGATCACGCCGGTGAGCCTCGATCACCAGGAATTTCTCGGCGACAACATCACCGACATCGCGCGCGAAAAGGCAGGCATCTGCAAGTTCGGCGTCCCCGTCGTGATCGGCAATCAGGACGACGCCGCCGAAGAGGCCCTGCTCGCCGAGGCCCAGCGCGCCGGTGCGCCGGCCTTCGTCTGGGGCCGCGACTACAACGCCTATATGCAGCACGGGCGCCTCGTCTATGAAGACGAGAACCGCGTCTGGGACCTGCCTGCCCCGTCCCTGATCGGACCGCACCAGATCCAGAATGCCGGCATGGCCGCGGCCTGCGCATCGGTGCTGAACTGGGAAGAAAGCTCGGTTTCCACCGGCATCGGAAAGGCGAGCTGGCCCGGCCGCCTGCAGAACATCACGCGCGGCCCGCTGGGCGAGATCGCCAACAAGGCGGGCGCCGAGCTCTGGCTGGACGGCGGACACAATGTCAGCGCCGCCAAGGCGCTCTCCTTCGCCATGGCCGACATGGACGAGCGCGACGACCGCCCGCTCATCATCGTCGCCGGCTTCTCGCCGAACAAGGACGCCAAGGCCTGGTGCACCCAGTTCGCCGGGCTGGCCCGCCGCCTGATCGCGGTCGAGTTCCGCTCCGGCCGGGGCGGCTCCCAGCCCGCCGCCGACGTGGTTGCCGCCAGCAAGGCCGCCGGCCTGCAGGCCGAGACCGCCACCGGCCTCATCCCCGCCGTGAAACACGCGGCCAAGGAACACCCCGCGCCGCGCATCCTGATCGCCGGCTCCCTCTACCTCGCCGGCGAAGCCCTGGCCCTGGGCGGCGAACCGCCTCACATAACGCCGGGTTAGGGCTTCCGAAATCCAGACAACAAAAAACGGGCGCCCGAGGGCGCCCGTTCTTCATTTCGCGATGAGCGAGGAACCTAGAGGCTCTCTTTCACCCATTCGGTGATCTTGCCCTTGGCCATGGCGCCAATCTTGGTGGAGACGACCTGGCCGTCCTTGAAGATCATCATGGTCGGGATGCCGCGCACGCCGTACTTGCCCGGCGTCATCGGGTGCTCGTCGATATTCACCTTGGCAACCGTCAGCTCGCCCGACATTTCTGCGGCGATCTCGTCGAGGGCCGGCGCGATCTGCTTGCACGGGCCGCACCATTCGGCCCAGAAGTCCACGAGGACCGGACCGGAGGCGTTGAGAACGTCGGTTTCGAAGGATTCATCGCTGACCGCTTTGGTCGCCATGGGACACTCCTTTGTTCGGGGCGAATCCGCTTTCGCAGATATCTTGATGGCGCGTGAGGTAAGGAGACAGACCGCGATCGTCAAGCGGTTGACTCGCCGAAAACCGAGTCCAGCACGGCGTCGGGCAGCTCCATGAGGCGCGCCGCATCGGTCCAGAGCAGGGCGCAACGTACGGATTTCCCGGGATGAACCGCCCGCAATAGCGCACGATAGGTCGCCATCTGGCCGATATAGACTTTCGCCACCGCAGCAATCTCCGTCGGCGGCGGCCGATTGGTCTTGTAGTCGATGATCAGAACTTCGTGACCGGTCACCACGAGCCGGTCGACCTGGCCGCGCACGAAAACGCCCTCCGGCAGACCCGGCGCATGGCCTACGAGCGAGACTTCCGCCCGGCTGCCCGGCCCAAAGAGGGGCGCGAATTCGGCATGATCGAGAATGCCCAGCGTCTCCTCGACCATGCCCCGGCGCGCCGCGTCGTCGAAATCCGGCTGAGCGGCCACGAAGCGCTCGGCAGCCGAGCGGCGGCGCTCGGCCGGCAGATCGGGCAGGGTCTGGAGAAGTTTGTGGATCACATCGCCGCGCCGGAAACGGTGGGCGCCCGGATCGGCCAGCGGCGAGAGAACGGCCGGTTCGACGCTGTCGTCGGCCAGGAAGCTCGACGGCGCCACGCTGCGGATCGCGGCCTGTTCCGCCACCGCCGCCTCGCCCGCCCAGCGGGGAATGTCCACCCCGGCGAGACGGCGGGCCGGACCGCTTCCAAGGGCTAGCGGGGCCGGACCGAAACGCAGGCCAGGCGCACAATCCTCTACCCGTTCGGCCAAAGGCGTCTCGAACTCGCTCCAGCCATCGCCGGTCCAGGCCCCGGCCAGGCGCGTATACCAGCTGTCCTCGGCGATCCGTCCGGGGGTGCCGTTCCCGTGATGCCAGCCACAGACGATCAGCCGGTCCCGGGCCCGGGTCAGGGCCACATAGAGCAGGCGTCCGTGCTCGGCATGAGCCCGGTTCGCGCTCATCTCGCGCATCGCACAGACCGCATCGGGGTCGTCGGCTTTGCGCGGCGACCAGACGAGACCGCAACCGGCATGTTTGAGAAGACTGTCGCTGCGGCCCGATACCGGGGAGCGTGTCGTGTCCGGCAGAATGATGACGGGCCTTTCCAGCCCCTTTGAAGCATGCACCGTCATGACCTGGACCTCGTCCCGGTCATGGCTCATCTCGCGCTTGATCTGACTGTCCGCTGCCGCGATCACGGCGATGAAGCTGGCCATCGCACCGCCGGCCTCGCGCTCGTGAGAGAGGGCGCGGGAGAGAAATTCCTGCAGCGGATCGCGTGCCTCCTCGCCGAGCCGGGCGAAGACCCGGGCCCAGCGCGTCTCTCCGGTTGCGGTCCGCGCATTGAGGAAACCGGCGAAGACATCGTAGAGCCGCTCGCTGTCGGCCTTGTCGCGCAGTTCTGTCAGTACGGCCCGGGCCTCTGCAAAGCGCGCATCCTCTGTCGTGAACAACGCATTCCACAGCGTGCCGCGCCGGCGGGAGCGGCGGGCGCGTGCCAGATCGTAGAGGGCCTCGTCGTCGATCAGGGGCGGTTTACCGTCCACCGGATCGAAGAAAGGCGATTTGAGGACTTCCGCGAGCGCGAGGTCGTCGCCCGGAGTGACGGCAAAACGCGCCAGGGCGAGCATGTCCTTCACGGCGGTCTGGTCGCGCAGCACCATCCGGTCGGCACCGGCCACGGGCACGCCCTTCAGCTTGAGCTGGCGGATCACCTCCTCGAAAAAGCCGCCCGTCCTGCGCCAGACCAGAATGGCGATATCGCGCGGCGTGACCGGGCGCCGGCTGAACTCGCCGCCCTTCTCTTCCCAGACTGCATCGCCGCGCTCGAGCATGGCGGCGATTTCCGATGCGATCGTCTCGGCCAGGATATCGCGCGCCGTCCCGCTCGCGCGCTTGTCCACCGGGTCGAAAATGGAGGTTTCCTCGATGGATTCCGGCTTGGGCACGGCGGGCCAGAGTTCGACACAGCCCGGCGTGTCGCGCCGGGCGGCCACATGGGACTGGTATCGGGCAAAGGAGCGGCGCGTCTGCCCGGCGACGAACTTGGTTTCAGGCGCCGCGTCTTCTTCCGCGAAGGCCTGATCGACGGCCGCCAGGATTTCCGGCGCCGAGCGGAAGGAGACGTCCAGGCCCGGCCGTTCAAATTCGAGCCCTGCGGCGCCGGCTTTCTCGCCGAGCGCGTCGCCTTCCGCCATGAAGCGGGCCGGTTCTGCGCCCTGGAAGGAGTAGATCGACTGTTTCTCGTCACCGACGATGAAAAGCGTCCGGTTTTCCTCGCGGGCCCCCTTGCCGGAGAAGAACTCCTCCGTCAGCCCGCCGATCATGTCCCACTGCCGCGGGGCCGTATCCTGGGCCTCGTCGATCAGCGCGTGGGCCAGCGTGCCGTCCAGCTTGTAGCCGACCCATCCCGAAAAACTGTTTTCCGGTTTGAGAAGGTCGCCGGACAAACGGACCAGATCATCGAAATCGAGCGCCCGGTGGCGCGCCAGCTCGTCCTCATAGGCCTCGATGAAAGCCGCCGCGAACCGGATCGCCGCCGTGCTGGCCTCGGCGATGGCGGCACCGCGAGCCTGATCGCGGACCCGCTCCATTCGCAGCGCTTCCGCCTCCAGCATCGGCTTGATGGAGGGCGCAGCCTTGTCGGCCCTGGTTGTGACCAATGTCTTGGCCGGCGTGCCTTGCCCGTTCTTCGTGAAGAGCACAGCGAGATAGGCATCGAAGGCAATCTCCGGATCGCTCGCCCCGAGCGCCAGCCGGATTGCCGCTGCCCGATCGCCATCGGTCTTGGAACCGTGATGCTCCATGGCATGCGCCGCCTCGGCGAGGTGCGCATGCGGTGCAACCTCCCAGGCCGCGGTCTTGAGCCGGGCAAGCGTAATGCCCGGCTCCACTTCGAGCAGGGCATAAAGTTCGTCGATCAGCCCGTCCACGCCCCCAGCCCGCACGCGCGCATCGGAGACGTCATGACGGTTGAACCGGGCCCAGTCGAATATATTGGCGAAGGCGTCCGGGCCGCCCGTCGCGAGAGCGGTCCGGACCATCTCCGGATCGATATCGCGAAGCACGCGCCGGCGAGCCGCCTCGACCCGCCGGAGCGCGTCGCCGTCGTCGAGGGTCCTGAAGCCGGGCGGAGCGCCGGCCTCGATCGGAAAACGCCGCAGCAGATTCTCGCAGAAGGCATGAATGGTCTGGATGCGCAGACCGCCGGGCGTTTCCAGCGCCTGGGCAAACAGCTTGCGGGCCTGCGCCAGCTCGTCCCGGGTGAGATTTTTCTTGTCGAGGCGCGCCAGATCGCGCTTGAGGGCCTCGGCCGGCGCTACCGACCAGCCGCCCAGACGGTCGAAAAGGCGCTGCTTCATCTCGGCAGCGGCAGCCTTGGTATAGGTCACGCAGAGAATGCGTTCGGGCGGCACGCCATCGAGCAGAAGATTGATGACGCGATCGACCAGGACTCGCGTCTTGCCGGAGCCGGCATTAGCCTCGACGAAAACGCTGGCCCCGTGATGCGCGGCCAGTGTCTGCGCGCGGGTCGCCGCTTCGAGGATATCGGGGTCGAAGCCGGGACGACTCATGTTTCGCCCTCCCCCTCGCCGGTCGGCGCACTGGCCCATTCGCTGCGCCGGGCGAGATGATCGTAATCGCCGAAGCGATTGGTGTATTTGGCGCGCGGCTGGCTTTCATAGGGCGTATCGGGATCGTCGAAACGGGCGATCCAGCGGACGAGTTCGTCCATCGACTTTTCCGCCAGCTCGACCGGGTCCGCATCCTTCGCCTTGTCGACCCGGACCTCCCGGCCGCCCTCGGCATTGCCGGGCAGCGAGACGTAGAACAGGCCGGAGGGCTGCCCCGGCGCCAGGTCGGGGAACACACCCTCGCGAGCCGCCATGGCGGCCGTCAGCGGCAATTGCGGATCGAAACCGGCTTTCACTTCATTGGCGGACGGGGTCGAGCCGGTCTTGTAGTCGATCACGTCGAGCCCGCCATCCTCGCGCCGGTCGAACCGGTCGGCCCGGCCGCTCAGCACGAAACGCCCGGCTGGCCCGTCCAGCTCCAGTTCGCCCCTGATCTCGACCTTGTCCAGGCGAATACCACGCGCCCGCCGGGACTTCTCCCAATCGACGAACCAGCGCGCCGCCCGAGCAAACCGGGCTCGCTCGACCACCATATCCTCGGACGTGAAGCCACCCGCTGCGAGCTTCCGCTCGGCGGCGGAGACAAGTTGTTCGACGGCATCCTCCGGGACCGCATCGGCCCAGAACGGAACCACATCCTCGAGGGCACCGTGCAGGGCCGTCCCCCGCTCGCGGGCGTGCGGCGGCATATCGGCTTCGTCCAGCGGTCTGAGACCGAGAACGTGCTTGGCGTAAATGGCGTAGGGATCGCGGATCCAGGTCGTGATTTCCGTGATGGACAACCGGCGAGGGCGGACCTCGACCGGCGGTCGCGGCGCCGGACGCGGCGCAGGGACCGGAGCATGACCGCAGCTATCGAGAGCCTCTGCGATGGCTGGATAATCGATCGCGGGCGCCAGCGCGGCCTCCGCCGCCTCGCCCAGCGCACCGGCGGCCAGTGTCTTCATACGCCAGATCCAGCGCGAGGCCACGGCGGGCGTCCCTTCGGACTTTTCCGACCGCGTGAGGAAGACTTCGCGCGCGGCCGCCAATTGCGCGAAATCATGTGCTGCCAGTCCGTAGCGCTGCTCCGGCGCGCCGAGACCCACGACCTTGCGCATGCCGGCGGAGAGCCAGGGATCGGTGCCAAGTCCCGCCGGCCAGACGCCCTCGTTCAGACCGGCGAGGATGACGCGGTCGGCACTGATCATGCGGGCTTCAAGCGGGCCGAGCACCTGCAGGCGCGGATGAACGCCCAGGCGCGGCGGGACGCGGCGCGCCCCGACCAGTTCACGCACGGCGCCGGCATAGTCGGTCAGCGACATGGGCGGGAGGCTTTCGCTTTCCTCCAGAAGCGAACGCATCAGGCCGGCGGCCGCTTCGCCGCCTTCTCCCGACCAGAGCGCATCGGCGCCTCCGGTACGGGCATCGGCGGCCAGGGCTTCGGCCGCGCGCGCATGGGCTTCCGCCCAGTCCGCCGCGCTGCGCGGCGCCGGATCGGCAAAGGGCGTCAGCGCGTTCTCGAGCCGGTCGAGAACCTGTTCGATCAGAGCCCGGTCGTCTTCGAACAGATCGACCCGCTCGCCGTCTAGGCGCGCGCGGATCGCGGCCAGCTCATCGCCCGGGCGCGGACCGCGAAGGGCCTCCGCCTCGAACTTGGCGAGCACGGTATGGACCATGCCGCGCTCTGCCCCGGCCCGGAAGAGCGGCGAACTCCACAACGCACTCAGCGCCACCACGCTTCCCGGCGCTTCGGCCACGTCGAGCAGACGGGTGAGGAAGGCGCCGGCCGGCGTTTCAGCAAGGGAAGCTCCGCCGGAATCGTCCAGCCGCACGCCGAACCGGGACATTTCCGCCGAGACCCGGCGCGCCAGTGCCCGGTCGGGCGTCACCAGGATCGCCGTACTGTCTTCGTCCTCGAGCACTTCGCGCAGGAGGAGCGCACAGCTGCGTGCCTCGGAGATCTCGTCGGGCGCCTCGATCAGGGAGAGACCCTCAAGGCCGGCAGAGAAGAAGTCCTCGCCATACTCGCCAGACAGGGTCTCGAGCCGGGAGAGCCATTCATCGGTCGAGCTGGCCGGGCGCAGGGCCTCGGCGATCACGCGGCGGCGCATCCGCGCCGGCCCCTCCTCCGAGGCGCCGGGCCATTGATTCACCTCGCCGGGTTCAAGCCCCATCTCCGCGACGAAGGCTTTCATGGCCCATTGCGGATGCGCAGCATCGATACTGTCCCAGGCCTTTTCGTCCGCATCCCAGTCGAAGCCCGGCAGGACGATGGCGCCCTCGGGCAAGCCGGCGACGATTTTCATGAGGTCGCGGGCCGCCGGGATCGACCCCGTGGCCCCGACGACGAGAACCGGATGATCGGGCGGCGTCTCGGTCCAGCGCGCCTCGAGCGCCCGCAGCACTTTAGAACGGCGGGCCGCGGCGTCGGAGAGACCAAGCTCGGCGAGGCGGGCGGGCCAGACCTGCTGAACGATATCGAGGAAGGCTACAGCCTCGCGCCGGTCCTCGGGCAGATAGGCCGCGATTTCGTCGCCGAGCTTCGAAAGGTCCTCGACTTCCTCCGTCGCCAGGTCGTCCAGCAGTGCGGCCAGCGGCTCGGCGAGAGCGAGCGCGCCTCCGACGCCTATCGGACGCTCAAGGGCGGCTTCCTTGGCAAGAATGAGACGCGCGAGCTCGAACCGGCGCCGCGAAGCACTGACGGCGGGGGGCGCCAGGCCCGCCAGTTCGCCTGGCTCGAAAGGCGGGTCGTCGACATCGACATCGCCGATCGGCCGGATCAGCGGCAGGAGGGCGACACCGCTGCCGGCCTCCTCGGCAAACATGTCGCCCAGCGCCTTCGCCGCACGCCGCGTCGGCGTGAGGATGAGCAGGCGCGTCAGCGCGTCGGGATCCTCGGCAGCGTGGAACTCCTCGCGCAGACGGGTAACGATCGCGCGCAGGAAATCCGCCTGGGGCGGCATGGTGTAGAGGCGCGGGGCCGGCGTATCGAACAGACCGCCGCTCACGCCTTGAGCCGGGCTTCCGCCTTTGCAAGCGCGTCCGGATCACCGACATGCATCCAGAAGCTTTCCATCACGCAGCCATGCAGACGCCCGGCAACGAGCAGCTCGCGCCAGACTTCCATCATGGAAAATCGCTCCACCTTGCGCCCGGCCAGTACGGACGGATTCAAAATCTGGACTCCGGCATAGGCATAGGGGGCCGAGGGCGCACCGCCGCGGAAGCTCACGCGTCCCGCTTCATCGAGGAAGGCATCGCCCGGTCCGTCGAAACCGAGCGTCTGCTGCATCGGGGCCAGGAGGAGAAGCGCATCCATGCGTTCCGGGTTCCAGGCCTCTTTCAGACGCTGAAGCTCCTGCCCCGCAGGGTCGACCCAGATGGCATCGATATTGGAGATGAAGACAGGGTCTTCACCGAGCATGGGGAGCGCCTTCACCACACCCCCACCCGTTTCCAGGACGAGATCGCGCTCGTCCGAAATGGAGACCTGCGGCTCCTCCGTCCGGCTGGCGAGATGCGCCTCCATAAGGTCGGCGAAATGGTGGATATTGACGACGGCCTGCTCCACGCCCGCTACCGCATAGCGGTCGAGCGCCCAGTCGAGCAGCGTCCTGCCGCCGACCTCGACGAGGGCCTTGGGCCGGTCGTTGGTGATCGGGCGCATGCGGGTTCCCAGACCCGCGGCCAGTGCCATGCCTGTCCGGATATCCGTCACTTGTGAGCTTCCAGGAAAACGCTGGCGGCATGGTCCTTCACCCACATGTGCAGCTGCATCAGGGCCGGATGCTGCAAATCGCCGACGAAGTGCCGGGCCACGCGCGGTAGCAGTTCGAGATAGCGCTCCTTGCCGTCACGCAGGGCGAGCCGGACGAAAATACCGAGAATCTTCGCATTGCGCTGGGCACCGAGCACGGCATAGGCCGCATCGAAGCCTGCCGGATCGGCAATGCCGGCCTGCTCCACGAAACGGGCCTTGAGCGGCACGGCCAACTTGCGGTCGACATTGCGGCGCGCATCCTCGAGCAGGGAAACCAGATCGTAGGCAGGGTGCCCGAACAAGGCGTCCTGGAAGTCCAGCAGACCGATCGCACCTTCGCCTTCGCGCTCAGGAAGATAGATCAGGTTCTCCGCATGAAAGTCCCGCAGGACCAGACCGGGCGGACACCCTTCCAGTCGCTTGAAGGCCTGTTGCCACAGCTCAGCCCAGTCTGCGCGCGCTGCATCGTCGAGTTCGACGCCGGCATGCTTTTCCAGGAACCATTCGAGGAAGAGGTCGGCCTCGGCCATAAGCGCGGTTGAGTCGTAAGCCTGGATCGGCCAGTCGTGCCCATCGAGACCGACCGATGCCGGAAACGTGCTGCGATAGAGTGCGGCCAGCACGTCGACTGCCTGACGATAGAGCGTACCCTCATGCCGCTTGCCCGGCACAAGGCGCGCGATCAGATCATCGCCGAGATCTTCGAGCAGCAGGAAGCCGGTTTCGAAGTCGGCGGCGAGGATGCGAGGCGCAGAGAAACCACGCTCGCACAGCGCCTGCGCCAGGCCGGCAAAGGCGGGAAGATTGGCGCCGGCGAGACGTGCCTCGGCATTGTATCCGAGGACCTTGCGTTCCTCCGGCGTGGCATTCACCGGACAGGCCGGCGCTTCGGAGGCTGCCGGCGCGTCCATGAGCATGGCGGTCCCGCTGTCGCGGCACAGGCGGAAATAGCGACGCGTGGAGGCATCCCCTGCCAGCGGCTCGAGTTCGGCATCGCTCCAGCCGGCTCCGGCAAGAAAGGCCGCGCGTTCGGCCTCACGATCAGATCTGCTCAAGTTTTCTCTCCCACGTACCGATGCCAGTAAGCCGCGCTTCGCGAGCCGTGTCCAAGGCGTCGGACTTCATTCTTATGGATATCTCCAGCCGGTTCTCCGGCCGCCAGTCCCCCAGGCGGTCCGGCCACTCGACGAGACAGATCGCCTCCTCGAATGCGTCTTCCAGCCCGAGTTCGTCCAGTTCGGCCGAATCCTCGATGCGGTAGAGATCGGCGTGCCAGAGCTCGGCATCACCGGCAGGATAGGTCTGGACGAGGGTATATGTCGGGCTCGGCGCGTCCTCGACTCCACACAATTGCGCGATGATGCTGCGAGCAAGCGTCGTCTTTCCCGCTCCGAGATCACCGCTCAGAAGCACGACGTCGCCGGCGCCCAGCACCCGTGCCAGGCGCTTGCCGAGCGCCTGCGTGCTGGACGGGTCGGTCAGAGTAATGGTTATCACGGACCCCATATCCTGCGCTTAGCGAAGGCCGCCAGACACGGCAAGCGGTGAGGCTGAATCTTGACTCCGACGTGAACGCTGTTCATTTCCGGGTGGTCCATGGAGTAACGCATGCCGAAGATCACTTATATCGAACACAACGGAAACGAACACGTTCTCGACGTCGACGCCGGCCTCACCGTCATGGAAGGCGCGGTTCGCAACATGGTGCCCGGGATCGACGCCGATTGCGGCGGCGCCTGCGCCTGTGCGACCTGCCATGTCTATGTCGACCCCGCCTGGTTCGACAAGACCGGCACGCGCGAGGCCATGGAAGAGTCGATGCTCGACTTTGCCGACGAGGTTCAGGAGACCTCGCGCCTGTCGTGCCAGATCAAGGTTACGGAGGATCTCGACGGCCTGATCGTGCGCATGCCCGAAACGCAGGGCTGACACGGACCGTCACGGCCCTGCCCGTTCGGCATCCAAACACGAAACGCCCCGCGGCCAGGCCACGGGGCGTTGTTCATTCCCTCATGCGCCGATGGTCAGGCCTGTTCGGCTGCGGCTTCCGGCTGGGTCAGTTCGAGCTCCGGCGGCACGGCCTCGCTGCGCGGCTCGGAGGGCAGATGACAGGCCACAATCGTGCCCTTGCCCGGCTCGGACTGAAGCTCCACCCAACCGCCGTGCAGCTGGGCGATTTCTTTCACAAGCGCCAGGCCCAGACCGGCACCGCCGCGTTCGCCCCGTGCGAAACGGTCGAACACCGTCGCCTGCTTTTCCGGTGAAATACCCTCGCCGTCATCGCTGACCCAGAGCGTGAGTTCCTCGCCCTCACGGCTTGCCCCGATGGTGATGCGCCCCTCTTCGGTAACGTGACGGATCGCATTGGAGAGCAGGTTCATGGAGACCTGTTTGAGGCGGTTCCGGTCGGCGCGCAGCAGGCCGACATTGTCATCTACGCGGACTTCCACCTTGATCTTGTGATGATCGGCCCGTCCGGAAACGAGATCGGCGGCCTCACGCGCGACATCGCCAAGATCGACATCGCCGAGATCGAGTTCCAGCTGACCGGCATCGATCGCGGCCACGTCGAGAATGTCGTCCACCAGTTTCGCCAGATGCTCGGCCGCGGTCTGGATCGCCGCCATAGGCTCCTTCTGACGATCGCTCAGATCGCCGGCGAAGCCTTGCGCGAGCATGTCGGCATAGCCGTTGATCGTGGTGAGCGGTGTGCGCAGCTGATAGCTCACATGCTCGACGAACTCGGTCTTGATGCGCTCGGACGCCTGCAGAGCCTCGGCGCGTTCGCGCAGGGCTTCCTCGATGCGGCGGCTGTCGGTGACATCGTCCCAGCAGATCAGCGTCGCCCCGTCCGGCAGCGGGCGCGTCAGATAGGTCAGCACGCGGTCGTCGGCCCGGCGCATCTCTCCGGTCACCTGCTTGCGCGCCTGCGGGCTTGGATCGGTGACGCGGCCCTTGATGTCGGTCCAGACGCGGTCGTCGGCGAACAGGGCGGCACAGGTCTCGGCGACACTGTCGAAATCGGGCGAGCGGTCGAGGTCTTCCGGCTCGAAGCCCCAGAGGTCCTCGAAAGCATTATTGTGCAGCTGGAGGCGGCCATTGGCGCCGAACACGGCGACCGCCTCGTGCAGCTTGTCGAGGGTCGCACGCTGCACCTTGATCAGCGTGTTGTAGCGCGCGGTCAGCGCCAGTTCGTCGGTCTTGTCCTCGAAGATGAGCATGAGACCGCCGAGCGGGTGACGCTGGCGGGCGACGCGCAATGTGCGACCGTCGGGCAAGGGCCACAGCTCGTCCGGTGTCTCGTCGCCAGGCGGCTGATCGTAGCGTGCCAGCTCCTCACTCTTCCAGCCGGCGAAATCCGCCTGCTCGGGCAGGAGACGCTTCTCGCGCATGCGGTCGAGGAATTGGGCATGCGCCGGCCGCTCATTGAGCCAGGCATCGTCGAGCTTGAAGAGATTGGTGAAGGCCTTGTTGTAGAAATCGAGCCGCTTGGAACGGTCGAAGACGACCACGGCCTCGGCCATGTGATTGAGCGTATCGTCATGGGCGCGGCGAAAACGCTCGAGTGCGTCCTTGGCTTCCTGCCCCTCGGTCGCGTCTATGGCGAAGCCGGCCGCGCCGCCGGAGACGGGGAAGACGAGGAATTGCATGGCTCGGCGCCGGCCTTCGATATTCACGGTCCGCGTTTCCGCGACCGCTTCGCCATCGGCCGCCACGCGGCGCGCCTGTTCGGCCATGCCGGTATCGAGCATGTATTGTTTCTGCAGCATGCGATCGAGGCTGTCGCATTCCACCGCCCGCACATAGGCGTCATTGGCCCATTCGACCCGGCCGGACGCATTCATGCGCCAGGTCGGGAAAGGTGCCCGACCGAGCATGTCGAGGAAGGCCAGCGGATCCTGGGATACCAGGCGGCGCGCTTCCTCGATACGGCCGCGCGCGCCGGATTCCTCGAGCCCGCGCGTCGTCGCATCGGAAAGCCAGACAACCAGCTGCGTGCCGGCAGCCCGGCCATCGGCTTCCAGGAAACGGCCGCTCGGACCGAGAATGGTGAGCGAGAAGGGCCGGCCCTGCTGCATCAGCTCCTGAAAACGGCGACGCAACGTCGTCTCCTCGCCGCTGGCGGCGCGGGCTTCGTAATCGGCGAGGCCTTCCATCAGGATGCCCGCCGGGTTGGGACCATCCGTCGCTTCAGCGAATTTCAGCAAGGAGGCCAGCGCCACGGAAGACCCGAAAATGCGCGGCTGTCCCCAACCGGTCTCGGACTCGTCGAACGGGGGCTGGTCCCAGACCAGCACAAGACCGGGATGGGCGCCGAACACGCTGTCGGCGCGCGAAAGCTTGTCTTCCAGTTCGCTGACCTTGCGGCGCCAGACCGTCTGAACGGCGCGCGCACCGGCCGTCAGCCGGTAGGCCCACAATCCCACGGCAAAAGCAAACGCCACGGCGCCAAAGGTGACGAGCAGAGTGACGATCTGGAATGTCTGTCCAGTCATGAAATTCGCCCCGGGTGCGGACCTGCCCCGCCTTCTAATCGGCCCTCACGAATCACCATGATACCGATGCGGGGACTCGCGGGCGAGCGCGCGCACCGTCAATTCCTTAATATGTTATAGCCGCTGATGCCTGAGGCCGGCAGAAAATCGTGGAGATTCTTACCTGAGCTTCCGGCTCGAAAGCCGCAGATTTCCTGTCAGAGCAGCGGAAAACAGGTCGCTCGCATCGGTCACGCCCAACAGCCGCGATCAGTTGTGGAAAGCCGTTATCCACCCCGGTGCGTTAACGAATACGGACCTCGCCGGCCCGGAATTCGAACATCACGACACAGTTCTCGAGGCTCTGAACACCGTTGTCGAGCGGTCGGAAGCGCCAGTCGGAGACGGTGCGGCGAACTTCCCGGTTAAAGGGTCCGTCCGGCACGGCCCGGGCGATGCGAGGACGATGCACGCTGCCGTCGGCATAAACATGGAAACGAACCACGACCCAGCCCTGCCGGCCGCGCGCCCAGGCCCGCGCCGGATAGTCCGGCATCTCGGCCTCGACCGCCGCCAGCGTCGAGCCGCGGCAGTCCTCCGGACCGATCAGGCGTTCCACATTGGGAGGAACCGGAAATTCGTCGCGCGGGATGAACGGGCCGCGCTCGGGCCGGAAGGTCGCCGGAACGGCGGCACTGCACGCGGTCAGGAAGAGCAGAAACAGGGGCAGAACTCGTATCATGGCGCGGACGTTATCCGCTCCCCGCAGAATGCGGAAGACCCGTATCAGCACGGCCCGCGGCGGGACACGCAGGAGGAACGGAAAATGAACATAATGTAAAGAATGTATTAATAGCGTTCAATTTCCGGCATCGAACTTGTAGGGTCCCAGACCATTGGGAGAGGGACGGGTCGATTTGGGACACAGACGACCGGGGATCCTGCTGTTAGAGGTGCGTAGATTCATGTCTTTGTTGCCGACCGCGCATGCCGGGCAAACCTATGGTGCTCGCCGCATCGACTTTTTCACTGTTTCGGGAGAAGTGACCGCGTCCGAGGACGGGTCCAGTCACGTTACGGATACGGACGGCATGGACCATTCGGTCCGGCTGATGGAAGAAAGCAGCGCCATCGCGCCAGGCGACAATGCGACCGTGCTGCGAATGCAGTCCGGCCCGAACCGTCGCTCGCGCCCCGTCGCGATCGTCAATCACTCCCGCGAGACATGGATGCGTGCCGCGCCGGAAGCGACCAGCCTGCTGGCGCGGTCCGGCGTGACCCGCGGTTTCAACTGGCTGCTCTCCTTCCTGCTGCTCGCCGCTGTCGGCATCGCATCGGTCTGGCCGACCCTGCATGCCTTCCTCGCAGAGATCATCGGCAATCCGATGGCCCGTATTCCGGCCTATGACGTGTTCGGCGAAATCGCCGCGCTCGCCCCGGCCCTGCCCGGCTGGCGGGTGGAACCGGTTCTCTCGACGGGCCTGAGCGACGGCCTTGCCGCGCTCGGCTTCGTGCCGATGGACCAGCTGACCGAAATCCTGCTCTTCGGGGGCGGCGCCCTGCTGGCCCTGCTGGCCTTCTCCGCGCGCTCCTGGCGGCTTGTCTATATTCCCGCGCTCGCCGCTCTGGCGCTTGCCGCAGGCAGCATTCTGGGCGGCGCCGAGGCCACGCTCTATATCTGCGGCGGCAGCCTGGCGCTGTTCGCTCTGGGTGGAATGGTGAACCGGACGCGCGACGCCGGTCGCTTCAATGCCCGCGTCGCCCGCCTGTCCGAACATGTCCTGCGGAACCCGCCGCAGGAAGGCGTGCGCGCCTCCGAGAAATCCTCCGGCGATGCCACGCCTGCTGCCGCTCCGGCCGCAGCTGCCGCGATCGCGACGGCCGCTGCCGTCGCGGAAGGTGGCGAAGCCGCCGGCACCAGCGATGACGATGCGGCTGCTATCGCGGCCGATGCAGGCGCCGGCGATCCCGCCGATCCGTCCGAAACCGCCACCAACGGCGAGGTGACCGCGCGTGACGACGCCGACGTCGAACTCCCGCCGGTCGCGAGCGAAACCGAAACGGAAGAAACGGCGCCGGAACCGGCCGAAGAAACGAACGCCGAACAGGACGAAGCCGAAACGTCCGAAGAAACGGATGAGCCTGTCGAGGCTGCCGCCCTCGTCATGTCTGATGATGACGGGGAAACGGCGCCGCAGGAGACGACGGTCGACCCCGAGCAACCGGCCGCCGAAAACACGCCGGAAGACGACGACCCGGCCGCAGACGACACGGTTGTCGAGGCCGCAGCCGCCGTGACGCCGGAGAGTACACCGGAGGCCGAAGTGGCCCCGGAGGACGTTTCGATGGACGACACCGAAACTGCGAGCGTGACTGCACAGAGCGATGACGACCTGCCCAGCCTGGACGATGTCGCGGCTGCAGCCGCACTGACCGAGACGGAAGGCGCGGAGAGCGAAAGCCCCGAAACCGAGACCGATCGGGGCGCAGCCCTCGTCGAAGCCAATATGGCGTCTGCGCTCGAGGACGATCGCACCATGCCTGTCGCTTCGCCGCCGCCCATGCCGGCAATCGGCGACGAAGAGCCTTCCGCATCGGCGAGCGAAGCGGCCGAAACTGCAGAGGTGGACGGCAGCGCCGTGTCCTGGCTCGACGATCCGCTGATGGACGACACGCAGGACCCGATGGTTCCGAAAGCATCGGACAGCGATCTGGCCCCCGGCGCGCCGGAGATCGAGCTTGAGCCCGACCCGGCCGAATAGGCCAACCGACGGACAGCAAAAAGCCCGCAGCGATGCGGGCTTTTTCATGCGTGGTGCGAGGCAGAGAAACGGCTAGTCGGTTTCGTGAAAGCCGGCCTCGACGAGCCCGACCAGGCAGTCGGCCGCCCGTTCCGCGTCGGGACCGGTGGTTTCGATATCGATCTCGGAGCCCTTCGCGGCCGCGAGCATCAGCAATTCCATGATGGAATCCGCATTTACCGTCTCGCCGTCACGGGAGACATGGATGGTGGCATCGAAGCCCTGGGCCATCTCGACGAATTTCGCAGCGGCGCGCGCATGCAGCCCCCGCGTATTGCAGATCTTCACCCGCCGCGCTGTGACCGTCACTTGCCTGCCCCTTCAAGCACGTCCGAGGCGATCGCGATATAGCGCTTGCCGGCGTCCTCACCCATGCGGGCCAGACTGTCCAGGTCGGCACGCGAGCGCGCCTCTGCGAGCTTGATCAGCATCGGAAGATTTACGCCGGCGATCACCTCGACCTTGCCCGGTTCGAGCAGGGAAATGGCAAGATTGGACGGGGTGCCGCCGAACATGTCGGTCAGCACCAGCACACCCTCGCCACGATCGGCATCGGCAATGGCCTGTTTGATATCGGAGCGCCGCTTTTCCATATCGTCGTCCGGGCCGATGCACACGGCCAGGAACGCGTCCATCGGGCCGACCACGTGTTCCGTGGCGGCGACGAATTCATCGGCCAAACGACCGTGACTGACGACGACGACTCCAATCATGACGATTATCTAACCGTGCCTTTGACCGGCGGGGAAGCGTCTTTTTGCAACGCAGCTGACGATTTATCAGTCCTGTAGCGCGGCAGGCAGTTCCACGCTGAAGCGCGCGCCGGCAATTTTTCCGTCCTCATCCAGCCGGTTGGCAGCAATAATCTGCCCGCCATGCGCCTTGATGATCTGCCGCGCTATGGCGAGGCCTAGACCGGAATGGGTACCGAATTCGGCACCTTTGGGGCGCTCCGTATAGAAACGCTGGAAGACGGTTTCCAGATTGTCCTCCGGAATGCCCGGACCGTTATCGTCGACATGGACCACGAGGCTCGCCCCGCCATTGCGGTGTCCGCGAACCAGACGGATGAGAATGGTGCCGCCCTCGGGCGAGAAGGTGATGGCATTGTCGATCAGATTCCGGAACACCTGCCCCAGCGGACCATCGCGTCCGCGAACGAACCCGTTGCGCACCGTGCGATCGATGACCACCCGCACACCGTTCCGCGGATTCTCGTTATAGGTTTCGGCCAGCTCGGCGAGCATGGCCGCCAGGTCGAACCGTTCCACATCCTCGCGCGTCAGTTCGGCATCCACGCGAGAGGCGCGCGAGATATCAGTGATGAGACGGTCCAGTCGCTTCACATCCGCGACGATGACCGCCAACAGCCGGTCGCGGCGCTCCGCATCCTTCGCCATGGGAAGGACCTCTACCGCAGAGCGGATCGAGGTCAGCGGGTTTTTCAGCTCGTGCGCCACATCGGCCGCGAAGCTCTCGATCGCGTCGAGGCGGTCGTAGAGCGCATCGGTCATTTCCGAGAGCGCCACGCCGAGATCGCCGATCTCGTCATTGCGCGAGCCGAGATCGGGCATTTTCACCCGGCGGCCGCCGGCCCGGCGCGCTTCATGCGCCGCCCGCGCAAGACGGCGGATCGGCCGGGCAATGAAGACCGTCAGCGCCAGCGAGGACATGCCCGATACCAGTGCCGCGATCACCATGAAGGGCAGGAGCGCGCGGCGTTCGGCCGCGATCAGCGTGTCGAGATCGTAGCTCTCGATCGTCACCACGCCGATCACCGCACGGACGGGCTGGATAGGAATGGACACGGACACGACCCTTCGCCCGTCCGCCTCGCGCCGGACTCCGGCGACAACATCGCCGGAAATCACGTCGAGCACCTCGTCCTCGAGATTGCGATCGAGCGCCGCCCGCTCTTCCGACGAGCGGAGCAGGTTGCCGAGGAAATCGAGGACCTGCGTGGGCAAGCTGCGCGCAGTGTCGGCAAAATCCGGTCCGGGCTGGCCCGGCGGAGGCAGGACCGTGGTCTCGAACACATCGGCGAGAAGATGACTGTCCGCGACCATCGTGCCGCTCTTGTCGAAGACCAGAACCCGGGATTCCTCCGGCACGTAGAGCTGGCGCAGGATGGCGCGCGCATCGTCATTGCGCAGCGCCGGCGCCGGAGCCCCGTCCGAAGCGCCCTCGGCCAGCACATTGGCGATCAGCTCGCCCTGGGAGCGCAGGGAATCCAGCTTGGCGGTGACCAGGCCGCGACGCGTTTCCGTCAGCGCCAGCATGCCCACGATGAGCACGCCGAGTGCGACGAAATTGGCGATCAGGATGAGCTGGGCCAGACGCGAAGAGGGCCGCGGCGTGAGATTTCGGATCCACACCCCGGCCCGGCGCAGCCCGCCGCTCACGGTTTCCGGATCAGTCTTCTTTATAGCGGTAACCCACCCCGTAGAGGGTCTCGATGGCGTCGAAGGTCTTGTCGACTTCGCGGAATTTCTTGCGGATGCGCTTGATGTGACTGTCGATGGTCCGGTCGTCGACATAGACCTGGTCGTCATAGGCCGCGTCCATCAGATTGTCGCGGCTTTTCACATAGCCCGGGCGCGTCGCGAGCGCCTGCAGGATGAGAAACTCCGTCACCGTCAGGCGCACTGGTTCGCCATTCCAGGAGCAGGCGTGGCGATTGGGGTCGAGGACCAGGCTGCCGCGTTCCAGCGGTTTGCTGTCGCCTGGCTCGAGCGGACCGGCTCCGACCGGTTCCGACGCTCCGCGCGCCCGGCGCAGAACGGCCTTCACGCGTTCGCCCAGAAGACGCTGGGAGAAGGGTTTGGAGATATAGTCGTCCGCGCCGAGATTGAGCCCCAGCGCCTCGTCGAACTCGTCGTCCTTCGAGGTCAGGAAGATAACCGGGATGTTGGAGGACTGGCGCAGACGTCGGAGCAGTTCCAGACCGTCCATACGCGGCATCTTGATGTCGAAAATTCCAAGATCCGGCGGATCCTCGGTCAGGGCTCGCAGTGCGGACGCCCCGTCATTATAGGTCCGGACATTATAGCCCTCGCCCTCGAGGAAAATGGAAACCGAAGTGATGATGTTTTCGTCATCATCGACGAGCGCAATCGTGGCCATGCCGTCTCCGCAATAAACTCCATACAAGGGCGCCGTAGCCTTGAATTGTGGCAGACAATAGACACGCCTGCCCCGGAGCGCCAAGCGCGCTGTGCAAAAATGCGGCAGGTTCACTTCGTTTTAAGGCTGTTGATTCAAATTGTACGCTTATCCGGGGAGTGGCCGATGGCAGGCGCAATCCATTACGAGGTCTTCTTCAAGAAGAACCGCAAGACGGGATGGGCGCTCTACGAGGCCCGGGACGATCGCGACGATGCGTTGAAGCTCGCCCACGACCTCGTGGCAAAGCACAAGGATGCCTCCATCCGCGTGACCAAGGAACGCTTCGACGACGAGGCGCGCACCTTCCGCTCCATAACGATCTTCGAAAGCGGAACGGAAGCCTTCAAGGATCCGGCCGAGAAGACCGGCGAAGCGACCCTGCCCTGCCTCACGCCTGACGACCTGTCCAAACCGCATGCGCGCTCGACGATCCGCCGCGTCCTGTCCGGCTGGCTGGAACGCGTCCAGGCCCTGCCGATGGAATTGCTGCACCGGCCCGATCTGGTCGAGAATCTCGAATCTTCCGAGACGACGCTCCAGCACGCCATCCAGAAGGTTGCCGTCGCAAGTGCGAGCGACAGCGATGCCAGCGTTCACGGCTTCGTCAAACAGCTCAACGAGCTGGTCCAGAAATCGCTCAACCGCATCTACAAGGACGGACGCGACAATAAACTGCCGGAGTTTCCGAAAAAGGCAGCGTTCAGCGAGATCGCCGACAAGGTCTACCGGGCCGATCGCCGGGCCTATTCTCTGCGCGCTGCCATGGCCGATCGCCTGCGCCACGAAAAGAATTACGGAAGCAAGCTGGAAGCCCTGCTCGACATGGCCGACCAGCTGCCGGAAAGCGACGAAGCGCGCAGCTTCGCCATCGGCGAGGTCGACAGTTATCTGGCCGAGGTGATCAGCTTCGATGCCGGCCGCGAGGCTCTGCTCGGCAAGTGCAAGGATCTCGGCGAGACGATGGAGAAACTCGCTTGCCTGGTCGATGGCGATTATGGCGCCGACGCTATCGTCTATGCGCCCCGAGCTGCGAAACGCCTCGCCGAAAAGATCGGCAGCAAGGAATTTCAGGCCTGTCGCGCCATCATCGCCGACGAAATTCTCAAGGAGCTGGAACGGCCCCAGCGCTTCCGCCCGAACAGCGTGAAGGCCGAGGTCCGCCTTTCGCGAGATCTGGCGCGCAAGCTGATCATGTGCGCGGACTCGACCTTGCCGGCCGACAAGCTGTCCAAGGCCTTCGCCAGCCGCTCGGCCCGCCTCCTGCGGCCGGACACGATCGAAGACTTCCTGCGCGACGCGAAGTCACCCGACGAGGAACTCTCACGCCTGGTGGCGCTCGAGGAAAATATCGTCGGTGAAACCAACAAGCAGAAGCTCGCCGGCTATATCCGCACCATGCTCACATCGCAGCAGGTCGAAAGCGCCTTCGTGCGAGGCGTAGGCCAGCCGCTCGAACGGCTCGCCGGGGTCACGGCGCTGCAGAGCCGCGTACTCAAGGGCACCTATCCCAAGGACGACAAGGCCGAGCTGGCCAGCTGTTTCGACAAGCTCGGCATGAAAATCATCGACGAGAGCAAGATCCTCAATCTCGTCGAAGCCGGCGACCGGCCGGCCCTGGACAAGGCTACGGGCCTGCTGAAGCTGGTCACGGGCGGCGCCCTGCCGCTGGGCCATTGCTCTGCCGACGCCCAGGCCCGGGCGCTGCGTCAGCTGAAATCCGGTATGGGTCTGAGCGAGGCCCAGGTCCCGGAGGGCCGCGAGAAACTCCAGCTCATCCAGTCCATGCTCCAGCAGGTCGCGACCAATCAGGCCAAGCTGAAAACAGCCTGACTTTGCAAGCCTTGCCGCCGCGGCTAGGGTCGCCGCATGGTCCTTCGTACAGCCATAGCCAGCATTCTCGGCCTCGTCGCCGGTGCCGCCGGTGCCGTCTTTCTCGTCTTCGGTCCGGTGGAGATCGGCGGCGTCGAGAACGGCCCCTGGCGAAGCAATGAACTGATCGGCGACGCCGACGCCGGCCCGGTCCTGCGCGCCGTGGTCGCCCGGCGCGGCCTGCTGGCGCTGAACCGGTCGGAGACGGTCTATTTCACGGCCTGGGAAGACAGTTCCGGAGACCGGCTGGACGAGGCCTGCGATTACCGGATCAGCGGCGGGCCGCTGCCCGCACGCTGGTGGAGCCTGACCCTCTATGCGGACGATGACTTCCTGGCCCGCAACGGCACCGATGCGCATGCAGCCACGATGACCGATCTGGGCGCGGGCAACTGGCAGCTGACCGCCGGGCCGCGACCGCGCCCGGACGATGCCTGGCTGGCCACAACCAATGCCGGGAATTTCTCCATCACGCTGCGCCTCTATCACCCCGACGCGATCGTGCTGGACGACCCGGGCTCGATCGACTTCCCGGTCATCGACCGTGTCGGTTGCGGGGAGGATGCCTGATGCGCCGGCTCATTCCCCTCTTTGCATTTCTCACCAGTTTCGCCGCCGGCGCCTGGGTTACGCTGGACCGCATTCCCGCTGTCATCATGGGCAAGACGATGGACCGGATTGCCGGAAGCGGCGGTTCGCCCGGAAGCGTCCGCCATGCGCCGCGCCTGCGCGAAGACAACCAGACCGTCGTTCGCGCCAGCCCGGACATTCTCTATTCGATATGCGTCTATGACGTCAGCAAAGAGCCGCTCCTCATCGAAGCGCCCTGGCCGGCGGACGGCCATTACGCCTCGGTCAGCTTCTATGACAGCCGGACCAATAATTTCGCGGTGATGAGCGATCGCGATGCAGAGGGCGCCGATAGCAGCCGGATTCTGCTGCAGCATTCCTACGCAGACGCCGCCACTCCCATCACGCCAGTCGCGTACGATGTCGAGAGCGACAGGCTAGAGCTTGCACCAACGGCAACCGGGCTCGTCCTCTACCGCCGTGTGATCGATGCCGAGACGAATCTTGAGGCCGCCCATGCCGAACGGCAGGGCTTCAGCTGCGCCCCCCTGTCCGATCAGTAACTTGCCAGACGGCGCCTTCACGGCGAGGCTCTTCCCTGAAGACACATCTGGGGGATAACCATGAAGCACACCCTGATTGCGGCCCTTGCGGCCAGCGCAGTCGTCGCGGCACCGGTACTCGCCGATGACACGGCCGATATCGACGCGACCATCAATGCCGTTTACGACGTCATTTCCGGCCCGGTCGGAGAAGCGCGAGATTTCGACGCCATGCGCGCCCTCTTCATGGACGGCGCCGCCATGGGCGCGGTCGGTCCTGGTCCGGAAGGCAATGGACGCGGACGCGTCATCACCCTGGACGATTATATCGAGCGGTCCGGCCCCTGGCTGGTGGAGAACGGCTTCGTCGAGCGTCCGACCCGCACCGACATCACCCAGTACGGCGAGATCGCCTATGCGCGCTCGGCCTATGAAGGCATGAATAGCGCGACCGGCGAGATATTCGTCACGGGGGTCAATTTCATCACCCTCTTTAAGATAGACGGCGAGTGGAAGATCGCCTCCATTCTCTGGCGCAGCGCCGACGCGGACTGGCCGGTCGAGCGCGCTTTCGACTAGACGGGGCCCATCCCGGCAAAGAAAAAACCCCCGGAGCCAGGCTCCGGGGGTTTCTCGTTTCGGCGGGTGGCCGGCTTATTCTTCGCCGGCCTCTTCCATGTCCGCTTCGGCGTCCGTTTCGCCCTCATCGCTATCCATCAGCTTCTGCATCAGGAAGGTGTAGAGGAGCGCGTCGCGGCGCGCGGTCTCGCGGAGGTTCGCTGCGGCCGAGTGACCACCGGCCGTGTTCTCGTAATAGAGATAGTCGTGGCCGACTTCCTCGAGCAGGTGCGCCATCTTGCGGGCATGGCCCGGATGGACGCGGTCGTCGCGCGTCGAGGTGTAGAGGTAGATTTCCGGATACTCGCCGTTCGCATCGACATTGTGATAGGGCGAGATCGAGCGCAGGAAAGCGCCTTCGTCCGGATCGGCCGGATCGCCGTACTCGCCCATCCAGGACGCACCGGCCAGCAGCTGGTTGTAGCGCAGCATGTCCAGCAGCGGCACGGCCGAAACGACCGCATTCCAGAGGTCCGGACGCTGGGTATACATGACGCCCGTCAGCAGCCCGCCATTGGAGCCGCCATAGACGGCCAGGTGGCGCGGGCTGGTCAGACCGCGATCGGCGAGGTCCTCGGCAACCGAGATGAGGTCGTCATAGATACGCTGGCGGTTCATTTTCAGGCCCGCCTGGTGCCAGGCCGGACCGAACTCGCCGCCGCCGCGGATGTTCGCGACAACATAGGCCCCGCCGTTTTCCAGCCAGAGCTGGCCGCGCGAACCGGAATAGCTCGGACGGATGGAGACCTGGAAACCGCCATAGGCGTAAAGCAGGGTCGGCGTGGTGCCGTCCATGACCGTGTCTTCGTGACGGACCACGAAATAGGGGATCATCGTCCCGTCGGTCGACGCGACCTCGAGCTGCTCGACGACCAGACCTTCGGCATCGAATTGCTCCGGAATGGATTTCACCGGCTCGACCTCGAGGGTCGCGGCATTGACCGTGTAGAGCGTGTCCGGCGTCAGGAAGCCTTCGGCATTCATGAAGGCAATGTCCTCGCGGGCGTTCGTGGACCCCAGCGCGATGGTCATGTTGTCCGGGACCGGAACGGTCTCGGAGGTCCAGCTGCCGTTCTCGTACTGGAAGGCTTCCAGGCCGCCGACGACATTCTCGTCGATCGCGACGAGCAGCGCGGACCGGGTCGCACCGATATTGCCGAGCGACTGGCGCTCGCGCGGCACATAGACGGTCTTCACGTCCGGCAATTCGCCGCTGGCCACGAAATCGGCCATGGTGAAGGAAAGCAGGGCGCCTTGCGGGTAGGTTTCACCGCCCTCGACCGGCGTCCAGTCTTCCTCGACCGTGAAGACCAGCTCGCCCCGATAGAGATCCTGGATGGAGGACTTGCTCGGCAGCGGGAGTGCGACCGGCGCGCCTTCATTCGGCAGATACCACCAGGTCGTGTCGTAGAATGTGTCGGCTTCGGAAGCGATCATGTAGACGGTGCCGTCGCTGTCCTCGGCGCGGAAGGCGAACAGGCCGACATCCTCGCGGTCGCCGCGGATGACCTCGGTCGCATCGGCCAGATCGGTACCCCGCTCCCAGCGATAGGACACGGCCGGATATCCGGAATCGGTGGTGTCGGCTTCGCTTGTGGCGAGCCCCACGAGGACCGTGTCCTCGTCCACCCAGCTGATGCCGCCCTTGGCCTCCGGCGTCTCGAAGCCGCCATCCACGAAGGCACGGTCGGAAACCGAGAATTCACGGCGCACGGCGGCGTCGGAACCGCCGTCGGACAGGGTCAGGATGCACCGGTCATAATCGGGCGCCAGACAGTTGGAACCCTGCCAGACCCAGTTCACGCCCTCTTCCTCGGCGAGCGCGTCGACATCGAGAACGACATCCCATTCCGGCGCGTCCGTCAGATAGCTTTCCAGCGTCGTGCGGCGCCAGAGGCCGTGTGTGTTCTCGGAATCGCGCCAGAAATTCCAGACATAGCCGCCATAATAGCTGCCATAGGGAATACGGTCGTCGCTCTCATAGATGGCCAGCGCCTGATCATAGAGCTCCTGATAGCGCGCATCGCCCTGCAGGCGCTCGAAAGTGCGCTCGTTCTGCCCCTCGACCCAGGCCAGGGCCTCCTCGCCCTCGACCTCTTCCAGCCAGACGCGCGGATCGTTGTCCGGATCGATCTGGACGATCTGGCGCTCGCTCTCGGGCCCGGCCACTGTATCCGCCACGTCATCACCTTCATTACTCGCGGGCTGACCGCAGGCCGCCAGAGCCGCCGCACTCACACCCAGAATCAACAGATTGCGTTGAAACGTCATCACGCACTCCCCTTAAAACCACTGGCGCGCAGTTAAGCCCGTACCGGCGCTGGACGTAAAGCCGCACGGGCGGTATCCCGGCGTCATGGAAGCTAGACTGATGAATGGTGCGGGCAACCGCTTCATCCTTGCCGATCTGCGCCGCCGGGGTGCTCCCGTCAGCCTGGATATCGCAACCGTGCGCGAATGGGCCCATATTCACCATTTCGATCAGCTGCTTGTGCTCGAAGACAGTGACAGCGCGGACGCCTTCATGCGGATATGGAATGCCGATGGCGACGAGGTCGGCGCCTGCGGAAACGGCACCCGGGCCGCGGCCTGGGCGATCATGCAGAAGACCGGCGCCGGCAGCGCGACCATCGGGACCGGCGGCGGACTGCTGCATGCGGTCGCGGCTGGCGACATGACCGTCAGCGTCGATATGGGCGCGCCGCGCCTGGACTGGCAGGACATTCCGCTGGCGCGAGAAATGGATACGGTCGCGATGGAATTCACCGCCGCAGCCGGCGATATCGTCGTCGGCCAACCGGGCGCCGTGAGTATGGGCAATCCGCACGCCGTCTTCTTCGTGCGCGAGCTGGAGGACCTGCCGGTCGCAGCCCTCGGGCGCGAAGTGGAGATGGATCCGCTCTTCCCCGAGCGCGTGAATGCGGGCTTTGCCCAGGTCTATGATCGCAGCCATATCCGGCTGCGCGTCTGGGAACGCGGCGCCGGCATCACTGCCGCCTGCGGCACGGGCGCCTGCGCAGCACTGGTCGCGGCACACCGGCGCGGCCTTGCCGACCGTGCGGCCTCCATCATGGCCGATGGCGGCGAGCTCTTCGTGGAATGGCGCGAAACCGACGACCATGTGATCCTCACCGGTCCGGTCGAGGACGAAGGCGAGATCGATATCGACCTTTGAGACCGCATTGAAGGCCTGGCGGAATTCGCCTGACGGATGCACCACCTTTTCGCCTTCGTGTTTTCCCATATTATCCCTGCCAGCGCCGCAACGGTGACGCCGTTGCGATGAGAATGGGCAAGATGAACATGCGTCAGCTTTTGATTTCAGGCCTCGCCGGCCTCCTCGTTTCCGCGGCCGCGTCCGCCCAGGATGCCGCGACGGAGACACCCGCCGACCCGACACCGCAATCGATTGCCGTGGAAATGTTCGGAGCGGCCAATACGGCCATGCAGGCCGGCGATCACGAGACCGCCCGGCGCCTGCTTGAGGCCGCGCTCGATCTCAAGCCCGACCATCCGGCCATTCTTCGCGGCCTGCTGACCGTCGCCCTGCGCGCCGAGCGGCCGGACGACGCCTTCCATGCGCTCGAACGCATGGCCGCGGCCGGCATCGCCTTCGACCCCGAGAACGCCGCGGAACTACTGAACCGGAGCGATGCGGCACGCTTTGCTGAAGTCAGGGCACGCCTGGCCGCCAATGCCGAGCCCGTCGGCAGCGCACGCATCGCAGCCAGTGTGACGCGCCCCGACGCCCTGATCGAGGGTGTCGCCGTCGACATCGAGACCGACCGGCTCTTCCTGTCGTCGGTGACCGGCCGGGAAATCCTGATGCTCGAGCCCTTCGCGCGAAACCGTCCGGAAGTGTTCGCCGACCGCGAGGACGGGCTGCAATCGGTGTTCGGCCTGGCGGTCGACGACCGGCTTCGTCTCGTCTGGGCGGCGTCGGGCCATGTGCCGCAAACGCCGCTCGGCGAGGACGAGGAACCTCAGACCGGCCTGTTCGCCTTCGACCTGATGACCGGCGATCCCTATGACAGCTACATGATCGAAGGCGCCGGCCAGATCGCCGACCTCGTCGTGCGCGACGGCATGGTCTACGCCTCGGACAGCCGCGTCCCGCGCGTCTATGTCCTGCGCGATCCAGGAGCGGAACTGGAAGTCCTCAGCGAAGACCCGCGTTTCGTCAACCTGCAGGGCGTCGCGCTCAGCCGGGGTGCACTCTATGTGGCCGATTACGCGATGGGTATCTGGCGCATCGATCTGGGCGACGGTTCCGCCTCGCTCCTGCGTGCCGGCTCGGAGAGCCTGATCGGGATCGACGGCCTCCTGAACACGCGAGACGGCCGTCTCGTTGCCGTGCGCAACGGCGTCAGCCCGCAGCAGGTCATGATCATCGATCTCGCCCCGGACGGGCGCAGCGTCGCGGGCACCGAAGTCCTGCTGCGCGGGCACGCGGCGATGACGGGAAATACCGAGCCGACCCTGATCGACCTCGCGGACGGGCGCGCCTGGCTCGTCGCGAATGCGGCCTGGCCGCTCTTCCCGGAAGACGGCAGCGAGCCAGAGACCGAACGGCCCGCAACGGTCATCCTGGAAATGGACGTTCCGTAAACGCGCCGCTCAGCAATCATTCACCCGTTTCTCATAACATTGTTCCGTGGCGATCGCAGAGATCGCGTGTGACGATGGAGGAGACCATGCGGGAGGTTGACCGGGATTTCGTGGCCCAGCTGGGCGGACAGCGCCTGACCACGGCCGAGGTGCTTTATTACATGCCGGACCATCCGGCTCTGCTGCAGACCTTCCTCTGGCAGACCCAGGATATGGCCCCGAAATATCCCCGCCTGCTCCGTTTTCTCGATTTCTGGAGGCGCGAGATCGACGCGGTCATACACACTGTCCGCATCGCGCATCGCGGCATCGTCTCGCCGGCCGAATGGCGTCACGCCGACATCGAGGCCCGTCTCAATTAGGCGTCGGCTCGGGGTTGTGAGGCTGAGCGGCACCAGCCTGGGCATCGAAACCGATACCGCAGGCATTGCGGATTACCGTGTCGGCTCGCGAGACCCGGCGGCGAAGATCGAGAATCTCGTCCAGCGACAGGCCGAGCTCGTCGACCAGCTCTTGAGGCTCCCCGACGCGGTCGATATCCGGCATGGCCGCGGCCAGAATCGCGCGCTGCTTGCTGGAGAAACGCGACCGCGCCTCGCGCGCCACGCATTCGCATGCCCCGCGCGCACCATGACTGTCGAGACAAGCCTGTAATACCGGGTCGAGCGCGGTCTCTTCGCGTTTCTGCGGACCGTTCGCCCAGGCAGGTCCGGGCGCCCAGAGCAGGACCGCAAAAGCCATCAGAACCCAGCCCTGATTCCGCTCCAGCATGCCTACTCCCGCGTGGCAAAAATTCGCATCTTCCCGATTCGACCCTTTTCAGCACCGCTGGGGGAGTCATAATCCATTAAGCGAGGAAAAACGAGTTCAAGGAGCCACAGATGAGGCGAGTCCTGATTACCCTGGCGAGCGCGGCCGTACTCGGCGCGTGCGCCACGCCGACGCCCTACCAGGCGGCAGACGGTGCCCGCACCGGCTATTCGGAAAACCAGATCGAGCAGAACCGCTTCCGCGTGTCCTTTGGCGGGAATTCCCTGACAGATCGCGAGACCGTCGAGAATTATCTTCTCTACCGGTCCGCCGAACTGACCGTCGAGGAAGGCTATGACTATTTCACCGTAGTCGAACGCGCGACGGACGAGGAGTCCAGGCTCCGGGCGAGACGGCTTCACCCCTCGCCTTATTCGCGATTTTACGTCGACTATGCCTATTTCCACCCCCGCTGGGGCTGGCGCGGATGGCACGATCCGTTCTGGGACGATGTCAACTATCGTGAGAGCACACGTTATGAAGCGAGTGCCGAGATCGTGCTCGGCCGCGGCGCCAAGCCGGAAGACGACCCCAGCGCCTTCGATGCGCGCGACGTGTTGAGCAATCTCGCCGACCAGATCGTCCGGCCCGAGCCCGGCTGATCCAGGCACATTCCGATGAAAGGACCGGGCGGAGGCGCATCTCCGCCCGGTCTTTTTTTTACGACGCGCACGCCGGATTCGCGGCCTCCCCTGCGACAAATTCGACACATTCGCCCGTTTGCTGCGCTCAAGCTGGAGTTTGTAGTTGATTTACATTCTCAAGAAACGTTATCCGCATTTGAAAGTCATTCTCACCCAAACGAGCGAGTACCATGCGGAACAAGTCGAGCTTCTTTATCTCCACCATCCTGGCCTGCACCGCGGTGAGCGGAATGGCCGCCGCCCAGGAAACCGAGGACTATATCGTGGTCGAGGGGCGTTATCTTTCGCTCGACCAGCTGGACTCGGTGAAGACCCCCACGCCGATCATCGACGTGCCGCAGAGCATCTCGATCGTCACCGACACCCAGATCATGGAGCAGGGTTTCGCCAATATCGGCGACGTACTGCGCTACACGCCGGGTCTGTCGATCAGCCAGGGTGAAGGCCACCGGGACGCGATCAACATTCGTGGCAATCAGACCACGGCGGACTTCTTCCTCAACGGCATCCGCGACGACGTCCAGTATTTCCGTCCGCTCTACAATCTCGAGCAGATCGAGATCCTGCGCGGCTCCAACGCCCTGCTCTTCGGCCGCGGCGGCGGCGGCGGCGTCATCAACCGCGTGACCAAGCAGCCGGTTCTCGGCGAGAGCTTCAGCGAAGTGACCGCGAGCATCGACACCTTCGGCGCCTACATGATCGCCGGCGACACCAATATCGAGATTTCCGACGAAGCCGGCCTGCGCCTGAATGCCTTCGTCGAGGAGATCGACAATCACCGCGATTTCTACGACGGCACGCGTTACGGCATCAATCCGACGGCGAATTTCGAACTCGGCGAGAACACGTCGCTTGTACTGTTCTACGAGTATCTCAACGATGACCGCACGGTCGATCGCGGCGTCCCGTCGGTCTCCGTCGCGGGCGGTCCGGACGTGCCGCTCGAAGGCCAGCGCGACACTTTCTTCGGCTCGCCGGAAGCGAACCTGACGACGCTCGAGGCGAACATCCTGCGCGCCCGCGTCGATCATCGCTTCAACGACATGCTGCGCGGCAATCTGACGGTTCAGTACGCCGATTACGACAAGCTCTACCAGAACCTCTACCCGGCCGGCTTCGACAATTCGGTGACGCCGAACACGGTCACGCTCGACGGCTATCGCGATCCGACCCAGCGTGAGAACCTGATCCTTCAGGGCAATCTGATCGGCGAGTTCGACACCGGCATGTTCGGCCACACCCTGCTGGCAGGCTTCGAATACGGCGACCAGGACACGCACAATCGCCGCTTCGACAACTTCTTCACGGCCAGCAGCGACGACCGGATCACGATCGACTTCTCCAATCCGCTCGTGATCCCGGAATTCGCCTTCTCCACCCCGGCTCGCGACCGGGAATCCTCGGTCGAGTTTACCTCGCTCTACATTCAGGATCAGGTGGATATCGCCGACAATTTCAAGCTGGTCCTCGGCGCACGCTTCGACCGTTTCGACGTCAGCGTGATGGATCACATGGCGGTGTCCGCGTCCGATGACGGCCGCCGCGGCCGTGTCGACGAGGAAATCTCGCCGCGCCTCGGTTTCGTCTGGAAGCCGGCCGATCACGTCTCGATCTATGCCAGCTATTCGGAAACCTTCCTGCCGAGCGCCGGCGACCAGTTCCTGACCCTGTCGACGACGAGCGAGGACATTCGCCCGCAATCCTTCGAGAACCGCGAGATCGGCCTGAAATGGGATATCACCCCGGGCCTGAGCCTGACGACGGCGATCTTCCAGCTTGAGCGCGGCCTCTTCACTTCGGTCGATCCGGACGATGCGTCCATCGTGACCACGGTGCCGGGCAGCACGACCGAGGGCTTCGAGGCCCAGCTCAGCGGCGAGCTGACCGACGCCTGGACGATCAATGCGGGCTACAGCTATCTCGACGGCAGTGTCGATGGCGGCAGCCATGACGGCAATGCGACCCGCCAGACGCCGGAGCACATGTTCTCCGTCTGGAACCGCTACCAGGCGACCGACCGGCTTGGCCTTGCCCTCGGCGTGACCTATCAGGACGAGTTCTTCGTGCGCGAGGACAATAACGTCCTGGTCCCGTCCTATACGCGGGTCGATGCGGCCGCCTATTACGAGCTGAGCGACCAGACCCTGCTTCAGCTCAATGTCGAGAACGTGCTGGACGAGGACTATTTCCCGGACGCGCACAGCAATGACAACATCTCGACGGGCAAGCCGCTGAATGCCCGACTGACCCTGCGTCACAGCTTCTAGGCCTGCGCCGCAACCAGACAAGCAAAAGCCCCGGTCCAGCTGGACCGGGGCTTTTTCATGAGCCGTTCGCCGCCCTTATTTCGGGGGCATGCGCGCGCCGGCGTCGAGGCGGACGCACTCGGCGTTGATATAGTCGCTCGTGACCATGAAGGCGACCAGATCGGCGTATTCTTCCGGCGTGCCGAAACGCTGCGGGAATTGCAGATGCGACGCGAGCGAGGTTTTCACCTCCGGCGGCATCTGCTGATAGATCGGCGTCTCGAAGAAGCCCGGCAGGATGGTGTTGACTCGAATGCCTTCCTTGGCGAGGTCGCGCGCCATCGGCAGCGTCATGCCGTAGATCCCGCCCTTGGACGCCGAATAGGCGACCTGGCCGATCTGGCCGTCCTGGGCCGCTACGGAGGCCGTATTGACGATCACACCGCGGCCGCTATCGCCCATCGGGTCGAGCGACATCATTCCGGCAGCGGACTTGGACGCGCACAGGAAGGAGCCGATCAGGTTCACCGCGATCACGGTCTGGAAGCCCTTGGCGCTGTGAGCGGAAATCTCGCCCGTGGAGGAAGAGCGGCGCGCCGTCTTCTCGGCCCAGCCGATACCGGCGCAGTTCACGAAAACGCGCTCCTGGCCATGCGCCTCGCGCGCCTTGGCGAAACCGGCATCGACGCTTTCCTCGTCAGCCACATTGACCTGGCAGAAGACGCCGCCGATTTCCTTGGCGACCGCTTCGCCGCGATCGGCATTCATGTCGAAAATGGCGACCTTGGCGCCCTCGGCGGCGAGACGGCGGGCCGTGCCTTCCCCGAGGCCGGAAGCACCACCGGTGACGATCGCGGCAATGGACGAATCGATTTTCATGAGAGGATCCCCTTCAAGGTATGACGTTTCTTGTGATTAGCGACATACCCCGCCGCGCGGCAAAAGAAAACGCGCCGCCTGACCGGCGACGCGCAGAGTGCGGAGGGGACTCCCGGCTATTTGATGTCGATGCGTTTGGCGGTGGCCGCACGTTCGATCCGGGGCAAAGTGAGGGATAGCACGCCCTTTTCGAACGTCGCCTTGATGGCCGTTTCGTCGACATCGCCGGGAAGGGAGAAGGCGCGCTGGAATTCGCCGAAGCGGCGCTCGGAGATGTGACGATGTTCCGTCTTCTCGTCATGATCCGAACGCTTCTCGCCGGCGATCAGCAGGACGCCGTCATCGATCGAGACACTGACATCGGCTTTTTCCAGTCCCGGCAACTCGGCTGTGACCAGATACGCCTTGTCGGTTTCCCGGAAATCCACCGCCGGCGCCGCGAAGCCGACCGTCCCCGCACGGGGAAAATCGAGCCCGGACAGCGGTGCACCTCGCCAGAACTCTTCCAGCATCCGGTTCATGTCCTGGCGGAGGGAAGCCAGAGGATCGTCCCGGCGCGTGGCTGGCGTCGTTTCTGTCGAGGATTTCGGAGTCAGAACTTCACTCATGGGAACAGTCTCCATGTTGCGTCATGACCGCGTCAGAATATCCGGAAATTTTCTCGGGTTGCATGCGGCAACTTCGCACACACCCCTGCCTGCACGACTTCGCAGCAGCCGATCGGGGTGCTACAGCACTGTCTCCGAATTCGGGATGCGCGCTATTCAAGGAGCACAGGATGAGCGGACCCCACGCACTTCTTCTGCATGGCGGAGCCGGCGTGCTCGCCGACCGGCCCTATGATGCCGAACTCGACCACATGCGCATGCTGGCCGAGACCGGAAAAGCCATGCTGGCACGCGGCGAAAGCGCTCTCGACACGGTGACCGAAATCGTCCGGCAGCTGGAAGCGTCCGGTCTCTACGTGGCCGGAAAGGGCGCCTCGCCGAACAAGGCGGGCCGCTACGAGCTCGACGCCTCGATCATGGACGGCGCATCCCGCAAGGCCGGCGCGATCGCCGCGCTGACGGGCTTTGTCAGCCCGATCAATGCAGCACGGCGCGTCATGGAAACGACACCGCATGTCATGCTCGCCGGACGCGGCGCAGAAGCCTTCTGCAGCTTGCAGGATGATCTGGAACGGGTCGAAAGCGTGAACGATTACTACACGCCCGCCGCCGCGCCGGACGATCGCGATATCGCGACCGGGACGGTTGGCTGCGTGGCGCTGGACGGCGAGGGCCGGCTGGCGGCCGCGACCTCGACCGGCGGCACGCTGAACAAGCTGGAAGGCCGCGTCGGCGACAGTCCCATCCTCGGCGCCGGCAGCTGGGCCGACGACATGGTCGCCGTGTCCTGCACCGGCCAGGGCGAATATTTCCTGCGCTGCGGAACCGCCAAGGATGTGTCGGCCCGCATGCGCTATGCCGGCGCGAGCCTGCAGGACGCCTGCGACGCCGCGATCGCCGATGTCGGCACTCTGGGCGGCGAAGGCGGGCTGATAGCGGTCGATCGCCACGGCAATATCGCCCAGCCTTTCAACTCGCCGGGAATGAAGCGCGCCGTGCTGCACGCCGACGGACGCATCACCGTCGACATCCACAAGGCCTAGACCAAAGAGACAGGACGCCAGCATGCGCGGATATTTCGCCGTCGGTGCCGAGGGCATCTCCAAGCCGATGAATCTCGGCGCCATCCTCCGGACGGGCCACGCCTTCGGGGCGAGCTTCGCCTTCACGGTCGAGGCCCACCACAAGGTCCGCGACGTCTACCGGGCCGACACGTCCAAATCGGCGACACACATGCCCTATTACGAATGGGCGGACATCGATGCGATGGCCCTGCCCGACAATTGCCAGCTCGTCGGCATCGAGCTGACCGAGGATGCGGTCGAACTACCGTCCTTCCGTCATCCTCTGTGCGCCGCCTATGTCTTCGGCCGCGAGCGTGGCTCGCTGAGCGAAGCCATGCAGGCCAAGTGCGATCACATCGTGAAAATCCCGACCAGGTTCTGCGTCAACGTCTCGGTCGCCTGCGCGGTGACGCTCTACGACCGCACCCTGTGTTTCGGCGGTTATCCGGAACGTCCGCTCATGCCCGGCGGACCGGATGCGGACGCGTCCGGACCGGGCCGGAAATTCGGCGCCCACCGGTAGATGCAGCGGTTTCGCGAGAGATCGAATTCGGCGAAATTAGCGCCGACTTAACCATCGCCATTTTACCGCCATGCGGATGCGCACACTGTCGACCCTGAATTCGGTAGACCCGAATCCGCCTGGAGGATGCCTGACGTGACCAAGCGACCGTGTATGAACCTCATCGCCGCGATAGCGACCGCCGCCCTGCTGCCGGCCTCTCTTCTGCCCGCTACCGCGAGCGCACAGGAAGAGCCGGAATTCCGCGGCGAGTACAATGACTGGCGCGTCTTCTCGCGCGACACGGCCGAGGGGCCGGCCTGCTACGCGCTGAGCCGCCCGACCGACAGCGCGCCGCGCGCCCATGAACACGGCAATGTCTATTTCCTCGTTTCCTCCTGGCAGTCCGGTGTGGTCGAGGAACAGCCGAGCCTCCTGGTCGGCTATGATCTCCTGCCGACCAGCCCGCCCGAAGTGCGCGTGGGTTCCAGCCGCTACGACATGTATGCCGCCGGTCAGGAAGGTTTTCTCGACGACCTGGAGGACGAACCCTCCCTCGTGCGCGCCATGCGCCGCGGCTCCGTCATGCGCGTCACCGCCACCACCTCCCAAGGCGTTGCGACCTCTTACGAATTCTCTCTGTCCGGCGTGACGGCAGCGCTGCAGCGCGTTTCGGCACTCTGCCGCTAGTCCGTCCTGGACGGCTTCCGCGGGCAAGCCGCCATGCCCGATCGGATTAGGCGCACGCCCACAAGTGTGATATGGCGCGCGGCTTCGTCATCTGAGACACTCGAGCCCTAGCCATGAACCACGCGCTCAACATCGCCGGCGGCAACCCCAACGCAACGCGTATCGACGCGGACGGCACCGCTGCGGCCGAAACGGCCGCCCTGCCTTCGCTGGTCGGTTTGACGCGCGATCAGCTGCGCGAAGCGGCCATCGCCTGCGGCGTCGACGAGAAGAAAGCGAAGATGCGCGCCGACCAGCTCTGGCGCTGGATCTATCATTACGGCGCGACCGATTTCGACACGATGACGAATATCTCCAAGGATCTTCGTGCCGTCGTCGCGCAGCACTACACGCTGGACCGCCCGAAGCTTATCGACCGCCAGGTCTCGGTCGACGGAACGCGCAAATACCTCATCGAGCTGGCGCCTGGCGTGGAGTGCGAGACGGTCTTCATTCCGGACGTCGCCAAATCGGGAGCGCTGTGCGTGTCCAGCCAGGTCGGCTGCACGCTGAACTGTACCTTCTGCCATACCGGCACCCAGGCACTGGTGCGCAATCTGACCGCGGCCGAGATCGTCGCCCAGGTCATGATCGCCCGCGACGACCTCGCCGAATGGCCGACCTCGAACGAGAACCGGAAGATCACCAATATCGTCTTCATGGGCATGGGCGAGCCGCTCTACAATCTCGACCATGTCTCAGACGCGATCGACATCATCTCCGACGGCGACGGCATCGCCATCGGCCGCCGCCGCACGACGGTATCGACCTCGGGCGTGGTGCCGAAAATTCCGGAACTGGGAGAGCGTACGGGTACGATGCTGGCCATCTCCCTGCACGCGACGAATGACGATCTGCGCAATGAGCTCGTGCCGCTGAACAGGAAATACCCGCTGGCCGAACTGATGGACGCGATCCGCGCCTATCCGGGCCTGGGCAATTCCAAGCGCGTGACCTTCGAATACGTCATGCTCAAGGGCGTAAACGACAGCCTCGCCGAGGCTAAGGCATTGGTGAAGCTGCTCAAGGGCGTGCCTGCGAAGATCAATCTCATCCCGTTCAATCCCTGGCCGAACAGCCCGTACGAGTGCTCGGACTGGGACCAGATCGAGGCCTTTGCCGACGTCGTCAATCGAGCCGGCTACGCCTCGCCGATCCGCACCCCGCGCGGCCGCGACATCTTCGCCGCCTGCGGCCAGCTGCGCTCTGAAAGCGAAAAGGTCAAAGCCAGCGTGTTGAGGAAGCAGCGTCTGGCGGGGGAGTGATCGCGTGGCCGCCGCCGTTCTCTATCGCTGGCGCCTGAAGCCGGGGCGCGACGACGACTTCCGCGAGGCGTGGGCCGAAGGCACGCGGCGCATTCATGAGAGCTGCGGCTCCTACGGAGCCAGCCTGCATCAGGCCGAGGACGGGATTTACTGGTCCTATGCGCTCTGGCCGTCCGAAGCGGCACGCACGCGCTGCTTCTCGGAAAACGACTGGTTCTCCCAGGACTGTTTCGTGACCATGCAGGACTGTATCGAGGAGCGTTTCGAAGAGACGCGGCTCGAGGTCATAAATAATAAGCTCGATTTTCCCGGCGATACGCACGACGTGCCGCTGATGACGACGAAGCGCCTCGTCCTGCGTCGGATCGCGGAAAGCGACGCAAAAGCGCTTTTTCCGGCCCTCAGCGACCCGGACACGATGTATTACTGGTCCAGCGGCCCGATGAGTTCGCTCGCCGAGGTCCGGCGGTATCTGCGCTGGAATGCGGGCGGCGAAGGCGTGCGGTGCTGGGCCTTCGCCCGCGCCACCGATCCGGACGATGCCATGGGCTGGGTGATCCTGATGGACCGGCGCGCCGGAGTCGCGGAAATCGGCTATATATTGCGGCCGGATAGCCGTGGACAGGGCTTCGCACGCGAAGCTGTCTCCCAGGTTCTGCACTTCGCATTTGAAACGCTCGGACTGCGACGTATCTCCGCCGATACTGACCCGGACAATGCCGGGTCCATCCGTTTGCTCGAAAATCTGGGTTTCCAGCAGGAAGGCCGGCTCCGGGCAGAGTGGGAAACTCATATCGGTGTGCGCGACTCACTGATTTTCGCCAAAGTTGCAACATCGCGCAATTAACGCCCTGAGATAGTTTTTGAGAAAAACTATCAAAGAGATAGAGTTTCGATCACTTACGAGTCGGTAACCCTATTCGTGATGAATTGCGGTCATGACTCCGAATCGACAAAGAACAGATGGCGGAAAGCCGCTGCTTTCAATGGCACCACTTGCAGCCATTGCGATCGCGGTGATCTTCACGCCCCTGCTTGCAGTCTTCGAACCCGCACGCGACGGGCAGATCGCGGCCGTCTTTCCGCCGACCTGGGCGCCCGCCGCCATCATGGAGGCCTCGGCGGACGCTGATGTCCGGATCAGCCGGTTCGGTGCCCTCGACAATATCGTGGTCGTCGAGTTTACCGATGACGAAGCACGCCGCCGCCTCCGCGACAGCGGTGCCTGGCTGTTGCTTCCGCCGGGTGCGCTCGGCGGCTGCCTGACCCGTCCCTCGACCCGCCTTCACGCCAGTCGCGCCCCCTCGCGACAAGGAGATGCGTAATGAACCAGCTCGACAAAATTCGCGGCCAGGCCCAGTCGGCCCTGATCGCCTTCATCGCGGCCGGCGCCGCCCTCTACCCGCTGCTCGCGCTGCTCTTTGCACCGGACCGTCTCGTACCTGGTACGATCCTGCTCGCCGGCGTGGCTGCGGCTGCGTTCGCCTCCTGGAAGATGGCTCCGAACACCGTCACCTCACGCAGCACCACCGGCGCCGCGGTGATCGCCTTCCCGGCCGCGCTCGTCTACATGATGAGCGGCGCGGCCTGGCAGATCGACATGCACATGGTCTTCTTTGCCAGTCTCGCCATCACGGCGACCATGATCGACTGGCGCGTCATCGTCACGGCCTCCGCCGTGACCGCCGTCCACCACTTGTCGCTCAACTTCCTTCTGCCCTGGGCCGTCTTCCCCGAAGGCTCGGACTTCCTGCGCGTGCTCTTCCATGCCGTAGTCGTGGTCGGCCAGGCAACGGCGCTGATCTGGATGACCTGGCAGACGGCGAAAGCCTTCCTGGAAGCTCAGCAGAACTATGATGAAGCCATGGCCGCCCAGGCCGAGGTGAATTCCGCCAGCGAAGCCCAGAAGGCCCTGCAGGCGGATACCGAGGCCCGCAGCAAGGCGATCGCCGATCTCTCAGCCGCCTTCGAGCAGGAACTCCGTCTCATCGCCAGCGGCATTTCCGGCGCCTCCTCCCAGATCGACGGCCTGGCCCAGCAGCTGACCTCCGACGCCGACGAGACGCGCTCCGGCGCCGAAACCGCGACGCGCCACGCCACGGCGACCAATTCCGACGTGCAGTCAGTGGCCGCCGCCGCCCAGGAGCTCTCGGCGTCGATCACGGAAGTCGCGCGTATCCTGGAAGGCACGGGCGAGGTCTCCGAACGCGCCGCGGCCGAAGCCCAGGGCGCCGGCCGGTCGATCGACGAGCTGGAAACCGCCGCTCGCGAGATCGAGGACATCATGCGCCTCGTCGCGGACGTCGCGGAGCAAACCAATCTGCTCGCCCTCAACGCCACTATCGAAGCGGCACGCGCAGGCGAGGCCGGCAAGGGCTTCGCCGTCGTGGCTTCGGAAGTGAAGGCCCTGGCCGAGCAGACCTCGAGCGCGTCCAACGACATTGCCCAGAAGATCGAGGCCATGCGCGGCGCTTCGGGAGGCGCCGCGACATCCCTCGGCCGCATCACCGAGATCATCAACGAGCTTCGCGAGTCGACCGAGGGCGTTCAGGGCGCCTTCGACCAGCAGAGCGGCGCCACGCGCGAAATCGCCCAGCTGGCCGAAAAGGCCGCCTCCGCGACCGCCGACGTCAATTCGAGCATGGAGAATGTGAGCCTGGCGGCCGGCCGGACGACCGAAGCCGCGACCGAGTTCGCCGGCGCATCCGGGGAACTCGGCCATTCGGCAACGAAGCTCGACGAGGAGCTGAACCGGTTCAAGGCGGCGCTGGACGCCGCCTGATCCGGGAGCGTTATTCGTCGGCCATGGTATCCGGCTTGCGGAAACGGTAGACGAAGCGATCCGTCATGCGGCGGATCGACGGGTCGAACACGCCGATATCGCGCGGGTCGTCCGGATTGGCGAGCATGTCGCTCTCCGCGTCGAGGACGAAGCCCGCGCTTTCCACTTCCGAGCGCACCAGCGCCGCGTCGATCCGGTGCGTGGTGTCCACGTGATCGAGCCCGCTGCCTGCCGGGGCATTATGGTCGATGACGATGTAGACGCCCCCTGGCCGCAGGGCCTCGAAGATCGCTCGGTTCATGGCGTCCCGATCCGTCCCGGAATAGCCGGTGTCATGGTAGAAGAGGACCATGAAGACCGCGTCCAGCGGGTGCTCGATCGACGCAGCGAAATCCTCGATCGGCTCGACGGAATGGCTCAGATTCGGGCGATCGGCTGCAATCGCCATCAGGGCCGTGTTCGGATCGGGATAGTTCTCCGCGACCCAGCTCGGATTCTGCGCATAGACATGGCCGTCTCCGCCGACCGCCGTGGACAGGACCTGGCTGTAATAGCCCGAACCGGCCGCGAGATCCGCCACGCGCCATCCCGGCTCCACGCCCGCGAACAGGAGGACTTCCGCCGGGTGGCGGTTCTCGTCCTGGAGCCGGTGATCCACGGTCCGTGTTTCGTCCGCGATCGCCGTCTCGATGCTGGCCGGCATGGCGTCAGGGCTGTCGCCCGTATCCTCCTGGGCCAGCGCCTGCGGTGCGCACGCGAGTAGCAGGGCGGCAGCCCCGGTCAGATAATTGCGCATCGTGTCCCTCCTCAATGCCTCTGTCTCGTACTACCGATGATCGCCGGATTTCGCGAGTACACCAAAATCACGAAGCCGTGACGTTTACGCTTGCGAAGGACTTCCGCGGCTAGCCTGGCATGGTTAAAGGCTTTCAGCACAACCGCCTCGGGGGGAGGCGCCCATGCAGTACATCATCGCCTTCGCGGCCATCCTGCCCGCCTTCGCGGCCTTCATCTACCGGCGCGAAAGCCGGCGCTCCTGAACACCATGACGGCGCCGGGCTCTTGCGCGGAGCCCGACGGACGGTTTAGCTCCCCGGCACATTGTTTCGCCCGGGAGTTCCCGCATGCTCTTGCACCACGCCACCTGGCCCGAAGTCGAAGCCTATCTGAAGACCTGCCGCGGCATTATCATCCCGATCGGCTCCACCGAGCAGCACGGCCCGAACGGACTCGTGGGTACGGATGCGATCTGTCCGGAAGTCATTGCGGCTGAAGCCGGCGCCGAAGCCGGCCTTCTGGTCGGGCCCACCTTCAATGTCGGTATCGCCCAGCACCATCTCGGCTTTCCCGGATCGATGACGCTGCGCCCCTCGACCATGATCGCGGCGCTGAACGACTGGATCGAGAGCCTGACCCGCCACGGTTTCGACCGCATCTATTTCTTCAACGGTCATGGCGGCAATATCACCACCATCAATGCGGCCTTCGCGGAGTATTACGCGAATTTCTCGCTCGACGCCGCGGCTTGCCCGGTCCAGCTGATGCAGCGTAACTGGTGGGAATTGCCGGGCGTCATGGACACCTGCCGCAAACTCTTCCCGACCGGCGACGGCGCCCACGCGACGGCGTCGGAAGTGTCGGTGACCTTCTATGCCCATCCGGACGCCATCAAATCGGTCGAAATGACGCCGAAGATCGCGCCGAACGGGCCTTTCACGGACGCCGCCGATTACCGCCGCCGCTTCCCGGACGGACGCATCGGCTCCGATCCGTCCCAGGCAACACCCGAGAAAGGCGCGGAAATCGTCGCCTTCGCCAAACAGGCCCTGATCGCGGAAGCGCGGACCTTCTTCGGTGTGAAGGGCGATCTGCGCGCCGCGGAATAGTCGTGACCTGTCAGATCAGGCCGGGGCTGTCAGCGCCTCGGTAACGTGGGGCTCGATCCGGTCAGTCGGCTGGTGCACGACATCGCGCTCTCTCTCGACGAGGCGCGCCTTCAGATCGGCGGAATAATGCGCGCGCGCATCGCCCAGCGCGCTTGCGGGCGCGAGGATCAGCAGACGCTCGAACGCCCCCTTCGCGGCCGCCTGATTGAGATGGTCAATCACACCTTCGATGAACTGGGCCTTGGCCTGGTCGTGAAAATCCGTCTGCTCTGCGGCCGATTTGCCCTCTCCGACGTCCGCGAACCGTCCCGGACGATCGGTAGCCAGTTCGGAAGCGGGCGGCGTGTCCTGCTCGAACTGTTTGAGAAGCTGAAGATTGGGCTGGTCGTCGAAGGCTTCGTTTCGCCAGATCAGCGCCTTTCCGCCATCGAAGGCGGCCACCCAGGTTTCACGGTCTTGCAGCGTACCCATGAGGAACCTCCTTGTGTGAAGGAACCAGATTGGCGCCGATACCCGGCGTCAGGCAAGTCCCGCCGGACCATCCGGTTCAATATGTCGCGCCGCCCGTCCGGGCCGACACAGAAGTTTCATTTCACGCGGACACGAACCGACCTTAAGACGCATGCCAGACGCGACACTGACGAGGTATGCGATGTCGACCCGTATTTTCCTGCCCGCCGCCCTCTCGGCGCTCGCCCTTATCCCTGCATGCGGGGAGGCGCCGGAACCGGTCACGCCCCTTTACGGTGCCGAAAACCTGGCCAGTTCTGACGCCTGTTTCTCCGAGCGGCGCTCGACCCTCCTGGACGACGGACAGGTCCTGGTCGAACGGGGACCGGACGGCACGGATCGAGTCTCGTTCGCCCTCTCCGGCACGCGCGAGGATTATGTCTTCCCGGTCGCGCAGCTGGCGCCGGAGGCCCGCGAGCAACTCAATACGGCGATCGCGGATTTCTACCGCGCCGCCGGCGAGCGTCACGACGTCACGACGGATGCGGTCATCTATCATCGCGCGGCCGACGGGCGCTTCTGTACCGTGATGCGCGGCGACGCGACGGGCGAGGCACTGGGACAGGCCGCCCGGGCAGTCGCCGAAAGCCTTCCGACCGGACAAGACAGCGCGGATTCGCCCCTCGAATAGGCTGCAGCCATGCCGCTTGACGACATATAAACATATCTTTATACGTGAATTTGCGCCGATTTGATGTTCAGCTTGCGGGCGCGGAATAAGTACGGCTAAAGCGGATCGATCGGGGCCTCCCGGGCGTCATGCCGTCCATTCATGGCCTTCGCGGTTCCGCCGGATCGGCGCCTGTACGTTTCCGCCTATTGGAAACAGATATGTCGATCGTAGCGGCTCTCGATTACACCCCCGTTCACGCAGCGCCCCGTCCGAAGGGCCGTCAGCGCGTTCGCGCCGTCCTCCTGGGATGCGGAACGGTCAATGCAGGCGTTCTGGAACAGCTCGGACAAATGGAAGACCGCATCGAGGTCGCCGCCATCGTGACGCGCAAGCCGCGCAGCGGCGGCGATGAGCGTCATGCCTGGCTGACCGACGGCAAGGCTGCTTTCGACACCGGCCCCGACCTCGTGATCGAGGCCCTCCCGGATGGCGCGACCGCCGAGAAACTGCTCGACCTCGCCGTCGAACGGGGCATTCACGTCATTTCCGCCAACAAGGCCGTGATCGCTCGCCGGCCGGATCTTGAAGCGCGCGCACGCCGGAACGGTACCGACTTCATCTACTCGGCGGCCGTCGGCGGCGGCGTGCCCGTTCTCGAGACCATCAGCCGTCTGAGAGCCTCCGGCGAAACCGTGGAAACGGTTCGCGGCGTCCTCAACGGCACCTCCAATTTCGTCCTCGGCCTGCTGGAAAACGGCACCGGCTTCGACGACGCCATCGCTGCCGCCCAGGCCGCGGGCTTCGCCGAGGCCGACCCCAGCGCCGATATTGACGGCCTCGATGCCGCGGCAAAGCTCGCCCTGATAGCCCGCAAGGCTTTCGATGTCGCTCCGGATGCCTACACCATCCCGACAGACCGGCTCTCCAGTCTCTCCGGCGAACAGGTCCGCGGCGCCCGCGAGAACGGGCTGCGCTACCGGCAGGTTGCCGAACTGGCCTGGCACGACGGGCGCCTGTCGGCCCAGGTCCGCCTCGAAGCCTTGCGCGAGGACCATGGGCTCGCCCGCACCGAGAACGAGGAAAATGCGGTGGAGATCCGTTGCCGGAGCGGACTGCGCATCAGTCTGCACGGCAGAGGCGCCGGACAGGCCCCGACGGCCGGCGCCGTGATCGGCGATGTCCGCGCCCTGCTGGAAGGGGCCTGTCGATGACCGTGACGCTGCAACAACCGCCCCACCGGCATAGCCGGGATATCCGCACCATCGCCCTGACCGCGACAGGGTCACCCATACCCGTAAGCGGCCGACTGACCGGACCGGAAACGGGCCCGGCCGTCATCGTGCTCGGCGGCATCTCCTCCGGCCGCACCGTCGCGGACCATGACGGGGAAAAAGGCTGGTGGCGCGACTTCGTCGGATCGGGCAAGGCGGTCGATACGGACCGCATCCGCGTGCTCTCCTTCGATTTCCTGGGGCAGGAAATCAGCCCCTTTCCCAGCTGCGAGGATCAGGCCCGTGCCATTCTCGCCCTCGCCGACACGGCCGCCATCGCGCGCTTCTCAGTCGCCGGTTCTTCCTATGGCGGCATGATCGCGCTTCATCTCGCAGCACTCGCGCCGAGGCGCGTCGAGCGCGTGATCGCCATATCCGCTGCGCACAAGACCTCGGAAATGGCAAAGGCCTGGCGTTCCATCCAGCGCGACACGGTGGAACTGGCGATCCGTCTCGGCGACGGCGCGGCCGGCCTCGATCTCGCCCGCCGCCTCGCGATGACGACCTATCGCACCCCCGAGGAGTTCGAGACCCGTTTCGGCGCGGCCGAACCGGGAAGCCGGGATGCCGGAGGTATCGCCGCCTATCTCGCAGCGCGCGGCGCCGACTATGCCGCAACGACGACGCCGGAACGCTTCCTCGCCCTGTCGCGCTCGATGGACAGTCACTTGATCGATCCATGCCGCATCGTCTGTCCCGTCACATACCTGGCTGCGATCGAGGACCGGCTGGTCCCTGCCGATCAGATCAGGGCCGCGGCAGAGGCGACGCCGGCCGGGCGCCTGAATAGTTTTCACTCGATCTACGGCCATGACGCCTTCCTCAAGGAGACGGACACGATCGCGGCGGCCCTGCAGGGTTTCACGGAAGAGCTGACCGAACGCGACCGGCAAGGGAGACGTTGAGATGTCCGGCAAACCCCGCACCCGCGCCATAAGGGCCGGTCTGAACACGGACCGGAGCTGGAATGCGGTCATCCCGCCCGTCTCGCTTTCGACCGCCTACCGCCGCGAGGACCCGGCGGTGCAACCGGCCTATGACTATGCCCGGACCGCCAATCCGGGCCGCGCCATTCTGGCCGATGCCATTGCCGATCTGGAGAATGCCGCCGGTGCCGTTGTGACCGGGTCCGGCATGTCGGCCATCGACCTTTTGCTCCACGACCTGCCGCACGGCGCCCGCGTGCTCTGTTCGCACGACGCCTATGGCGGGACGCGGCGCCTTCTAGACGCGCGCGGCCGGGGCGGCCGGCTGCAGCCGGTCTATGTCGACACCTCCGATCTGGAAGCCGTCGAACGCGCCCTCGCGCCCGGCGCCGCGCTCGTGCTCGCCGAAACGCCCTCCAATCCGCGCCTGCGCGTCACCGATATCGCAGCGCTCTCCCGGCTGGTCCACGCGGCCGGCAGCGAGCTCGCTGTCGACAATACGGTCCTCTCGCCGGTGCTGCAGCGGCCTATCGAACTCGGTGCGGACTACTCAGTTCAGTCCGTGACCAAACTCCTCAACGGTCATTCCGACATGGTCGGCGGTGCGGTCTGCGCCGCCGATCCCGAGCGGGTCGAGATCCTGACCTGGTGGGCCAATTGCGTCGGCGTCGGCGCTGCCGCCTTCGACAGCTATCTCGCCCTTCGTGGCCTGCGTACCTTGCCGCTGCGGGCGAAAGCCCAGTGCGAGAGCGCCCTCGAGATCGCTCGATGGCTGACGGCCGACCCCCGTATCGAAGCCGTGGACTATCCGGGTCTTGAAATCCATCCCGGCCACGAGATTGCCGCTGCCCAGCAGGACGGTTTCGGCCAGCTCATCTCGATCCAGCTCGCTCCCGGAGCGGACGATCCGCGCGATGTCGTCTCTTCGCTCGGGATTTTCACCCTGGCCCAGTCGCTGGGCGGCGTGGAAAGCCTGGTCTGTATTCCGGCCCTGATGACCCATGCCTCCATGTCGCCGGAAGCGCGTGCGGAAGCGGGCGTTCCGGACACGCTGATCCGGCTTTCGGTCGGGCTGGAGGATGCCGGGGACCTGATCGCCGATCTCGACGCAGCCCTCGGGCCGGCCGGCTAGCGGGAGCGCACGCGGGCGACGGCCTCGGCCCAGCCGCTGCGCGCGGCGGCACGTGCGGCGTCTGTACAGGCCGGCGTGAAGGCCCGGTCCTGCCGCCAGAGGCTGCGCCCGTCTTCCAGACTGTCGAAGAGCCCGCTGCCCAGCCCCGCCAGAAAGGCCGCGCCCCAGGCCGTCGTCTCGGTATTCTCCGGCCGCACCACTTCGACACCGGTCAGATCGGCCAGGCGCTGCAGGAAGGCGTCATTGGCCGCCATGCCGCCATCGACGCGCAGGCTGGTTACGTCGGCCCCGTCGCGCGCCATCGCGTCGAGCAGGTCGCAGGTCTGGTGCACGGTGGAGTCCAGCGCGGCTGCGGCGATCTCAGCCTTGCCCGCTCCGCGCGACAGACCGACGATCGCCCCACGCGCATCCGGATCCCAATAGGGCGCGCCGAGCCCGGTAAAGGCCGGCACGAGATAGACGCCGCTGTCCGGATCGGCGGAGGCGGCCAGCTGCTCGATCTCTGAGGCTTTCGAGATCAGGCCGAGCCCGTCGCGAAGCCACTGGATCGTCGCACCTGCCGACAGCACCGAACCTTCCAGCGCATAATGGGTCTCGCCCCCGCCACGATAACCGGTCGTGGCGAGCAGCTTGTTGGTCGAGGCGATCGGCGCATCGCCCGTATTCATCAGCAGGAAGGCACCGGTGCCATAGGTCGCCTTCATTTCGCCCGGGCGGAAACAGGCCTGGCCGATGGCGGCCGATTGCTGGTCGCCGGCAACGCCGCGCACGGGCAGTTCCCGGCCCGCAATATCGGCACGCGCCACCCCGAAATCGCCGGCACTGTCGCGCACCTCCGGCAGCACCGAAGCGGGCACGTCGAAAATCCGCAGCAGCTCGTCATCCCAGCGGTTTTCGCGAATGTCGTAGAGCGCGGTCCGGCTGGCATTGGTCGCGTCGGTGGCATGGACCGCACCGCCGGTCAGGCGCCAGATCAGCCAGCTGTCGACCGTCCCGAAGGCGAGTTCTCCGGCGGCGGCCCGGGCACGCGCACCCTCCACCTCGTCGAGAATCCAGGCGATCTTGGTGGCGGAAAAATAGGGGTCGAGCACCAGCCCCGTCTTGGCAGCGACCGTGCGCTCGTGACCGGCCTTGCGCAGACTGGCGCAGCGATCGGCGGTGCGCCGGTCCTGCCAGACGATGGCGTTGTGAACGGGCTGACCGGTCTTGCGGTCCCACACGATCGTGGTTTCGCGCTGATTGGTGATGCCGATAGCAGTGAGGGCGAGCCCCTTGCTGTCGGCCTCGCGCACGGCTTCGCGAAGCGTGGTGAGCACGGTCGCCCAGATCACTTCCGGATCGTGCTCGACCCAGCCGGAAGCCGGGTAGATCTGGGGAAACTCGCGCTGGGACACCGCATGCACCTGTCCGTCCGCGCCGAACACGATGGCCCGCGAACTGGTCGTGCCCTGATCGATGGCCAGCAAGGCCGTCTGCGTCCTGCTCATTCTGCCTCTCCCCTCGGCTTGTCCTGACTATAGCCATGACGCGGCAGGAGAAAACGCGCTAGGTTCAGCGCGCAACGCAGGAGCGAGCATGACCCAGACGCAGTTCCACACCGAAACGCTGGACAGTCCGACCGGCGCGAAGATCGCCCTTCACACGATGAAGGCGGAAGGAACGCCGCGCGGCATCGTGCATATCAATCACGGCCTCGCCGAACATGGTGCGCGCTACGACCGCTTCGCTGCCTTCCTCGCCGGGCGCGGTTATCATGTCGCCGCACACGACCATCGCGGACACGGCGCCACGACGGCAGAGGACGGTGCGCCGCGGCGCTTCGCCGACACGGACGGCTGGAACAAGCTGATGGCGGACGTCGCCGCGGTGGAAGCCGAGCTGCGCACGCGCTGGCCTGGCCTGCCGCTGATCATATTCGGCCATTCGATGGGTGCCGTGATCGCCTTCAACCATATTCTCCGCCAGCCCGGCAGCGTCGAGGGCGCGGCGATCTGGAACGGAAACATGGCGCTCGGCCCGCTTAAACCCGTCATGCGCTTCATCCTCTGGTGCGAGGCGCTGGCCGGCGGCCCCTGGACGCCGTCGCACACGCTCGACCGGATGACGTTCAAGGCCTGGAACAAGCGCTTCCCCGAAGGCCGCAGCGATGCCGACTGGCTCTCGCGCGACCAGGCGGAAGTCGATGCCTATAACGACGACCCGGTCTGCGGCTGGCCATCGAGCGTGTCGCTCTGGCGCGACTTCATCGACGGCGTCGCCTATGCGGAGACGGATGCGCATCTGGCCAACCTGCCGCGCGACTTGCCGCTTCACCTGACCGGCGGCTCCGAGGATCCCGCAACCGATGGCGGAAAGGCCGTCGCGAAACTGGCGGCACGCCTGAAAAAAGCGGGCCTTGGCGATGTGCGCTGCGAGATTCTCGAGGGTTTCCGCCACGAAACGATGAACGAGATCGACCGCGAAAAGCCGCTGGAGGACTTCGCGGACTGGCTCGACCGGGTAACCGGAAAGGCTGCCGGCTGAGCCATGTCGCGCCGCGATGTCGTCATTGTCGGAGCCGGTGCGGCCGGGCTCATGTGCGCCATCGAAGCCGGCCGGCGCGGACGATCCGTCCTGCTGATCGAGCATGCGCGGGCACCGGGCGAGAAAATCCGCATCTCCGGCGGTGGCCGGTGCAATTTCACCAATCTGCATGCCGGGCCGGAGAACTACATCTCGGGCAATCCCCACTTCATGAAGTCCGCGCTCAAGCGCTACACCCAGTATGATTTCATCGACTGGGTCGACCGCAAGGGCATCGCCTGGCACGAAAAGACGCTCGGCCAGCTCTTCTGCGACGGGTCGGCGAAGGAGATCATTGCCGGCCTGCTCGACGATCTGCGCGAGGCCGGTGCAGAACTCCGCCTCGGTACATCGGTGACCGCCCATGCCCGGAATGCCGACGGTTTCAGGATCACGCTCGACGATGACAGCGAGATCGACTGCGCCTCACTGGTCATTGCCAGCGGCGGCAAGTCGATCCCCAAAATGGGCGCGACCGGCTTCGGCTACGAGGTCGCGAAGGCCTATGGCGTGCCGGTGACCGAGACCCGCCCGGCCCTGGTTCCCCTGACCTTCGATCCGGACACGATGGCCCGTTTCAAGCCGCTGGCCGGGGTGGCAGTCGACGTTACCGCAAGGCACGGCAACACCGCCTTTGAAGAAGCGATGCTGTTCACGCATCGCGGCTTGAGCGGGCCGGCCATTCTTCAGATTTCATCCTTTTGGCGCGAAGGCGACACGCTGTCGCTGGGCTTCCGGCCGGATGCCGACATTTTCGCAGCGCTGAAATCGGCCCGGTCCGGGAATGGCCGGCAGGCGCCCGCGACCGCTCTTTCCGCCCTGCTGCCAAAACGCCTGGCCCAGCTCCTGACCGACGAAGCCGGACTGACCGGCAATCTCGCGGATTGCTCCGACCGCGCGCTGCGTCAATTCGCTGACACCCTGGCCGACTGGTCCGTCACGCCGACCGGTTCGGAGGGTTACCGGACCGCCGAGGTCACGCTCGGCGGCGTCGATACCCACGCGCTCGACAGCCGCACCATGCAGGCGCGCGACGTGCCCGGCCTGCATTTCATCGGAGAAGTTGTTGACGTGACCGGCTGGCTTGGCGGATACAACTTCCAGTGGGCATGGTCGTCAGGCTGGTGCGCCGGCCAGGCGGTGTAGGTCGATTCCGGCGATTTTTCCGACATGGTTAACGAAGCGTCAGGCGAAATTCGGCCAGCATGCCTGCGGGCGGGTTCGAAAGTCCTCGCCATGCGACTATCTGGGGGGTAATGATCGTGGCTGTAAACAGTGTTCGTAACGGGTCGATTCGCCCCGCGCGGCCAAACCGCAATGTGTGGCCATGAAGATCAACAGCTCCTATACCGCCGCGCTGGCGATACTGGCGGCCGTCGTCCTCCTTTTCACGATCGGCACCGCGTTTCAGGGCGATGCGCATACCGATAACCGCGCCGGCAGCGACGAAATTCCGCTATTCGAAGTCGTGACGCGGCCCGTCGCCTCGCAGGAGCGGCCGGCCTACCTGTCGTTGCGCGGCCGCACGGAAGCCTTCCGTGTCGTGACCGTTCGCGCCGAAACCGGCGGCCGCGTCGCGGAGGCCGGCGTTCCCGAAGGCGCCACGGTCAGCGCAGGCGATGTCCTGTGCCGGCTCGAAGTCGATGCGCGGCAGGCCGCGCTCGAACAGGCCGAAGCCGATCTGCGCGCCCGCCAGCTCGAATACGACGCCGCCGCGGAACTCCAGAATCGCGGCCACCGCTCGGCCAATCAGGTCGCGGCGCTTGAAGCCGCCCGCGATGCCGCCCGCGCCCGTCTCCGCGCCGCGCGCGAAGAGCTCGCCAACGTCAATATCCGCGTCCCGTTCGACGGTATTTTCGACGGACGCCAGGCCGAGATCGGCGATTATCTGCGCCCGGGCGATGCCTGCGGCACGGTGGTGCAACTCGATCCGATGCTGGTCGTCGCCGAGGCGGCCGAACGCAATGTCGGACAGATCGCGCCGGGCATGAGCGGGGAAGCCCGCCTCGTCACCGGCCAGACCGTGCGCGGCACGATCCGCTTCGTCGAGCGCCGGGCCGATCCCGCCACGCGGACCTTCCGTGTCGAAATGGAAGTTCCCAATCCGGACGGCGACGTCCGCAGCGGCGTAACGGCGGAAATGCGACTCGATCTCGGTCCGGAACCCGCCCACCAGCTGCCCGCCTCCATCCTGGCGCTCAATGCGGCGGGCGATCTCGGCGTCCGCATCGTCGAGACCGAGGGCAGCAGCCATATCGTCCGTTTCGTACCGGTCCGCCTGCTCAGCGATGACGGCGAGCATGTCTGGGTCGCCGGCCTGCCCGACCAGGCCGACGTCATCATTCTGGGTCAGGACTTCGTCGCCGACGGCATCGAAGTCCGGGTCGCGCAGGAGGACGCCCAGCCTTGACCGCTATCGTCGACTTCGCGATCAATCGCGCGCGCATGATCCTGGCGATCTTCCTGTGCGCGCTGGTCGCGGGTCTGTTTTCCTTCATCACCCTGCCGCGCGAAGCCGATCCGGACATTCCCTTTCCCTTCGTCATCGTCGTGGTGCCGCTGGACGGCATCTCGCCGGAGGATGCCGAACGTCTCATCGTTCGGCCGACGGAAACCGAGATCCGGGCGATCGACAATCTCGCGGAGCTCGACGGCACGGCTTCGCTCGGCGCGGGCACGCTGATCGCCGAATTCGACGTGCCCTTCGACGCTGACCAGTCCGTACTCGACGTGCGCGAAGCGGTCGACATGGCCCGGCGTGAATATCCCGAGGATGTGCGCGAACCGGTGATCCAGGAGTTCAACTCCGCCCTGGCCCCGACCATCGCGGTGCAGATCTATGGCGAAGCGCCGGAACGGGCGCTTTACCGGATTGCGCGGGAACTCGAGGACGAGATCGAAGCCCTGCCGCAAATCCTCCAGGTCGACATTCAGGGTCTGCGCGAGGAAGTGCTGGAGGTCGTCATCGATCCGGCCCTGCTGGAAACCTACGGCGTCACCTATAATCAGCTTTTCACGGCGGTGCAGGCGAACAACCGGCTGATCGCGGCGGGCTCGCTCGACAGCGGCGAGGCCCGCTTCCAGGTCAAGGTCCCCGGCCTGTTCGAGAATGCCGATGATGCCCTCGGCCTGCCGATCGCCACCTCGGGCGATACGGTCGTCACACTCCAGGACGTCGCGACGGTGCGGCGCACCTTCAAGGATGCGGACAGTTTCGCCCGCTATAACGGTCATCCGGCCTTCACGCTCCAGGTGGTCCGCCGGAGCGGCCAGAACATCATGGACACGAGCGAGGCGGTGCGCGCGCTGACCGCGGAGGTCGCGCAGACCTGGCCGGAAACCATCCGCTATGATTTCAGCCTCGATCTCTCGACCTATGTGCGAGACTCCCTGAAGAGCCTGACCTCGTCCATCATGCTGGCCATCGTGCTGGTGCTGATCCTGGTCGTGGCCGCCCTGGGCCTGCGCTCGGCGCTTCTGGTCGGCATCGCCATCCCGTCCAGCTTCCTCTTCTCCTTCCTGCTGCTGAACGTCTACGGGCTGACCGTGAACTTCATGGTGATGTTCGCCATGGTCCTCGCCGTCGGTCTTCTGGTCGACGGCGCCATCGTCGTCGTCGAGTACGCGGACCGGAAACTGGCCGAGGGCGAAACCCGCAAACAGGCCTATGCAAGCGCCGGCAAGCGCATGTTCTGGCCGATCGTGTCCTCGACCGCGACAACGCTCGCCGCCTTCGTGCCCTTCCTGTTCTGGGATTCCATTCCGGGCCAGTACATGGCCTTCCTGCCGCTCACCCTGATCTTCGTGCTCAGCTCGGCCCTGGTAATGGCACTGATCTTCCTGCCGACGCTGGGATCGGTCGTCGGGCGCAAGGGCGGCGTGGCCGACAAGGCATCCGCAGTCGCCTATCTCAATGCGCAGGAAGAAGGCGACCCCGCCGAACTGCCCGGTCTGACCGGCGTCTATGCGCGCACGGTAGGACGCCTCGTGAAGCGCCCGCTCGCCGTGGTCCTGACCGGCCTCGGTGTCGTCGTTTTCATCCTGGGCAATTTCATCGTCCAGGCCGGCAGCATGCGGACCGAATTCTTCCTCGATGCCGAGCCGGAACAGCTCTACGTCTTCGTGCGTGCGCGCGGCAATCTCTCGCCGGGCGAGCAGTATGAACTGGCGCTCGAGGCGGAACGCCGGCTTGAAGGCATCGAAGGCATCAAGGGCTATTATACCGTCGCCGGGCAGCCGCCGGGCCGGACACCCTTCGACGGGATGGGCGCGCCGCCCGCCGACAGCGTGGCGCGGATTTTCGTGGAGTTCGAACCCTTCGGCCAGCGCCCGAACGGCCGGCTGATCGAACGCCGCATCCGGGACGCGCTGACCGGACTGCCCGGCGTCATAATCGAGGTGCGCCCCTTCCAGCAGGGTCCGCCGGTCGGCAAGGACATCCAGGTTCAGCTGCGCTCCAACGACGCCGCAGCCCTGGAACAGGCCGCACGCCGGGTCCGCGCCTATATCGACCAGATGGAGGGCGTCACCGATATCGAGGACACCCTGCCCTTGCCGGGCGTGGAATGGCGTCTCGATGTCGATCGCGAGGAGGCCGGCCGCTACGGGGCCGATGTGACGCAGGTCGGCGCCGCCGTCCAGCTGGTGACGACGGGCACGCTGGTCGGACGCTACCGGCCCGACGATGCCGACGAGGAAGTCGATATCCGCGTGCGTTTCCCCGAAGACGACCGCGATATTTCACGTCTCGACGACCTGCGCGTGAACACGATGAACGGCGCCATCCCGATCTCCAATTTCGTGTCCCGCGAAGCACGCCAGCGCATCGACTCGATCAATCGCCGCGACGGCAAGCGCGTGCTCATGGTTCGGGCGAATGCGATGGAAGGCTATGCCGGCAATATCCTGCTGACCGAGCTGCGCGACTGGATCGCGGAGGAAGTCGAGCGCGGCGCCATCGACCCGCGGGTCGATATCGATTTCCTCGGCGCCGACGAGGAGAATGCCGAGGCCGGTGCCTTCTTCGCCGGCGCGATGGCGGCCTCGCTCTTCATGATGGCGGTGATCCTGCTCTGGCAGTTCAACAATTTCTGGCATGTCGTGTTGACCCTGCTCGCCGTCGTCCTTTCCGTCATCGGCGTCCTGCTCGGCGTGATGCTGACCTTCCCCTATATCTCCATCCTCTTCCTCGGAACGGGGGTGGTCACGCTGGCGGGGATCGTGGTGAACAACAATATCGTCCTGATCGACACCTTCCAGCGCTTGCGCGGCCTGGGCATGGCGGTAGACGAGGCGATCGTGCGAACCGCAGCCCAGCGCCTGCGCCCGGTCATGCTGACCACGATCACGACGATTTTCGGCCTGCTGCCGATGGTCTTCCAGATCAACGCCGATTTCTCGAACGGCACGCTGTCCATTGGCGGTCCGGCAAGCGAATGGTGGGTGCAGCTTTCCTCGGCCGTCGTGTGGGGTCTGGGCTTCTCTACCCTGCTGACCCTGGTGCTCACACCCGTCCTGCTCGGCGCACCGTCGCGGCTGGGCAATTGGCGCCGCCGCATGATCGGACGCACCTTCCTCGACGGGGATGCAGCGGAGACGCCGGCGGACGACGCCAGGCCGCATCCGGCCGAATAGCCGCTCCGGGCCTAGTCGCGGCTGATGCGGATGGCGGCACCGTCGGGTTCGTCCGTGAGCAGCCAGATCGCTCCGTCGGGCGCGACCCGGACATCGCGGATACGGCGTTCGAACTCGCCGAAGAGGATCTCCTCGCCGGCCACCTGACCGCCTTCCATGTCGACGCGCCGCACATGGCCGGAAGGGACGGATGCATCGCCGGGGATCAGGGCCGAGACCAGAAGGTCACCGTCCCACTCCGGAAACATGCTGCCGCGATAGACGGACATGCCCGAGGGCGCGATGGACGGCGTCCAGGCATGAAGGGGATCGCGCATGCCCGGATAATCCTCGAACGGCGTCACCAGCGCGCCGGAATAATCGACGCCCTCGCTCACGATCGGCCAGCCGTAATTCTCGCCCGCCATCAGGATATTGATCTCGTCGCCGCCGCGCGGCCCGTGTTCGTTTGAGAAGAGCGTCCCCGAACGGGCATCGTAGACGACGGCCTGGGGATTGCGGTGACCGATCGTCATCACGCCCCAGTTCGCATCGTCGAAGGGAGAGGGCATGGGGCGGCCGTCGAGCGTCAGACGCACGAAACTCCCGAAATGGGTTTGCGGACGCTGGGCCTCCTCGCGGAAGTCGAAACCGTCACCGATACCCAGCACGAGCGTCGGTGGCACGAGCCCTCCACCATCGGGCCGGTGATCGGTGATCTCGCCGGGCAGGAAGGCGATCCGTCCGCCATAGTGGACGTCCGTCCGGCGCCGGGGCGTCGCCTCGAAAATCGTCTCGAACCCGGTCAGGGCTCCGCCCTCGAGGCGGCCGCGGCCGAGATGGAGCGTATTGTCGCGGCGCGGGCCGGCCGTCCAGGTCAGATAGACCATCCGGCTCGTTTCGAAATCCGGCGACAGGGCCACGTCGAGCAGGCCGCCCTGGCCGGAATGGAGCACGTCGGGCACGCCCTCGACCGGCTCCGGATCGAGCACCCCGTTTTCGATGATGCGCAAACGGCCCGGCTTCTCGGTAACCAGGATCCGCCCGTCCGGCAGGAAGGCCATGCTCCAGGGGTATTCGAGCCTTCCGGCGACGGTCTCGCTCGTATATTGCGCCGATGCCGGTGCCAGCGGCAGGCTTGCGGCGAGCAGGACCGCAGCGATCCAGCCGGTCAATCTTGTTCGCATATCTCCCCCGGGGTTTGCTGATGCAGATGGCAGGGACTAGCCTTGCATCCGAAACGTGTTGCCACCGGTGAAGAAAGGCAAGGCCATGTCCGAAGCGCGCTCCGTATTCGCTTATCTGGTCGCCTGCGTCACCGGTGCGGTCCTGGTGTCGATCGCCAACACCCATGTCGTGCTCTCGGCGCTGTCCGAGGTCGGCGCAGACTTTTCCACCGCCACGCGCATCGAGGCGATCCAGCGCGACCTGGCCGGCTTCGGTCCGACCCTGCTCCTCCTGCTCGCCATCGGCTTCGTGATCGCCTTTCCGGTGGCCGGACTGATCGCCCGCTGGCTCGGGCCGGGCTGGCGGCGTCTCGGCTTCACCCTCGCCGGCGGGGCGACGGTTATCGCCATGATGCTCGCCATCACGGCCTTCTATCATCAGTTCATGGACGGTCATTTCACGCCCATCGCCTCGAGCCGGACCCTGACCGGGCTGCTGACCCTGTCGCTTGGCGGCGGAGCGGCCGGATTTCTTTTTGCGACGCTCACACCCGGCCCGACACGAGGCTAACTTTCCCGGTTGCCTGAAGAAATCGGAATGCGAGCGACCGATCGGTCGAATTCTAATCAATTGAGCATTGAATTCGCCCGGTGAGGCAGACCTCTCCTTAAATCGAATCCTCTAGAGCCTTAGGGGACAAGGAGAGCGCCTTCATGCCGCGTATACGCGAAACAGTCCGGTCCGACCTCAGGAACATCGTCAAAGGCGGCGCCACTTCGCGTATTCTCGATCTCTATTCCATCGCCAAGCGCCATGGCGAGGAAGAGGGGCATGCCGAGGCTCCGCTTTTCCGGCATCGCCGGCTCAATCGCTGTTTCGTGGTCAAGCACACGGTGCGGGCCCATGAGCGCCCCTATGTGATGTCTTCCCAGCCGGTCGTGACGAAAGTGCTGGTTCCGCTGGCTCATGACGACCTCTCCCTGGGCGGCTATGCGGTCTTCGTCGAGGAAGTCGGCTTCGCCCAGAAAATGCACACCCTGTTCGGCAATCACGAGGACGCCGACCTGCTCGATTCGGACCTGATCCGGCTGCGCGAGCTGGCCGCACTGCCCTCCTTCGACCCCTTCCTCCTGGCCGAGCGCTATCGCGAACATCCCAGGCCCGTCGATCCGGTCTATTTCAACATCTCCGACGAGGAGATAGAGCGGATGGAGGAATCCGTCGCCGAACAGGTGGTCAAAGTGGTCGCCCTCGCCTTCGGAAACGAGGCTCACGAGCGCGACAGCGACCGGGCCATGCGCTTTACCCGCGAACTTCTCGCGAACGATGTCGAGGGCCGGCTTCGCGTGCTCCAGCAATCCCTCGACATGACCTCGACCGAGTTCAAGGCCGGCATTTTCGGCTGGAAGGGCATTCTCTATTACCGCTGGTGCATGAGCGAAGCCCTGGCTGCGCTGAAAGCCTTCATCAGCCAGATCAAGCACGTCACCGTGGTCGGCGCGAGCGCGCACGAGCGCTCGGAAATCCAGCACATGCGCCGCGGCATCATCGAGGAGACGCGCTATCGCTGGTCCAGCCTGACCTCCGTCATGGACGAATACGAGCGCGTGTTCGGCGAGTTCTGCCGCGGCGAAGGCGCCGCGGGCTTCCGTAATTTCCTGCTGCGCGCCCCGACCCTGTTCTACGACGTCGGCAGCGATCTGTCGGTCGTCAGCCATGTCCCCGGCTACTGGTCCTACTGGGCCAAGCAGAACAACAAGAATTTCCTCAATGCGCGCGAAGCGATGATGCTGTTCGCCGACTTCCTCAGCAGCGTCACGCGCATCGGCGCCGACTCCGATTCCCGCAGTGCCGACATGAATCGACGCGACCGGTCGATCATTCCTGCCCCCCAGCTCTTCACCCCGAGCGCCGCCTAGGCGCTTTCCGGTTCCACCGGCTGGGCTGCCGTCGACTTCGGTCCGACGGCAGCCCGTTTTTTTCTGGCGCACGGCGCTGTCAGTCCGGTTATCCCGCCAGAAACCTATCGGTCCTATTGTGCCGGTCGGGGCTTCGAATGTCTGGGTCATGAGCGGATCGGAACGCACGCAATTGCGATGGATCGTCCAGGGCGGCGCAACGCCCCGGATTCTCGACCTGTGGTCGGTGAAACGCCGCTACGGGAATACGGTCGCGCATGAAAGCCAGCCCTTCTTCCGCAGCGTGCGCCTCAATTCCAGCTTCATCATCAAGCATACGGTCCGCCCCCAGGAACGGAGCTATATCGCCTCGGACCGGCCGGTCGTCACCAAGCTGATCGTCCCGGTCAGCCATGAGGATTTGTCCCTCGGTGGCCATACCTTCTTCGTCGAGGAGAGCCGCTTCGATGCGCGTCTGAAGGAATTCCTCGGCGTCGGTCCGAACAACAATGTCTACCGCCACGATCTGGCGCGGATCCGCGCCCTCGCGCGGCTCCCCAGCTTCGACCCCTTCCTGCTCGCCGACCGTTTCGCCCAGGACGAAAACCCGGTCGCGCGCCTCTATTTCAACATCACCAGGTCGGATCAGAAGGCGATGCGCGGTTTCGTGGCCGCGCAGATCGCCGAAATCGTTTCGCTGGCCTTCGGCGAAGCCGGTTCAGGCCAGGTCGACGAACGCGCCATGCGCTTTGCCGAACACCTCCTCGACGGCGACAGCGAGGGCCAGCTCGACGCTCTGCGGGCCACGCTCGGCCTGAGTGCGCAGGAGTTCACTGCCGGCGTCTTCGGCTGGAAGGGCATTCTCTATTACAGCTGGCGAATCGAGGAGGTGAAAGCAGACCTCCGGCGCTTCATCATCGAGCTCAACGATCTTGTCATACGCGGTGCGACAGCCTCGGAGGCCAGCGAGATCAATCAGTGCCGGCGCCTCATCCTCGACCAGACCCGCGATCGCTGGAAAACACTGACCGGTATCCTCACCGAATACCGCACCGAGTTCGCCCGTTTCTGCAGCGGCGAAGACCCCGCCGCCATCCGTCGCTTCCTGCTCAAGGCACCGGAATATTTCGGCAATCTTGGCAGCGACCTGGCAGCGGTCACGCACATCACCTCATTCTGGGATTACTCCTGGCGGGGCCGCGAAAAGGAGACGAGCCTGCCGGCGCGCGACGCCATGGAATTGTTGCCGGGCTTTCTCAAGAGCCTGCAGCGGGACGATCGCGACCCGGACGAGCCCACCGATGCGGACCTTGCCGCGGGAACCTGATAGCTATGGGTGACGTGCCGTGTCCGGGCTTGTATGCCGGAGCGCATGGCACCACCGCTTCTCACCCTGCAGGACATCCACCTCACATTCGGCGTGACGCCGCTGCTCGACGGCGCCGATATGAGCATCGCCGAGAGCGAACGCCTATGCCTCGTGGGCCGAAACGGATCGGGCAAGTCGACGCTGATGAAAGTCGCCGCCGGCCTGGTCGAGGCGGATGACGGGGAGCGCTTCATCCATCCCGGTGCCACTGTCCGCTATCTCGAACAGGAGCCGGACCTGGGCGGTTTCGGCAATCTGCGTGATTATGTCGTGTCCGGCCTGGCGCCGGGCGATATGGACTACCGGGCCGACTATCTGCTCGAGCGCCTGGGCCTGACCGGCGAGGAAGACCCGGCGAAAGTCTCCGGCGGCGAGGCGCGGCGCGCCGCCCTGGCCCGCGCCATGGCGCCCGATCCGGACATCCTGATGCTGGACGAGCCGACCAACCATCTCGACCTGCCGGCCATCGAATGGCTGGAAGGCGAGCTCAAGGCCTGCCGCTCCGCGCTCGTCCTGATCAGCCACGACCGCCGTTTCCTGGAAACGCTCAGCCGCAAGACGCTCTGGCTCGATCGCGGCCGCACGCGGCTGCTCGACAAGGGTTTCGGCGAATTCGAAGCCTGGCGCGACACCCTGCTCGAACAGGAGCAGGAAGACATGCACAAGCTCGACCGAAAGATCGTGCGGGAAGAGGACTGGGTCCGCTACGGCGTCACCGCGCGGCGCAAGCGCAATGTGCGCCGCATGGCCGAGCTGCAGGACCTCAAGCGCCAGCGCACAGAACATCGCGGTCCCCAGGGCCAGGTGAAAATGGAGGCCAGCCAGGCGAACGAGTCCGGGAAGCTCATCGTCGAGGCCCGTCATGTCTCCAAGCGCTACGGCGACCGAACCCTCGTGCAGGACTTCTCCACCAAGATCGCACGCGGCGCGCGCATCGGCCTGGTCGGCCCGAATGGTGCCGGCAAGACGACCCTGCTCAACATGCTGATCGGCCAGCTCGAGCCGGACGAAGGCTCGGTCCGCCTCGGGACCAAGCTGGAAATCGCAAGCCTCGACCAGAAGCGCCTCGCCCTTAAGGACGACTGGACCCTGTCCGAGGCGCTGACCCAGGGCGGCGGACAGCTGGTCGAAGTGGCCGGCCGGACCAAGCACGTCATGGCCTATATGAAGGACTTCCTGTTCCCGCCGGAACAGGCCAACACGCCGGTCCACGTCCTCTCGGGCGGCGAGAAGGCGCGCCTCATGCTGGCCCGCGCCCTGGCCCTTCCCTCCAATCTCATGGTGCTCGACGAACCGACCAATGATCTCGATCTGGAAACGCTCGACCTGCTGCAGGGCCTGATCGCGGACTATGAGGGGACGGTCTTCCTGGTCTCGCACGACCGTGATTTTCTCGACCGCGTCTGCACCAGCGCGATCGTCGCCGAGGGCGATGGTATCTGGCGGGAATATCCGGGCGGATACAGCGACATGCTCGCCCAGCGCGGGCAGGGCGTGACAAGCCTGTCGCGCGATGACGGCCGGGACAGCGGCAAGACGGGCGGCACCGCCTCCGCCGCGGAGCCCGCAAAACCCAGGCCCGAGCGGCGGCGCATGGCCAACAAGGACAAGTATGCGCTCAAACTCCTGCCCGGCGAGATCGACGCATTGAGCGAAACCATCGCCGATCTCGAAAAACAGCTCGAGGACCCCGAGCTCTTCAAGGATTCCGTGCGCTTCGCCGCTGTCTCGCAGGCGCTCGCAGACGCCATGCAGGCGCGCTCGGAGAAGGAAGACCGCTGGCTGGAACTGGAAGCGCTGCGCGAAGAGATCGAGGGCGGCGACTGACGCCGCCGCCCCGCTGATCTGCCGGCCGCTTACTGGCCGTCGCGGAAGGCTCTGGAATGCGACGGTCCGAGGATGACCGCATTCAGCAGCAGAAGATCCAGCCCTTCCAGATAGGCCCGCGTCGTCGGCGACTGGGTAAAGGCCACGACCTGACCCGCCCCTTCCGAAGAGGACAGGACGAAGGGTTTGAAGGCCAGCTGCTCGCCATACTCTTCCCAGAGATAACCGCCGGCCAGAAGCTCGTCCGGCGCCGCAAAGCGCAGGGCGGTATCCGCCTCGTCCATCGCCACCGGCGCATAGATGTCGGACCCGGTCACGAGGGCATAGCCGCCCTGATCGTAGCCCGCGGACATCCAGGCATTGGGATTGGCATCGACCGCCACAAGCGCACCCGGAGAGGAATCCGGCATGGCGCCGGTTTCCGCTTCCGCCGCGCGGGCTTCGGCGACCGTGGTCAGCACGCTGCCGTCGACGACAGCGCCGTCCTCGCCGCCTTCACGGGGCGTGTCGGCAGCGCGTTCCCGCTGTGCCGGTAGGAGGCCGACCTCTTCATCCGCCAGCCAGCGCGTCGCCGAACCCAGTCCGACCAGAACGCCGCCCTCGCGGACGAATTCCTGTAACGAAGACCGACCGCCCGCACCGAGTGCGTCGCCGTAACCGGACCAGCTGGCCTCGGGCATGATCATCACGTCATAGCGGGTCAGATCGGCCCGGCTGACCGTGCCGGTACGGATCACCGCGACCGGGATGCCGTAGCGGCGTTCGAGGACATAGCGCGTCGCGCCGGCGGACAGAGGCGAGGTGCCCTCATCCCAGAGCATGGCCACGCGCGGCGCACGCACCGGGCTGAAATTGTCCGAGCCGGGGTTCGGACCTTCATCCACCCAGCTCGTGGCCATGCCCTCGTAATGGGCACCGATCTCGGCCGCGAGGCGCGTGATCAGGCTGTCCAGACTGGCCGGCGCGCTGTGCCGCGGCACCACGACGCTGCCGCGCGGGAATTCCCGATCGCCGATCCGGAAGGACAGGTCGCTCGTGCGCAGCGGAACCCCCTCGGCGGCCAGAGCCGCAACCAGGCGGGCCTGCCCCGCATCGGTCCACGGAATCGCATAGCCCCACTCTGCCGAACCGGTGCCGGCTACGCGAGCGATCGGCATGTCCGCATTGACCGCTTCCCCGTCGAGCGAGGGCGCCCGGCGGCAATAGGTCGCCGCGACATTGTTCATCAGCGGCAGGGACCAGGCGGTGACGTCGTAGAGTTCATGACCGAGGCCTGCAGCCCGGCGCTGTTCCTGTTGGCGCATGAAATCCGCAGGCAGATCGGTCGTCGCTTCCAGCAGGGTCCGCGCGAGCCGGCCCGACGGCTGGTCGAAGCGAACCAGGAATGCCCCGTCCGGGAAGCGTGCACCGCAGGCGGAGGTGCCCGGCGCCACGCGCGTGACGGTGATGTCCTGGGCCGCGAGATTGCGGGCGGTGCGCTCGGCACCCCAGCGATTGAACGCCAGATCCAGTAGTACGGCCTGATCGCCGTCGCCGCCGCCTCCGGCCCTGAAGGCCACGAAGTCGCGCAGGAAACGCTCGCGGTTCTCGGCCACGGCCTGCGCCGTCGAAACGCTGGCCACGAAATGCTGCTCCACGCCGAGGCCATAGGTCAGGAGGCTGCCATCGCGGCGGCGCCATTCGAGGCCCCGCGCCGACGCCTGCTCATAAGTCATGGCGACGGCGCCCTGCATGGTCGGCCACATATCGCCATAGCCCGGATAGAACGCGTCGAAAATTTCGCGCGTGTAGAAGTCGTAGCCGAACCGGTCGAACCAGCGGCCATTATTGCGGCCGATAAGGGATTGCGCCTCGCGCTGGCTGGCCGAAATGTTCGGATTGAAGGGCTCGGCCGACGGCGCGAAGAAATAGCTGCTGTCCCCGCCCATCTCGTGGGCGTCGACGACCACGACGGGCCGCCAGTCGAGAATGGCGTCCACGCGGCCGCGCGTTTCCGGCTGGGTCCGGGCGAACCAGTCGCGATTGAGGTCGAACAGATAGTGGTTGTAGCGACCGCCCGGCCAGGGCTGGTCGTGCTCGGCCGTATAGCGGTCATCGCTCGGCTCCAGCCCGCGCGCCGCGGTGAAGCTCTGGATGAAGCGATTGCGTCCGTCCGGATTCTGGGTCGGATCGACCATGACGAGCGTATTTTCGAAAATCGTGTCGACGACCGGATCGTCCTGCGAGGCCAATAGATGATAGGCGGTGCGCAAACCCGCATCGGTCGAGGAAATCTCGTCACCGTGAACGCCATAGGACAACCAGACCACGGCCGGCGTATCGGCAATAAGCGCCTCGCGCGAAGCTTCGTCGAGCCCGGACGGATTGGCCAGCTGGCGCAGATTGGCCTGGATGGCATCGAGACGGGCGATATTCTCCGGCGATCCGATCACCGCATAGACGAGCGGCCGGCCTTCCCAGCTGCGCGCATATTCGAACACGCGCATCCGCTCCGGTGCGGCTTCCGCCAGCGTATAGAGATAGTCGACCGCCTCGACCGGCGGAGTGATTTCCTCGCCGAACCCGTAGCCCTTCTCGTCTCGCATGGACGGGATCTGCGTGTCGTAGGTCGCGTCGAACGGCCCGGTCTGGGCAAGTCCGGACGCAGAAGCGGCTGTGAAAAGCGCAGCGGCGGTCAGGATGGATCGGATCATGTCTTCCTCGGCGAAAAGTGTGGATCGCACTTAATCAGGTTTTGTCGCACACGCAAAAAGGCACATTCCGCTGCATGCTTACGGCGTCACGATAGCGAAGGCCGGTTCCGGCTGTTCCAGCAGGGCGAAGAAGCCGAGCAGGGCCCGGCGGTCGCCCGTGACAGCAAAATCCCGCGAGGCGACCATGTCGAACAGGCCCGCCTCCTGCTGCAGCAGACGCATCCAGAAAGCACGCGTCAGCGTCACCGTCGCATCGGCGTTATCGGCCGGCGGCCCGGCGCGATGATGCATGACGCCATTGCTGATCTCCACGACATAGCGCTCGTCCACATCGGTGAAGTGGAAGTTGAACACGCGGTCGGCCTCCGCTGCGGCAGGCCCGTCCAGGCGGGTCGCCATGGCCGAAAAGAACATGTCCAGCGGGATGGCCTCGAGAATGGCTGAACCTGCCCGGGTCGCATCGACGGCATCCACGCCATGTCGAAGCTCCCAGGCGGCCGACAGATAGACATCCCGCCAGGGGGCGGATTCGGCCCGATATCCCAATTGCTCGTAGGCGCGGGCAAGGCGGTCGCGTGCCGCCTCGGAGTCCGGCCGGGCGAAGACCGCATGCTGGGCGAGTTCCGCCGCCCAGCGCATTTCGTCCGCCGCGAGCGCCGCATCCACCAGACCGAGCGTCGTCTCCAGCCCGCCGAAGGCTTCGACATAGCGCTGCGCCGCCTCGGTCCGGGGTAGCGGATCGAGGTGGGCCGGGACAGCGTCATACCAGCCGAAATAGCGTTGATAGACGGCCCGGGAGTTATGCTTCAGCGTGCCGTAATAACCGCGCACGGCAAACCGAGAGGCGAGCCGGTCCGGCAGTTCGATCGCCTCCGCGATCTCGTCGGGTGTCATCCCGGAAGCGGCCAGGCGCAGGGTCTGGTCGTGGATGTATTTGTAGGTATCGCGCTGTGCGGTGAGGAAGTCCCGGGACTCCTCGCGTCCCCAGACCGGCCAGTGATGCGAATTGAAGATCACCTCGGTGCGGTCGCCGAAACGCAGCATGGCGTCGTCGATCGCCGCGGACCAGGCCAGTGGGTTGCGCACCTGCGCTCCGCGCAGCGTGTAGAGATTGTGCATATTGCGCGAGACCAGCTCGGCGCCGCACCAGGCGTTCAGCTCGGGAAAAAAGACCGTCAGCTCGGCTGGCGCCTCCGTGCCGGGCGCGTACTGGAATTCCATGCTGACGCCGTCGATCTCGAGCGTCTGGCCCGAGCGGTCGATGACGATGTCCGGGATCGCGAACGTGTGCTCGCCGAGCGCGGGATGCTTGCCCAGTCCCGAGCCGACATGGCCGCGTTCCGAGCGCGGCAGGCGGGTGCCGTACATATAGCCGGCCCGGCGGCCCATCACGATCCCGGCCATGACGTTCTCGCTGACGGCAGCTTCGAGGAAGCCGGCCGGGGCGATGACGGGAATATCCTCGCCCGCGATCGCCGCCACACCGCCGAAATGGTCGATATGACTGTGGGTGAGGATGATGGCGGAGACCGGGCGCTCGCCCAGCTCGCGATCGACCAGTGCCATGGCGGCCTGCGCCGTCTCCACGGACGTCAGAGGATCGATGATGATCCGGCCCGTTTCGCCCTCGATGACCGACATGTTCGCCAGATCGAAGCCGCGCACCTGGTAGATGCCCTCCCGGACCTCGAACAGGCCGTGTTGCGCATTGAGTTGCGCCTGACGCCACAGACTCGGATTGACTGTGTCCGGCGCCGTCTCCCGCTCCAGAAAGGCGTAATCCGAAGGGCGCCAGATCAGGCTGCCGTCCCGGTTGCGCAGATCCAGACCGGGCGTGGTTGCGATGAAGCCGCGGCGCGCCAGCGGGTCACCGGAATTCTGCTCCAGGTCGAGCCGGGTCGCGATGTCCCGATTGGCAGCGGCGGTGCCGGGCGTCGCCGCATGAAAGCCATTGGCGTCGACATCGTCGTCGACAGCTGGCGGCGCGACCGTTTCCGGCTGTTCTCCGCATGCCCCCAGATAAAACACCAGCGAAACGGACAGAATGAAGACGAGTCTGGCGAACGGCATCAGGACCCCCATGAACAGCGTTCACTTCACGCTAGCTGCTGACGACCGCCCGGTCGAGCATGCAGAGGCCCCAACCGGCCCGGCCTGCATTGTCAATGCAATATCACTGGCCTTCGCCCGCGCCATGTCCGACAATCGCGACCCGAATGTGTTGCCGACAGGAGCGGCCATGGTCCTCGATGAAGCGTGGAATCACGCATTTCTCGAACTGGACATTCCCGACGATGCGTCCCGCCGCGGGCTGATCGCCAGCGCCGATGTCCGCCTGTTCGATCCGAATACGACGATCATCGCGCAGGATGACAATGACGATTTCGTCTACCTCCTGCTGGAAGGGTCGGCGCGCGTCGTGCTTCTCTCGGAAAGCGGGCAGGAAATCTGGATCGACGCTTTCGGTGCCGGGGCCGTCTTCGGCGAACTCGCCACGCTGACGGGCCAGCCTCGCACGACCGAGATCATTGCCGAAACCGAGTGCCGTCTCGCCTGCTATAACGGGACCACCTTCACGGCCCTGATGAATATGCACGGACCGATCGCCCTGTCCGTCGCCCGGCTCCTGGCCCGGCGCATCAATCACACCACCCAGCGCATGTTCGAACTGTCTGCCATGTCGGCCACCGGCCGCGTCTATGCCGAGCTGCTGCGCATGTCGGCTCCGGCCGGCTCGCTGGGTCCCGCCCGGCAGGTCCGCCCCGCCCCGTCCATGATCGAGCTGGCCCGCCGCGTGAACACGACGCGGGAAACCGCGTCCCGGACGGTCAATGCCCTGGAACGGCAGGGACTGTTGCGGCGAAGCGAAAGCGCGCTCGAACTGGTCGATCCCGAACTGCTGCAAAGGATGGCGGTCTCAAGCTGAGCCCGGCGTACTATCCATCTGCGAGCCCGGCGCCACGGCGCGCAGGGCATAGAGCGGCAGTTCGGGGATCAACGGGTCCACCTCCATCCGGCCGAGATACTCACACCGGAAACGGCTTTCCGACGACATGGCGAGAACCGCGGCGAACGGCTCGCTGACGCAGACGGCACCGGGCAGGGAGGCCTGCTCGATCCGTGCCGCGATGGCAACCTGTCCGCCGAAAGGCGCGCGGCGCTTCTGGAGCGGGTCGGTGCCGATGTGGACCGGGCCGTAATGACCGGCGATCCGAAGTCCCAGCGTGTCCGGCAGGGCCAGGGCTTCCATGTCGACCTCCTCGAACACCTTGCGCAATTCCGTCGCCGCATCGGCCGCCGCCTCGACGCGATCGAAAACGAGGAACATGCCGTCCCCCCAGCTGTCGGAATATAGCGCCGGGACCTCAAGGGCCTCGCAGCAGGCGGCGAGCGCCCCGAGCACATGGTTCACGAAGCTGGCGATCCGGTCGTCGGGCACACGGGACGACCCGCGAACATCGAGAAACAGCATGGCCCGCATGGCCGGTTCGAAACCGTCCCCGTCCGGGCGCGGCGGCGTGTCAGCCGGTCCGGTCGCGTCGGGACGGGAGAAGGGAATGATCCGCTGTTCCAGCCCGGCGGCCGCCCAGGCCCGGGCGTCATGACCGGTCCCCGACGTCGCCGTATCGCCCTGCCCGTCATAGAGAAGTATCTGCCGCGGAGAGGTTACCAGGACTTCGGCCCGCATCCGCGCCAGCCCCATGGCGACAGCGCTCGCATGATTGAGATTGAGCTCCGACACGATCCGCCGCTCGGTCGTCGCTTCCTTGATGTCCGAAGCCGCGTCGAGACAGGCCTCGCAGCGCCTCAGCCAGTCGTCGCCATAGGGCCGGACCGACGTATCGATGAAAGCCTGCGCGGGAACGGGCAGGACGACGGCGAGATCGCAGCCCGCCCGCAAGGCCGCCTCGGCGATCATGATATCCGCGCCGGCCGCGACCGCACCATAGACCGAGCCGATCCTGTCCTCGGCGATCACGCGGTCGAGCATGTCCGCCAGGGAGGCTTCGGCCGCGGGGTCGAGCGCGCCCGGTCCGTCGCCGAGAGGGAAGATATGACCGGCGAAATGCGCCGGCCGCGGCGGGGCGCGCGTTTCCAGCCAGGGCGCGGAGACTCCTCTTGCAGACGCCACGAGTCGCAGCTGGCGCAGCGTGGTCGCATGGGCGAGGTGATTTTGCGGATCGCGCTCCATCGCCGCACGCAACGCCATGTTCGCCGCACCGGAATTTCCCAGCAGGAGGTAGGCTTCCGCCCGTGAAGCCAGCTGGTAATAGGCCGCTTCTGCGTCCTCCGGCGGCGCGGCCTCGCTGATGGCGAGGACCTGGCGCGCATAATCGGCCGCGAGCGCCGCGTCGCCGGCCAGCAGATACATGCTGGCGGCATTGATTCCGGTATAATGGCCGCGCGTCTGAGCGAAGACCTCGCCATAACAGCTTGCCGCATTCCGGGCCTTGCCGGCGAATTCGGACGGCGAGGCTTCCATCGCGAACGCCTTGAGCAGGCGCGCGCCGAGTGCGAGGCAATCCTCGTCGTGCCGGGCCTCGCCGAGGCGGAAAGCACGGTATTCCTGCTCGGCCCGCTCCAGGGCCCCCGAGCGGATCAGGCAGAGGACGGAGCGGTGGCGCAGCCAGAGATCGTCCGGCCGCCGTGACAGCTCGACCTGGCAAAGATCGTAGGCACGAGCGAGATCGCCACGGTTGAAGCGGTCCAGAATGACATCACGTGCGGTCATTCAGAAGTGTTGCCACAATGCCCGCCGGGGCGCATCCCTGTTCGCAGCCGAAAAGAGCAGCAGACCGCAACGCACTCCGGATCAGGCCGTACGCAGCTTGCCCCCCGCTGGAACCGGGGGGCAAGGCAGGTGTCACTCGGGACGACGTCGATCAGGGATCGATATCCACCTGGGGGTCGATGATCAGCCGGGTGGATTGCAGGCCGGCTTCCTGGGAAACCCGGATAAAGAGCGCGAAGTCATAGACACCCTTCACGGCCGGCGTCGCCTGGGCGAGAAGCTGGAAGCTGTAGGGCTGCTTGCTCACGCCGTCGAGGGTCAGCCATTGCAGGCCGCAGAAAGCCCCGGGCGGGAAGCTGGACTTGAACTTGACACGCGCCTCTTCAAAGCCCCAGCCCGGCGAGTGAACATGAAAGACCATGCGGGTCGGCTTGGTGACCTTCTGATCGAAGGGCGACGGCATGACGTCGCCTGCGGCGGTCCAGGATCCGGACAATGCCGACATCACGGCCGTCCGGATCGTGGCGGCATCCTCGCCGGCAAACTGGGCGACGACGCTCGCAAACGTCACGAAAATGTCGGAGAGGTCCTCGTCGGTGAACGGATCACGCCCGAGATCGCTGCCGGTGGCGACGACGAACCCGTCGCTCGCATCCGCGATCAGGCTGACTTGCGTACAGGAATACTCGAAACCACACGGATTGGTCAGCTCCGACTGTACAAGCGTACCGTCGAAGGAATCACGATCTACGCCAGGCATGGCTGCCCCCCTTGGATTTTGATGAACAAGGCGGCCCCGAACTCGGCCGCGTGACCGACTTCCACCCTACCCTAACGATGCATCATTCCGCCACCGCCATTTCCTGTTGAATTTGCGACCGGGCCCGCAGGTACTCGCTCGTCGCACCGGCGCTCAGCCGGTCGGCGATCGGCGTCAGCGTCTCGACCAGCATGCGCCGGGCCTCGGCCGCCGCAGCGGCATCCCCCTGCTCGTCATAGATGGCGGCCAGCGTCGTGCTCCCGGCGGCGTAGAGATAGGGTCCCCGCACAAGGTCGTCCTGCCAGTTCCCGACATTGTTCAGCGCGCCGAACAGATGATCCAGCGCGGTGTGAGCCGAGTCGAGATCGCCCATGGCGACGAAGAGCCTAGCTTCGATCAGCAGGGCGTGAATGCGGGTCTCGTCATAGCGTGCCCCCTCCGCGCGCTGCCAGGACTCGTGCGTCATGAAGGCCGTTGCGTCGAAATAAGCCTGACGGGCCGCTTGCGTATTTCCGGCAAGCAATTGCGCCTGCGCCAGCCAGAGCCGCTGACGAACCGCAACGACGCGCCAGTTCAGATTGGTCTCGTCGTGCTGGATCAGGGCATCGGCCTCGTAGGATGCGACTTCGAGGATTTCCAGCGCGGAGCGGAGGTCCCCGGCGGAACTGTCCGCGCCTTCGGAAATGAGCAGACGCGCGAGGGCGTATTCGGCCGCCATGGCGCTGCGGCGGACATGCCAGTTGTTTTCTCCGGCAAGCCCGAGATCATAAATCCGGATCTGCTCGCGCACCGCCGCGATCGCGGCGTCCCGGTCGCCGATATACTCATTGATGCGAACCATCCAGGCCCAGCCGGTCGCCAGATCGATCCAGGCCTGCGGCGGCGCGCCGTCACGCTCGGCCAGCGCCTGAAACATCTCGACGGAGCGGCTCTTGGAGTCGTGCGCTTCCTGCCAGCGGCGCTGACCGGCATAAAGCGTACCCAGATTGGACATCGCATAGGCGGCTTCGGTCCGGTATTCGACATTGTCGGGTTCCAGCTCGACGAGCCGCTGCGACAGGTCGCGATATTCGATGAAACGCGCTTCGGCGAGGTCGAGGTCCTCGCGGGTCAGGGCGAAATAGCCGACCCAATAGGCGCTCTGCGAATGCTCGTAGATGCGCGCCGGCGATTGCGGATCGACCGCCAGAATCCGGCTGGTCGCCTCATAGGCGGTGGTGAAGTGCCGATAGGCCCCGTCCAGATCGCCGCTCGCGGAATCGATCTCGCCGAGCAGATGAAACGCCGTGGCACGGCGCCCCAGATCGTCGTCCGACATCTGGGAGCGGTTCTGGCTGTCATAGTATTCGATGACCTTTTCGCCGACGGCATCGAGCACATCCAGGCGGCCAACGGGTTCAAGTCGCGTGCGCAGATCGTTCAACATGAATTCAATCAGATCCTCTGCCTCGGCCTTGCGCCGTTCGGCTTCGGATTGCGCCGAAACTGCGAACAGCGTCAGTCCTGCCATGAATACAGAGATCAGAACCGAAACGACTGTGACGGCAGTCACGCGCCGCTGACGTCTTTGAAGATCGCGCTGGATGAGCTGGTCCAGGCTCAGCCCGAGCAGTCCCGCGACCAGCTTGAGCAGAGCCATGCGGCGCCCGTCTCCGGAACGGCGCATGTCCGCAGCCACCGGCTCGACCGCCGCACCGCTTTCGCCCGGCTCGAGCAGGGCGGGCGGGAAGCATTCCTGTTCCGGGGGCAAGCCGGTTGTTTCCGCTTCGGGCTCGCCGTCCACGATCGCAGCGAGGATATCGCCATCCGGATTGACCTCGCGGAAGACCCGGATTTCCTCGTTGACCCAGCGCGAAGCTGCGGCGGCGGGCGAACAGACCACGATCAGCGTATCGCTCTGGCCGAGCGCCGTACGGACGGATTGTGACAGATCGCCCGATGCGGGCAGATCGTCCCGGTCGCGGAAAATCGGCGTCAGGCGCCGGGGCACCGGCCCCTTCGCCGTCTCCTTGCCGACCAGGCGCCCGGGCAGGCGATAGGTTTCCAGGGCGCGATGCAGCCAGTGCGCATCGCGCGCATCGTCATGGCTGTAGCTGATAAATGCGCGATACCGAGTACTGGCCGCCATCCTTCCCTCCCCACACCTTGACGGCATCTTCAGGCGATTGCCGGCAAGGCGCAAGGCAGCGCCCGGAATATCCCTAACCAATCAACGGGATCGCAAACGGCTAATACGGCATTGCCTGCCAGAGACGAGGACGTGCGACGAAAACGTGAGACGAGGACGGGGCAATGTCTGGGAGAGAATAGTGGCGGGATGTGAAAGTAGAGTTGGGGCTCCACCTTGGGCAAGTCATCACATCCCGCCGAGCCCCCGGGCCGGAGGGACCGGTATCCGGGAGGAGTTTGGGGCCATCCATCGGATGGTGAGTCCGGGATATCAGAGCTGATCGGGACAGACCGTGACAGCGATCACACCGGCCGCGATTAATCGGCGCCATCAGGATCCACAGCCGGCGGCGCCGAACGAATAGCCAGTTCCGACGCCTCGATCGTGATCCCGCCAAAGCCGGCGCGGGTGAAAATCCGCACGGGCAGGTGTACGCCCGCCTCCGGGAATTCGGCCAGCCAGACCTCGAGCGGATGACGCAGCTCGCTTTCGCTCGGATAATCCTCCGGATCATAGCCGGAAACGGGCTCGTACCAGGCCCGGCATAACCGCGCCTCTCCGCGCCAGGCGCGCGTGCGTATACGCTCGGCGCCTCCGTCCTCCAGGCGCAGATCATATCGCTGCTTGCCGTCGAAAACCGATAACCGGCCAACGCATCCGGCCTCGCCATTGGCGGCGACCAGGCGGGAGAGCTCGAAGAAGGCTGTCATCGGGTCGATCACGCCGGTGCGTTCTTCCGCGCTCGCCGGCGGCTGACCGAGGGAGCCGAAGGGCGGCTCCGCCACAGCCTGCGCCACGCCGGTCCCGAAATCCACCGATACGGAGCGGACCTTGTCGCCGGTACGCTCGACATGGGCGTAGCGCAGCGGCCCCTCCCCGGGCCGGCCGCGCACCTCAGAGCGGATATCGAAATCGGTAAAGAGCGCCGCCAGCCCCACCGCCGTCACGCGGCTCTGCGCTGCGTAGCGCTCGGCCCCGAAGACTGCCTCCAGCTCGATCTCTCCGACGCGGAAGATCAGCACGGAGCTCGCATAGCGCGCCTCCACTTCGACGCCCGCACGAGGTTCCGCATCGAGCGGGGCCTCATCCGCCTGCGCAGACCGGGCCGGCAGCACGGCCAGCACCGGAAGGCAACACAGGATGACGGCAAACGAACGGAAACGCATGAAGACCTCTTGGCTGGCGGAAAGCATGCGACCGGCTGTCCGCCATGGCAATCCGGGACCTGCGCGCTTTCGGCGCATCGCCCTTCCGCCTACGGCGCGTTAGGGACAGAAGACCTTCGAAATCCGGACTGCCCCGACCATGCCAGACGCTGCCGCCCAGCCCCGCTTTCTCTCCCGCTTCGCCCTAGAGGCGGTGCCGCGATACACCTCCTATCCGCCCGCGACCGCATTCAGCGATACCGTCGACGGGTCCGACTGGGCGAGCTGGATGACGCAGCAGCCCGCAAACCCCGCCCTGTCGCTCTATGTCCATATCCCCTTCTGCCGCGTGATGTGCTGGTATTGCGGCTGCAACACGACCATCCCCAATCGCGACAGCCGGGTGGCGCGCTATCTCGACGGCCTCGCCCGCGAGATCGAGGCACGCGCGGCCGAAGCACCTGCGGACGGAGGTGTGCGTCATGTCCATTTCGGCGGCGGCTCGCCGGACATGCTCAGCCCTGCCCGTTTCGGCGCCATTATGGACCAGCTGCGCAAGCGGTTCCCCTTCGCAGAGGACGCGGAGATCGCCGTCGAACTCGATCCGCGCGGCGTCACCCCGGAGCTGGCCGCTGCGCTGTCCGCGAACGGCGTGAACCGCGTCAGCCTCGGCGTGCAGGACGTGTCCGAGGAGGTGCAGACGCTCATCCACCGCATCCAGCCCGCCGACCAGGTCGCCGCCGCCGCGGCCGAACTGCGTGCGGCCGGGATCGCGGCGATCAATATGGACATCATGTACGGCCTGCCCGCCCAGACCATCGAGCGCGTCGAGGCGACGGCCCGCGCCGTCGCGGACATGGGTGCCGACCGCATCTCGGTCTTCGGCTATGCCCACGTCCCCTGGTTCAAGAAACATCAGAAAGCCATTCCCGAGAACCGGTTGCCGGGCGCGCAGGAACGCTTCGAGCAGATGCTCGCCGCGGCCCGCCTGCTGACGGAGCTGGGTTATGAGGGTATCGGGTTCGACCATTTCGCCCGCCCCGACGACCCGCTGGCGCAAGCCGCGCGCGACGGGACGATCCGGCGCAATTTCCAGGGCTATACCAACGACCCCTATGATGTACTCATCGGTCTCGGCGCCTCCTCCATCTCGGAATGCGCCCAGGGTTACGTCCAGAACATCACCGACCCCGCCCGGTATGCCGAGGCGATCGAGACCGGGGACACAGCGCTGGTCAGGGGCGTCGGCCGTGACGCAGAAACGCGGGCGGACGGTGCGCAGATCGACGCCCTTCTCTGCCGCTTCGCCGTCCAGATCGACCCCGCCCGCCATGCCGGACCGCTCGCGGACGTGATCGCGGCTGGCCTGGCGCGGATCGAGGGCGACCGTCTGATCGTGACCGATGCCGGAAAACCCTATGTGCGCAATATCGCCGCGCGTATCGACCCGGCTTTCGAACCGGCTGCCCAGCGCCACAGCCGGGCCGTCTGAACGCCATCGGACGGCCATAATAGTGCGGGACAGCTCTCGCCGCCCCGCCTATAAGGGGTTGCAGAGCATCGGTGCACCAGCGTGAGACCCGTCCTTTTTCCAGTTTGGCTTTGCCTGCTAGCCGCTTCCGGCCTGGTCGCGGGACCGGTGGCGGCGCAGCCGCTGGCGCGCGTGGAAGGGGTGAACGACCCCGAATTGCGCGCCGCCATCGAAGCCGTGATCGGCGAGCGGGCATCGGAGGGAAATGGCGCCTCCAGCGATCTGCGCGACGCCCGGACCGCCGCCAGCCGGGCGCGCCGCCTTTTGCGATCGCGCGGCTATTACGGATTGCGGGTCGACCCGCTGCTCGATCCGGCCACCGGCGCCATCATCCGGGTATCGCCCGGACCTGTTTTCACCATCGGGGAGATCGCCGTCGATACAGGGACCGATGCGGACTCGCTGGAGACGGCACGCAGCGCGCTTGCGCTCGCACCCGGTGCGCCCCTGCGTGCCCAGGCCGTCATCGATGCCGAGGCGCGGGGGCTCGACGCCCTGCAGACCTCCGGCTGGCCCGATGCCGCGCTCGGCGAGCGGCGCGTCATTGTCGATCACGCCTCGACCACCGGCTCGGTCCGGTTCCGCTATGCGCCCGGCGCATTCACGACCTATGGTCAGGTCCGGGTCGCGGCAGGGGACTGGCATCCCCCCTTCATCGCCCGCATCTCGCCGCTGGAAACCGGGACACCTGCCAGCCGGGAAGACATGCTGGAATACCAGCGCCGCCTGGATGCACTGGAAAGCGTGCGCACCGCACGCGTGACGCTCGGCGATCCCGGCGATGACGGTCAGCGGCCGGTCGAGGTGGAGCTGGAGCCCGCCGCGCGCCATACCATCGAGACAGGCCTGAACTATTCGACCAGCGAGGGCCCGGGCGCCGATATCAGCTGGACGCGCCGCAATCTTTTCGGCAGCGACGAGACCCTCATCGTCGATGCCCGCCTCGCCACGCTGAACACCTCGCTGTCCGCGCAGATCTCGCGGCCGCACTGGCGCCGCTTCGACCAGACGCTTTTCGTCCAGGCGGGTATCGCCCAGGAGAATACGGACGCCTATGAGCAGGACGAGATCGCCGTCTCCGCCGAGATCAATCGCCGCGTCGGCGAGCGGCGGCGCTATGGCGCCGGCACGCGCCTCGACGCTTCCCGGTTGCGCGATGCCAGTGGCGAACGCGACTTCCTGACGTCCGCGCTCGATCTCGTCGCGAGTTATGATTCCCGCACCACGCCGCTCGACCCGTCCGACGGGATTCGCGCCTCGGCCACGGTGAGCCCGACCGCCGTTTTCGGCGATGAGAGCGGCCAGTATCTCCGCGCCGAAGTGAGCGCGAGCGCCTATCAGCCGCTTGGCGACGACCTGGTCGCAGCCATGCGCGTGCGCGCCGGCTCGCTCGTCGGCGCCTCGGCCATCGACCTGCCCGCCGACGAACGCTTCTTCGCGGGCGGCGGCGGATCGGCCCGGGGTTTCGAATATCAGTCCATCGGACCGCTCGGCCCCAGCGGTGCGCCGCTGGGCGGCCTTTCGGTGGCGGAGATCAGTACGGAACTGCGCTGGCGCGTGAACCGTCGGTGGGGCGCCGTCGCCTTCGTCGATTCCGCGACGGCCTCGGCGGAACGTACGCCCGACTGGTCGGAGATGCGCTCGGCCTTCGGCCTCGGGGCCCGCTATTATTTCGACTTCGCACCGGTCCGTATCGATCTCGCCACGCCGCTGGACCGTCGCGACGGCGAAGCCCCCGTCCAGGTCTATGTCAGTATCGGACAGGCTTTCTGACCATGATCGCGCGGACGCACATACTGCGCTGGGCACGCCGGGCGGGATTTGCATTCGCGGGACTTCTCGTCCTGCTGCTCTTCGCGCGCCTGGCCGCCATGACCCCGCCCGGGCACTGGCTGGCACGCACGATCCTGGAAGGGCGCACATTCGGCAATGCCGGTCAGGCCGAGATCGAGGGCCTGCGGGGCGATCTTCTCTCAGGCCTCCAAATCGAACGGCTCCGTCTCGTCGACGCTCAGGGGCTCTGGCTCGAGGCGGACGACGTCGAGCTGGACTGGCATGGCCGCACATTGCTCTTCGGCCCCCTCAGGATCGACCGCGCACAGGCGGCACGCCTCGCCATCCTGCGCCGGCCGGGCGGAACGGACGTTCCGGACACCACGCCGTCAAGCGCTCGCGACGAAGCCGTCGGGCTTCCGGGTCTGGCGATCGAGCATGTCGCCATCGCCGCGATCGATGTGTCGGAAGGCGTGATCGGCCCGGCCGGCACATATGCCCTCGAGGGACATCTCAGCTGGCTCGCTCCGGGCCGGAACACGCTCGCCATGACCCTGGTCTCCACCGACAGCGATTCCGACCGCCTGGACGCCCGCTTCAGCGATGGCGACGGTCAGCTGGCGGGCCGGATAACTGCGAGCGGAGACGCACAGGGCCTGCTCGCCAGTCTTGTCCGGCTGCCTGATGAAGACGTGGAGATCGAAGCTGGTCTTGCCGGCACGCCCGCAGAGGGCAACGGGCAGTTCATGCTTCGCAGCGGGGGCCAGGAACGGGCGGCCGGCGAGGGAGAATGGTCGAACGGCCAGTGGCAGCTTCGCGCCGATGCGGACATCAATCACTGGCGCCTCCTGCCGGACGCGCTGCAACCCCTCGCGGAAGCTGGGCATCTCGACGCCCGGGGCGAGACCGGGGCGATGTCAGGGACAAGAACCGGGACAGGCCTGCAGCTGACCCGGCTTTCGGTCGAAAGCCGCGGCGGGCGCCTGGAAATGCGCGCGCAGAACGCCCCCGGCTGGCAGGCCGAGCTTGAGCTCGATCCGGCCGTCCTGGAGGAATTGAGCGGCGCACTCATCGCGCTCGGCGCCGCCCGCTGGTCCGGAACGATCCGGCGCGATGCCGGACTGGATCTGACCGGCGCACTCGTGCTGGAGGATATGGCCGCGGGCGGAGTGACCAGTCCGCGCCTTGCCGGCCCCTTCGCCCTCTCCCGCATCACCGGCGGTTATTCGGTCGAGACGGAACTGGACATCACCGCTCCGCAGACCGGACAGGCGGACACGGACCTCCTGCTCGGCGATACGGCCCGGCTCACCACGCGCCTCGCCTGGCTTTCCGCGGCCCGGACCCTGCGCATTGACGGGCTGGACCTGCAGGCGGACGCCGTCACGCTGAACGCCAGCGGGCAATGGGATATGCGCACAGGCATTCCGCTTCTGACCGGCGAGCTCGCACTGCAGGATCTGGCGCTCGTCACCGACATGGCGCAGGGACCGGCCCGCCTGACCGCCCGCACCGACGGCCCTGACCGTATCGAGGCCCGTCTCGATGCGCAGGAGACTGTCTGGTCCGGCCCGCTCGGTTCGACACTCTCCGGACTGAGCGCAACGGCCAGCCTGGAGCGGGGCGAGGGTCATTGGCGGGCCCGCGAGCTCGCCGCCGACGCCACGGGGCTCCGGCTCGAGGCGAACGGCGAATTCGTCACCGCGTCGGACTGGCGGCTGAACGGCAATCTCGCACTGCTCGGCGCACTGCCGGTCACCGCGCTGGAAATCGGCGGCGGCGTGGCGACCGCCTTCGAAAGCGAGGCCGGAGACGAGGGCATCAGCCTGCGCACAACCACCTCCACGGACCGCCTTGGTGCCGGTCCGGTGGGTCTCGCACGCCCCCGTCTCAATGCCGACACTCGGATCAACGAGGGCGCAATCCGCAGCGACTGGACGCTCGAGGCCTTCCATGAGGGCGATGCCGTCCGGCTCAACGGACGCCTCGACCACCGCGGCGGCAGGCTCGAAATCTCCGTTCCCGAGGGCCGTATCGGCCGTTCCGGCCTCGACGCCCGTCTCGTCCGGGACGACAGATCGCTGAATGTCGAAATCGGCATTGCCGACGGAGACAGGCCGGTCCTCGATGCCAGCTTTACTGCGCCCCGCTCCGACCTGATGGCCGGCGAGCTGACCGCCCGTCTTCGCCTCGCCGACCGCCTGCGCGGCAATGCCTATCTGGAAAATGCCCGCCTGGACCTGGACGGTCCCCTGTCCGGCATGACCCTGCACGCATCGGCCGCGGGCCGCCTGTCCAGCCGCGTCGATCTGGTGGGTAGCGGCCATGTCTCCGTCGCGCGGGACGGGGTCGAGGCACGCTTCAGCCCGGCGGGAAAGTGGAGCATTCACGACTGGCGCTCGAGCGAGCCGGTCGAAATCAGCGCCGGTTCGGACGGCGTGCATGCCTCCGGCGCGCTGACGATGGATGGCGGCGAGTTTTACGTCCTGTACGACAGCGTCGCGGAAACGCCCCGCGCCGAATTCCGGGTCAGCGCCCTGCCGGCGAGCCTGGCCTCCGATATCGCCCGTCTGCCCCTCCTGCGCGGCGCGCTGACGGGCGAGGGCCGCTTCGAGCTGGCCGATGGAAACTGGACCGGACGCGCACGCATGGACGGCACCGGGCTGGCCGATATCGACCGGCCGGATATGGAAACGCTGACGCTCGGCCTGACGCTGGATCTCGATGCGGATGCGGCCGTCGCCGCTCTTGTCGCGAGCGGCGGCGGACTCGAAGCGGAGGGCCATATCCGGCGCGCAGGACCGACCGGCAGCCTCACTGCCATCGCCGGTCCCGAAGGCGCCGCGATCGAAGGCCGTTTCACAGCGAACGGAGACGCCACCTCGCTCGGCAGCCTCCTGCTGCCGGTGGAAACGCGCATGGAATCGGGTCGTGTCGAGTCCCGTATTCTAGTGGGCGGCACACGCGCATCGCCGAGTATCGAGGGTCATCTCTCCGTCCGGGACGGGCATGTCGTCGCGGAAACCTCCGGCAGCGTGATCGCCGGCCTCGCCATCGATGCCGAGCTGGACGAAGAGAGCCTGAGCGTGGTGCGTTTCGAAGCGACGGATGATCGCGACGGCCGGATCAGCGGCGAAGGCGAATGGCGGCTGGACGGCAACGGCCGCGACGGCCGCGGGCGACTGGAATTCGACCGCTTCGTCGCAGCCCACCGCCCTGACCTGACCCTTCAGGCGACCGGCCATGCCGATCTGCGCCTGGATGCGGAGGGCCTTGGCATCAGCGGAGAAACCGATCTCGTGCAATTGCGCATCCGCCCGGCCCTGAATGGCGCCAGCTCGATCCCGGATCTCGATGTCGAAGAGATCAACCTGCCCAAGGGTCGGCAGAGCGAACGCCGCGAAACCCTGCCGATCCGGCTCGATTACCGGGTTCGCGCGGATGACGGCATTCATGTCAATTCGCGTGCCTTTGCCACCGAGTGGGGCCTGGACCTGCAGGTCACGGGGCCGTCCGGGAAGCCCTCTCTTCATGGTTCCGCCGACCTGCTCAACGGGTCGGCCTTCGTCTTCTCCCGTCGCTTCACGATGGAAGATGGCAGCGTCACTTTCGATGGCGCGCCCGACGATGCCCGCCTTGATCTCACGGCTGTCCACCGGCGAACCGGATTTGCCGCTACGGCCCGCCTGACCGGACGCGCCAATGCGCCGACCGTCACCCTGTCGAGCGACCCGTCTCTGCCGGAGGACGAGATCCTGTCGCGGCTCCTCTTCGACCAGTCCGTCAGCCAGCTGGGAGCTCTGGAGGCCGCACAACTGGCCGCGCAGCTCTCCGGACAGGACGTGCTCGACGTGGCCGGCCAGCTGCGCGATTTCACCGGGATCGACCGGCTGGACCTGTCCTCCAATGATGATGGCAGCCTGTCGGTGACGGGCGGACGCCGCATCGGCGACGATATTTATGTCGAGGTCGGATCCGCGGGCACGGCAGCGATCGACGAAGCCCTGGTGGAGTGGTCCCTGACCCCGGATCTCAGCCTGCTCTCGCGACTGCGGGCCGATACGGACGCGTCCGTCTCCCTGCGATGGCGACGCGATTACTGAATGCGCGACGCCCCACAATTCCTTGCCTCGCTTCAGGGCGCAGAGTAGCACTGAAAGACGGCGCAAGGACCTGGAAGACTTGGATTCCGGATGAAAAAACTCTTTCTTTCCATACTGAAACCCAAGGGGATCTGGGCCAGCTGGCTCGTTTTCATCCTGCTCGCCGCCATCGTCGCAGCAGGCGTGACCGGCCAGTTCGAGACCCTGCGCCAGTATCTCGACACCGAGCTTCTCACCTTCGAGGTCGGCAATACCCGCATCAGTGCCTACACCGTTCTGCGAGCCCTTCTCGTCATGGCGCTGATCTTCTGGAGCACGGCGATCCTCTCGAGCATCGTCGAGAACCGGGTGGCGAAACTGTCCAAGGTCCAGGTTGCCACGCGCACGCTCGTCACCAAGATCGTGCAGATCGCCCTCTATATCGTCGCCTTTCTCATCGCCTTCGAACTGATGGGGATCGACCTGACCACGTTGACCGTGCTCGGCGGCGCCCTCGGTATCGGTCTGGGCTTCGGTCTGCAGAAGATCGCCTCGAACTTCGTCTCTGGCCTCATCCTGCTCTTCGAGCGCTCGATGGAGACTGGCGATCTCGTCGAGCTGCCGGACGGCACGTCGGGCTTCGTGCGCAGGGCGAGCGCGCGCTACACGCTGATCGAAACGCTCGACGGGAAGGAAATCCTGATCCCGAACGAGGATTTCATCACCAATCGGGTGACCAATTGGACGCTGTCGAATACACGCGGGCGGGTGGAAATCCCGGTCGGCGTCTCCTACGGCTCGGACCTGGACAGGGCGCATGCGCTGATCCTCGAGGCCGCGCGCGAACATCCGATGTGTATCGAGGACCCGGCGCCGCAATGCTTCCTGCGCAATTTCGGCGACAGCTCGGTCGATTTCCTCCTGCTGTTCTGGGTCGCGGACGTGGCGCAGGGACGCTGGGCCCCGCAAAGCGATGTGATGTTCGCGATCTGGCGCAAATTCCGCGAAAACGGCATCGAAATCCCCTTCCCGCAACGCGACCTGCATATCCGCTCCGGCGCCGCGCAGACCGGAGATGCCGATGTCTGAGCAGAACGGCATTCTCTACGCTGCGGAGGTCCGCGGCGATGGTCACGGCGCGCTTCTGACCTCGGACGAAGCGACGCATTCGATCGCGGCCGATACGCTGGCCTGGGTCCACCTGGACGGCCGGCATCCGGAAGCCCGGCACTGGATCGAGACCGAGATCAGCTATCTCGACCCCCTCATCATCGAAGCCCTCCTCGCCGAGGAGACACGCCCCCGCATCGTCGAGTTCGACCAGGGGGCACTGCTCATCCTGCGCGGCGTCAATCTCAATGCCGACGCCGATCCCGAAGACATGGTCTCGGTCCGCCTCTGGGTGGACCGCTCGCGCATCGTCAGCGTCCAGCTGCGCAGCCTGAAGGCGGTCCGCGATATCCAGGACCGGCTCGCCAACGGCACCGGGCCGCGCAATTCCGGCGAGTTCGTCGCGGCACTGACAGGCCGTCTCTTCGAGCGCATGGAGCCCGTCATGACCGCGCTGGGCGAACAGATGGACGATCTGGAAGAAGCGGTCATGGACAATCCGTCCGTCAATGAGCGGCAAGCGATCAACGGCCTTCGCAAGCGCGCCATCATCCTGCGGCGCTATCTCGCGCCCCAGCGGGATGTGATCGGCTATCTGAGGAGCACGGAGTTTGCCTGGCTCGAAACGCCGGCGCGGCGGCGATTGCAGGAAAATCTAGACCGGATCACACGCTATCTCGAAGACCTCGACGCGATCCGCGAGCGGGGTCAGATCATCAAGGACGAACTCGCCTCGGGCCTCGCCGACCGGATGAACCGGAACCTCTACGTGCTCTCGGTCATCGCGGCCCTCTTCCTGCCGCTGGGCTTCCTGACGGGCCTGCTGGGGATCAATGTCGGCGGTATTCCCGGCACGGATTCCGGCATGGCTTTCACCATCGTCGTCGCCCTGATGGCCGGTATCGGCGTGGGTCAGGCGCTCGTCTTCCGCTGGCTGAAATGGATCTAGGCGCTGTCGGCGAGACCGCCCGAGCCTGACGCCAGAAACTCCGCAAGATCGGCGAGCGGCATCGGTCGGGCGATGTGGTAGCCCTGTGCGATATCCGCGCCCATCGTCGCGAGCGTCGCAAGAGCGGCCGCATTCTCCACGCCCTCCGCGGTCACCTTCATGCCGAGGCTGTGCGCCAGATCGATGGTCGATTTCACAAGGAGACGGTCGTCCCCCGATGCGTCGAGTTCGAGCACGAAAGCCTTGTCGATCTTGAGCTCCTGCGCCGGGATTGCCTGCAGATATGCCAGCGAGGACAGTCCGGAGCCGTAATCGTCGATGGCGATCGCGATACCCGCATCGCGCAGGATCGCGATGTTTTCCAGAGCCGCCTCCGCATTTCCGATGACCGCCGTCTCGGTGATCTCGAAGACGAGTTTCGCGCCCGCTGCCTGGACCCGCCGGACGGCGTCGCGAATGAAGCCGGCGTCCGAGATCAGCCGACCGGAGACATTGATGGCGACCGGCCAGTCATGGCCAACCTTCGCCAGCGCCGCCTGGTCGCGGATGGCCCGGTCGAGCACCCAGACGGTGAGCGGCGCGATATGGCCGGTTTCCTCGGCCATCGGGATGAAATCGTCCGGACCGATGAAGCCGCGGCTCTCGCTCTGCCAGCGTATCAGCGCTTCCGCACCGGCGACGCGACCGGCGGCGATATCGAATTTGGGCTGGTAGGCGAGGAAGATTTCGCCGGTTTCGAGCGCGGCAACGAGGTCGCCCATCAGCGAGAGGCCGGCGGTCGGGTCGCCATAGGCGGCCCGATCGAACCGCGCCAGCCGGGTTCCGGCTTCGCGGGCCTGGTCGACCGCAACGCCCGCGCATTCGATCAGGGTCAGATCCGTCCCGTCGCCGTCATGCCGTTCAGCCAGCCCGATCGTGGCATGTACATCCACGCGCTCGGCGCCGAGCAGGACCGGCTGTTCGGCCAGCTCGCCCAGTTGTCCCGTCACACGCTGCGCCTCGCGCTCGTCCTGAGCCGTGAAGACCGCACCCAGCGTATCGGTTGAAATCCGGCCCACGAAGACGCCGGGCACGCCGTCGCGAAGACGCTCGGCGAGCTGGGCGATCATCCGGGCCGAAGCGCTGTAACCGATCGCGCCGCGCACCTGGTGGAAGCGATCGATCCCGATCGCCGCGACATGGGCCTCGCCGCGCGCTGCTTCGACCGCCTCGAGCGTGTGCTCGAGCGCATGCAGATTGGGAATGCCCGTCTCGACATCGTGTCGCGCAAGATGGGTGATGCGGCGTTCGCGCGCCGAAATCTGCTGGCCCATCAGGTTGAAGCTTTCGGCCAGCCGCGCGATCTCGTCCCGCCCTTCGACCACAACTTCCGTCGTGCCGCCCTCGGCCAGTCGCCCGGCAGCTTCTTCCAGCGCCTTGATCGGACGCGTCAGGCTGCGCGCAAGCAGCCAGGTGCCCGCGACGAGAACCAGCATGCCGATCGCGCCGGCAACCGCGATCGCAGCCAGGATGGCGCGATAGGGTGCCATGGCGAGCGCGAGCGGATATTCGAGCAGGAGCGCCCAGCGCTCTCCCTCCGACAAGGCCTGCAGGGGGATGACGCTGATCAGCGCCTCACCGTCCGCGCTGGTGCCGTTCGCGGCGGGCCCGTCCGCCATGCCGTCCTCACCCAAGAGGGCTTCATAGCGTTCGATCGTCCCCTGTGCGCCGCGCCAGCCCTCGGCGTCTTCATGCCAGGCGAGCTGTGTCGACAGGGGGATGGCCGACAGCTCCGTCATGCCCCGCAAGGCGGGCGCGCCCAGCCGGTAGGCGAAGACCACCCGGCCGACCCGCATGGGAGCCCGGACCGGGCGGACGACGGCGAAATAGGGCTCGCCGCCGACCAGCATCATGCCGCCTGCGCTGTCGCGGTCGCCCAGAACCGCGTCGAAACCCTGCACCCCGACCGGCACATCGCCCGAGCCGAGGCCGACGATGCCGGCCCGCTCGTCGAGCACGAAAGCCAGGTCGAATTCATAGCGTTCCTGGAGATTGGCGAGCGCGGACTCGACCGTCGGCGCATCATTGGTCGCCACGGCCGCGCGGAAGCCGAAGTCCCGCGCGAGCAGGTCGGTGGCGTCTTCCAGCCTTTGCGAATAGAGGCCCAGAATGCGGTCGAAGACGAGACCCGTCGTCGCCATCTCGTCGCGCACGATCCCGGTCGCGGCCCGCTGGACCGTGAAGAAAGCCGTCGCCGCCACCGCGGCCAGGACGAGGCCGAAGAGGGTCGCATAGATGATTGCGAACTTTGTGCGCAGGGACCGGAACTGGATCATGGTGGAACCGCCCTAGTGCCGGTTTACGAGATCCAGAGTGACCTCGACTTGCGGCGCATCCGCGCCATCGAGGGTCACGGGAAGGGTGATCTGGTTGTCCGGTGCATCGCCGAAGGGGTGCCAGACGGTCAGCTCGGTGGCACCGTCCGGTAGCCCCTCGAGCACGGCCAGGCCGTCGGCATCGGTCCGCACCGCATACGGCGTATCGACGACGCGGATGAAGGCCAGCATGTCGTCGTGGATATTGCAGCCGAGCGGGACGATGCCGGTGCGTTCGAAGCGCACGGAGCGCTCCTCCTCGCGCCCGTAGAGTTCCAGCTCGAAGCGATTGCCGCGGGCGAAGGAATAGACGTGATGGCGCACGCGGTCCCGGTTGGGGAAGGTAACGTCGGCGCCTTCCGGCACGACCAGCACGAACGGATTGAACTGGAGATTTTCCTGCGCCATGGCGAGGTCCGTTGGGGCTGGCGGCGCGCCGTCAAAACTCCCGGGCACGGTGACCACGGCGTTGGCCACGGGCGATCCGTCCGCCGCGCGGACGGTGACCGTCAGATCGCCGGCCAGCGCCGGTGCCGACAGGATCGCGCCGGCGAGCAGGATGAGACAGGCTCTCCACATGCCGCCATCATGGCCCGATCTGGTTAGGATGAGATGAAGCCGCCCCACTAGCGCGTCACCACCTCGTCATGCATGGGGGCGAGCCGCGCCAGGAGACGGTTCTGCATGCGGAAAGGCACGCCCTCGACATCCATCGCGTCCTGGAGGTTCTCGACCAGCGCATTGAACTCGCGCGTGGTGATGCCGTGATCCTCGTGCACCGCGGCCATGGAGCGCCCAGTATAGTCGCAGGGACCGCCGAGGATGTAGCAGAACTGCTCGATCAGCGTGCGTCGCAGACGCGGCCAGTCGCTGGCGCGGAAGATACCCTCGATACGCTCGTCTGCCTGGATACCCGCGATCAGGTGGTCGACGATCCGCGCGATCCCGTCCTCTCCGTTGAAAGCCGCCAGAACAGCCGGATCGGTGATGGGTTCGGCGCCGGCATTTTCATTGCTGACCGTATAGGGGTCTACGGGCAGCTCGCCCGGCTGCTGATGCGCCGGCTGCGCCAGACCCGCCGCGGTCAGGCTGACGGCCGCGAAAGCTGCGGCCAGAATGCGTGTGGTCGTCATGATCGGCCTCCTAGAAACCGGCCTGGATGGAGAGATAGAAGCCGCGCTGGTCCTCGAAGCTCGCGATCGAGCCGAGATCGGTCCAGGCCGCCGTCAAGGTCAGGTTCTCGCCCACGGCATAGGCCGCGAACACATCCCACCAGTCGTCCTCGCGCGCGAAACCGAGATTGTCGGGTTTGAAGCGGTATTCGCCGCCAACAAGCAGGCGGCGCGTGACGAGGACGCCCGCCGAGACTTCCGCCTGCAGCGTATGACCGTCTTCGCGATCGCCGCCAAAACCCAGCAGGCCGGCCTGGTTGGCTTGCGTGGCGCGGAGGGTCGTATTCACCAGCAGGGAGTGTTCGAGGAAAAGCTTCGTCGCCGCGAGATAGACATCGAAGCCTTCGTCATCCTCGCCGCCGACCGCCGCGATGACCGCGCCCTGGTCGTTGCGTCGGTAGTTGGCACCGACGGCGATCTGCGGCATCCAGCTGTCCTGGTCGTAGACCGCATCGCCCATCAGACGCAGCTTCGCGCCGAAGACATCCTGCTCGAAAGCGAAGCCCGCACCCAGGCCGAGCGCGGCTCCGGCGTCCTGCGTGTCGAAGCGCTGGCGCGTATAGGACAGCTCGAAGCGATCGTAGAAGCCGGCCGCGATCCCGAAGGCCTCGAACCGGAAATCAGGCAGATCGACCAGCGTCGCGTGCGCCGTGCCGCCAATGCCGCGATCGGTCTCGTTGCCGGTGATCAGGGCCCAGCTGGCAAGACCGCCGCCTCCGCTCCCCTCGATCGTGCTGATGCCGCGCGTGAGGAGGAGTTTGCCGCCGATCTCGTTATCCAGCGCCGAAGCAGGCGATGCGCACAGGGCGGCGAACCCGATCAGAGCCGCAGCGCCAGTCGTTTTCGATGTCATGATTTCCCCAGTCGCTATGCGCTCACCCCGAAAGACATAGGGCGACTGGGGAAATATCTAGCTGGGCAAGCTTTATATTTGCTGAAGAGGCCCCGGCCGGACGTCAAATATTCCTGGCCAGATGATGCATCCATTGCAGGTGCCGCTCGTAGTGGCGCAGCACGTCGCGGATGATCTGGACCTTGGAATAGCCGTAGATGCAATAGTGCTGACCGCCCGCGGTAATGAAGACCTCAGCGCGCGCATACTGCTCGCTGTCATCTTCGCCTTCCTTCTCGTCGACGGCCGCCGGCACTTCCCAGTGCGGTTCCTCATAGAGCTTGCGCACGACGCCATAGACGAAATCGGGTCCCTCGCCCTGCGGCACGGTCAGTACGGCGCGACCCTTTTCGGCGGAAATCTCAGCCTCGAAACCCTGTTCCGAGAATTCGGCTTTCAGTTCCGCAAAGGCTTCCCCGACCTTTTCTTCGATAAAGGCATCGACGTCCTTGCCGATCGGTTGCGTATACATCAGCGCAAGCCGCGTCCGCCACGGCACGGCAGACCCCTCGACCGGCAATTGGGCGGCCGTCTTGACCCCGGCCCGGCGCGCGGTTTCCTTCGACCAGGCGCGGAAAAGGCCGGCGCCGGCGAGGATGATCACGAGCGTGAAGGGCAACGCCGCCGCGATCGTCGCCGATTGCAGGGCAGCCAGGCCACCGGTGACGAGCAGCACCGCGGCAACCACACCTTCCAGGATAGCCCAGAACAGGCGCTGGAAAATCGGCGGATTGAGAGACCCGCCGGATGCGAGCGTCGATTTGACCAGCGAGCCTGAGTCCGACGAGGTCACGAAGAAGGTCGCGACCAGGATGATGGCCGCCACCGAAGTGATGGAGCTCAGCGGGAGCGTATCGAGGAAGGCGAAGAGCGCGAGCTCGCTCTGCCCGTTCGAAACCGCATCGACGATGGCCTGGCCCGTGCCTTCAAGAGCAAGACGCAGGGCGCTGTCGCCATAGACTGTCATCCAGAAGAAGGTGAAAAGCGTCGGGCCGAGCAAGACGCCGAAAATGAATTCGCGGATCGTGCGGCCGCGCGAGATGCGCGCGATGAACATGCCGACGAAGGGCGACCAGGAAATCCACCAGCCCCAGTAGAAGAGCGTCCAGTCATTGACCCAGACTCCGTCGCCATAGGCGTCCACATTGAAGGTCAGGGTCGCGAGCTGATCGAGATAATCGCCGATATTCTGAACGAAGGCGCTGATCAGGAAGAGGGTCGGCCCTGCGAGCACGACGAAGATCAGAAGCGCGATGGCAAGATAGAGATTCCATTCGCTCAGGCGGCGGATGCCGGCATCCAGGCCGGCCACGACCGACAACGTCGCCATGGCCGTGATGACGGCGATGAGGATGAGCTGGATATCGGTCGAGATCGGAATATCGAACAGCGTATTCAGGCCGGCATTGATCTGCGTGACGCCGAAACCGAGCGAAGTGGCGACGCCGAACAGGGTTCCCAGCACGGCGATCGTGTCGACCGCATGGCCGATCGGGCCGTAGATACGGTCGCCGATCAGCGGATAGAGTGCCGATCGGATGGTCAGCGGCAGGCCGTGGCGATAGGTGAAATAGGCCAGGCTCAGTCCGACCACGACATAAATCCCCCAGGCATGAATGCCCCAGTGGAAATAGGTCAGTATGATCGCCTCGCGAGCCGCCTCGACGGTCGCCGGATCGCCCTCGGGCGGATAGAGATAGTGCGTGATCGGCTCGGCGACGCCGAAGAACATGAGGCCGATCCCCATGCCCGCCGAAAAGAGCATGGCGAACCAGGGCGCGAAGCCGTATTCCGGCTCGCTGTCGTCCGGCCCCAGCTTGATCCGCCCCCAGTCGGAGAAGGCCACGATCAGGGCGCCGACCAGAAAGGCGCCGACACCGACGGAATAGAGCCAGCCGGTGGATTCGGTGATCGCCACGCGGAGCTGGGTGAAAAGCTGTTCCGCGCTGTCCCCGGCCAGGATGGCATAGGCGACACCGACAAAAACCAGTATCGCGGCAGGGAAGAAGACGGCGGGTTCGATCTTTTTCATGGGATCAGTCCTCGCGTGTGTTCGGGCTCAGTCGGCGTAGTTTTCCAGCGCCGGGCCGAGCGCATCGCGCAGCGGCTGGAGATGCTCTTCGAAATGGCGCCATTGTTCGACGCCGGTGTCGTAGATCGGCTGGCGGACCTGTTCGGAACTCGCCGTGCGTACGGCGCGGTCCGTGGTGTGAAAGTCGAGGCAGGCCTGCTCGAACGGCAGGCCGCAGAAATCGAGGATACGCCGCACCTGGGTCTCCAGATCGGCCACCACATCCTCATACTGGACGCGCAGGATCTGGCCCGGCAGGACCGTGTCCCAGTGCGCCATCAGCTCGACATAGCCGCGATAATAGCGGCCGACTTCCTCGAGCCCGTAGGTGAATTCCTGGCCCTCGGCGAATAATTGCTTGAAGCCGGAGAAGCAGCACGCCATCGGATGGCGGCGCGCATCGATGATCTTCGCATTGGGCAGGATCAGCTTGATCAGACCGATATGCCGGAAATTGTTCGGCATCTTGTCGGTGAAGAAGGGCGCGCCCTGCCGGTGAATGCGGGTGTTCTCGATATAGTCGCGGCCCAGCTCTTCGAGCTGTTCGGCGCTCAGCTCGTGCAGGATACGCGGATAGCGCGTGCGGTCGCTGACCCGCTTGCGCCCGCGCAGGCGGTGCGACAGGGCGAGAATATTGGGCAATTCCAGGGTGCCGTCGACCTGACTGTGCGAGGCGAGGATCTGTTCGAGCAGGGTGGAACCGGCGCGCGGCAGGCCGACGATGAAGATCGGATCCGGATCGGGACAGCCCTTGCCGCCCTGCATTTCGAATAGCTCGGGCGTGCAGACGCTCGCCTGGGCTTCCAGCTCCTCGTCCATCTGGTCGGACGTGTAGCGTGTCTGGACCCGCTTGAGGTCGTTGCCGCGCTCGTAGAAGGCGAATGACGGGTCGTATTCCGCCCGGTCCTCATGCGCCTTGCCGAGCGCGAAACAAAGGTGGATGCGGTCCTGGAAACCGAGTGCGGGACGGCGCTCCAGCGCCGTCATCTCGGCCATTTCGTCGTCGGTGAAGCGATAGGTCTTCAGATTGGCGAGCGCATACCAGGCATCGCCGTGATCGGGCTTGGCCGCGATGGCCGCCCGGTAGGACTCGATCGCCGCGTCGGTCTTGCCGAAGGTCTTCAGCGCGTGTCCGCGCGAAGTGAGCGTCGCGGGGTCGTTCGGGAGTTTCGCCAGAATGTCGTCGAAGATGCCGAGCGCGGTTTCGTAATCGCCGGTCTGCATCGACTCGATCGCAAAGTGCGACTGGAATATCGGGTTGCGGGGATCGCCGTCATAAAGACGTTTCGCCTCGCGCAGCGCGTCCTCGAATTTCTGCCGCTTGCGCAGGACCTGGATATAGTCGAGGCGCAGCTGGGTATTGTCGGGCTCGAACTCGATCGCACTCTCGAGCAGGAATTCGGCATCCTCGAGCACGCCGAAACGAGTGCCGATCTCCGCCAGAAGGCGCATGCCCTCCGTGTCCTGCTTGTTCTTCTGGAGATAGGCGCGGCAGAGCTGTTCCGCCTTGAGGAGCTTGCCTTCGTGCAGGAGATGGCTCACCGCCATCAGCTCGCGCGGAAGCGCGGCGAGCCGGTCCGCCTGGGCCCGGGCCTGGGCGGCCTCGCCCGGCGATCCGGCGTCTTCCAGCAAATCGGCCTGGGCCCGCCAGCTGGCTTCCAGCGCGGGATTGAACTGGCAGGCGCGGCGATAGGCCTGGATCGCGCCGGCCCGGTCGCCGATAGCCTTGAGCAGATGTCCCTCTTCCTGGTAGGCGCGCCCGAATTCCGGCGCGGTCCGGTGCAACCGGTCGAGATAGGCTTTCGCCGCCTCCGGCCGCTTGCGGTAACGCTCGCAGACGGCGGCCATATAGAGGCCGTCCACATAGTCCGGATCGGCTTCCAGAGCGGGCAAGACCGTTTCCAGGGCCTGGTCGAACTGGCCCTCATACATCAGCGCCTGGGCGCGTTTGAGCATGTCGGCATGGCTTTCCGCGGCTTGGGACAAGCAGGACTCCGCTCGGCAACGATAGAAAGCGCCCCGGGGGTCCGGGGCGCTTCCATTATTGTGGTCGATTGTCGCGTGACAACCGGGATCAGTAGTCGATCGCGACCCGCACGCCGAGCGTACGCGGACGGACCACCGTGACGCGCTCGCGGTCGAAAACGAAATTGTTCGCGATCTCGGCACGCTCGTCGGTCAGGTTGTTCGCGAAGAACTCGACGGACCAGCGCTCGTCGCTGACGCCGGCCGTGAGGGCGAAGGTCGCATAGCTGTCCAGCTCGACCTTGTTGATCTCGATCACGTCGCTGACGGATCCGTCCGAGACGACCATTTGCGGCATCACGTGAGCGGTCAGACCGGATTCCAGGAACCACTCGTAGCGGGCCCGGAGATTGGCCTGGTAGCTCGGCGCGAAGGCCAGCTCGGAACCGACGATGACGTCGTTGGTCGGCGTCAGAACCTCGGTGATCTCGGTGTCGAGCAGCGAGAAGGCACCGGAAACGGTGAGACCTTCAATGCTCGCCGGCGCCCAGGTGATGTCACCCTCGAGGCCGCGGATTTCGGCATTGGCCGCGTTGTCCGAGAAGAAGAGGTTGGTGATGCTCGGGTCGAAGATCGTCGTCTGGAGACGCTCGATATCGACCATGAAGGCATTACCGTTGAAGCGCAGCTGGTTGTCGAACAGCGTCGTTTTCCAGCCGAGTTCGTAATTGGTCACCTCGTCCGTATCGAGCGCGAAGGGCACCGTGTACCCGCCCGGTCCGGCCGCGCCGCCGGGACGGTTGAGCAGACCCGGACGGAAGCCTTCCGACGCCGTGACGTAGAAGAGCAGATCGTCGTTCGGCGTCCAGGTGAGCGTACCCTTGAAGATGGTGCCGCTGGTCGCCGCCGCATCCGGATTTCCGAACGGATTGTCCGGCGCATAGAGCGCCGAGATATTGGTACCGAAAGCTTGCGCATCGGTCGTCTGGCCGAAGTTGAAGAAGGAGGAGTTAGCACTGCCTTCCATGTCGACTTCGATATCGTACCAGCGCGCGCCCAGCGTGAAGGCCAGCTGATCGGTGATGTCGAAGGTCGCTTCACCGAAGACGCCGAGCTGCTCGTCCGTGCGCAGGATATCGTTGCGGAAGATTACGCCTTCCGGGAAAGGCCCCGGATCGGAGAAATAGCCCGGAGAGGCATTGCCGATCTCGCCCGTTACCGCCGTATTGGTCAGCGGGTAGTTCGGACCGAAGCCGGTTTCGCTGTTGAAGGCGATGGCCTGGGTCGAACCCGGATAGGTGAAGTCGTTCAGCTCACGCAGTTCCAGATCGGAATAGAAAGCGCCGAAAGTCGCGCGGATGCGATGCTCTTCCGGCGTATTGAAGCGAATCTCCTGCGTGAAGACTTCCGTTTCCGTACGCGAATCCACGAACAGATTGGGGGCCTGGCAGGTGCCGGCCGGGTCCAGAGCGCCCGGATAGGTCACAGAGCCGTCGCAGATGTAATAGGGCAGATACTGGCCGACGAAGAGATAGTCGGAATAGTCGACGCGCTGATTGGTCTCGCGGTCCGTGAAGGCACCGGTATAGACCATGTCGAGCATGCCCACGCGGCCTTCCAGGGTCCAGCTGGTGTTATGGAAGCGGTCTTCCAGATCGTCTTCCTCGAAACGCTGGATCTGCAGATCGTCCAGCTCCGGGTCCATGAAGAAGACGCCTTCGCTGTCCAGCTGCTGCTGGGCGTGGGCGACCGTCAGGCTCCAGTCGGCGTTGATGTCCCACAGGCCGCTGACGCGGAAACCGGAATAGGTCGTGTCGTTGAAATCTTCTTCGACGAGGCCGGTATTGTTCGCCTCGATGAAGGTCACACCGGTCAGGTCGGCGGTCGACTGGAAGCCGGCGCGCTGGGCGGAAACCGGGACGCCATTGGAGCGCATCGTGCCGACCGGACGGAAGCGGGCCGATTCGGACGCATCGCGCGTACCCGCGACATTGTCGATATAGCCACCCTGGTTGTCGACATAGACCACGCCGCGCAGGGCGAAATTGTCGGCGACCGGGAAGTTGACCATCACCTCGGCATTATTGCTCATCTCGCCGCCTTCGGTGAAGGAGGTGCCGAACTGGGCGCTGGCCAGGAACTCGCCGATCACCGGCTTGTTCGTGATCATGCGGACCGTACCGGCCTGCGAGCTGGCGCCGTAGAGCGTGCCCTGCGGACCGGCGAGAACCTCGATACGCTCCATATCGGCAGCGTAGACGTCCAGATTGCGGCCCGGCTGTGCGAGCGGCTGTTCGTCGAGATAGAAGGCGACGTTCGGTGCGAGGCCGGCCACGCCCGCCGTGGTCAGGTTCGGCGTCGTCGAGGCAAGGCCGCGGATATAGATGGTGGACTGACCCGGGCCGCTACCGCCCGCGGTCACGCCGGGGAGCTGCTGCAGGTAATCGGTAAAGACGTCGACGCCGAGTTCCTCGAGCGTCTCTTCATTCATCGCGTTGACCGCGATCGGAACGGTCTGCGTCGTCGTTTCACGCTTGCTGGCGGTGACGGTGATGACATCGACCTGCGCAGCAGCGGAACCCGCGGCGGCGACCGAAATGGCAGCTGCGGAAAGGATCGTCGTGGTTAGTGCACGTTGCTTCAGCATGACGCGGTAAAGCCCCTTTTTTGTAAACCAGTGACCGAAATTTCGAGATTGGTTAAAGGGTCTAGAGCCTTGCGGGATTATTGGCCACAGCTTCTTTGAGTTGAAAGCACATACCGGACCGCCGAAAATCCCGGTACGACGAAGGACACGTGGCGCAACTTGTTGTTCATAAAGAATTTTGCTGACTGCGTTACATAGGAACAACACCCCGACGCGATTTCTCGAAACCGGCGCAAATTCATTGCGGTGCAGCGAGTTTCTACGTTTTCGAAGTTTTTTCTTTCGATCTCTAAGCAGTTTCCAGGCACGCTGCGGCGCAAGGCGTATTGGAAAGCCCGAACTTCTTGGGTACACCGATCCGCACGACAACAACGGTCCACCGAATGAGTGATCACGACGAAATCCTTGTCGCGTTGCGCCGCATCACGCGCGCGATCGACCTCCAGTCCAAACGCCTGGTGAAGGCGACCGGTCTGACCGCGCCTCAGCTCGTGGTCATCGACACGCTGCACAAGGGCGGTGAGATGTCGCCCAGCGCGATCGCCCGGAAAGTCTCGCTCAGCCAGGCCACGATCACCTCGATACTCGACCGGCTCACCCAGGCCGGCCTCGTTGAGCGCATACGCAGCGACAAGGACAAGCGCGTCGTGCTGGCACGCCTCACCGCCAAGGGGGAAGCGGCGAGCGAAAAATCGCCGGAACTGCTCCAGGCCGGTTTCATGCGCTCCTTCCGGCAGCTGCAACCCTGGGAACAGAACATGCTGATCGCCTCGCTGCAGCGCATCGCCGAACTGATGGACGCCGAGGATCTCGACGCCTCGCCCTTCCTCGATACGGGCGAGATCGCACGGTGAGCGACTCGCCTCGCGGGACCGCGGGCAAGCCGCTGGCCGGTTTGCGGGTGGTCGAGCTCGCCCGCATCCTCGCCGGCCCCTGGGTCGGGCAGACCCTGGCCGATCTCGGCGCGGACGTGATCAAGGTGGAGAGCCCGGCCGGCGACGACACCCGCACCTGGGGTCCGCCCTGGATCGAGCATGAAAGCGGGCGCGCGGCGGCCTATTATCATTCCTGCAATCGCGGCAAACGCTCGATCGCTCTGGACTTCCGCGATCCGGACGATCTGGAGACCGCCCGTCAGCTGGTCGATACGGCGGACGTCGTGATCGAGAACTTCAAGGTCGACGGACTGAAGAAGTTCGGGCTCGACTGGGAGAGCGTGAAAGTCCGCAACCCTCGACTCGTCTACTGCTCCATTACCGGCTTCGGCCAGACCGGGCCCTACGCACATCGCGCCGGTTACGACCTCGCCATACAGGGCATGAGCGGCGTGATGGACATCACCGGCGAGCCCGATGGCCCGCCCCAGCGCCTCGGCGTCGCCTTCGCCGACGTCTTCACCGGGCTTTACGGCGTGATCGCCGTGCAGGCGGCGCTGGCTCACCGGGACCGCACCGGCGAGGGGCAATGGATCGATCTCGCTCTGCTCGACTCGATGATGGGCGTGCTCGGCAACCAGGCACTCAACTATCTGGCGACCGGAAAATCGCCGAAGCGGATCGGCAATGCCCATCCCTCGATCGTCCCCTACGGCGATTTCGAGTGCGCAGACGGCCACATCATCATCGCATGCGGGAATGATGCCCAGTTCGAACGGCTCGCCGCCATTCTCGATCTGGAGTCGGCGGTTTTCGAAGCCAACCGGACCAATGCCGAGCGCGTCGGCAATCGCGATGCCCTGTGCGCCCGAATTGCCGAGACGACCCGTACGCAGCCGCGCGCCCACTGGCTCGCCGCATTCGAGGCCGACGGGATTCCCGCCGGTCCGATCAATTCGGTCGCCGAAGCCTTTGCCGACCCCCAGGCCGTCCATCGCGGGCTGCAGGTCGAGCGCGACGGTATTCCAGGCGTGACTACACCCATCCGCATGTCCGGTGCCGATATCGGCGACGACCGCCGCGCCCCGGGCATCGGCGAGCATTCCGAGGAAATCCGGGCCGAGCTGGCGGCCCGCCTTTCGGAAACGGGCACGAAAAAGGGCGAACCCGGCTAGACGGGCCCGCCCTTCCGATATCGCCCCAGCCCCCTGGGTCGACACTTCTCTCCAAGGATCAGTTGAAGGTTTCTCCCTTCGCGGCCTTGTCGGCGAGGAGCTTGCAGATCTCGTCGCCCTTGCCGGCGGCCTTGAGCCCCTCGACCACCGCTTCCAGACCGATCGTGTCGGCCCAGAACATCGGACCGCCGGTATAGGCCGGCCAGCCATAGCCGTTGATCCAGACCGTATCGATGTCCGAGGCGCGCTGGGCCATGCCCTCCTCGAGGATTTTCGCGCCCTCATTGATCATCGGGAAGAGCAGGCGGGCGCGGATTTCGTCCGCGGTGAAGTCCTGCTGCGGCAGACCCGACTTCTCGGCGAAGCCGGCAATGATCTCCTCGACCTCCTTCGACGGGCTCGAACGGCGGTTCTCGTCGTAATCATAGAAGCCCTTGCCGGTCTTCTGGCCGCGGCGGTCGCGCTCGCAGAGCACTTCGCGGATGGTCGAACCGGAGGATTTTTCCTTGTCCCAGCCCAGATCCAGACCGGCGAGATCCGACATCTGGAAGGGACCCATCGGCATGCCGAAATCGGTCAGCGCCTTGTCGATGTCCCAGGGCTTGGCACCCTGCAGAAGGAGCTGGTTGGCGGCCTGCTGGCGCGGGCTGAGCATGCGATTGCCGATAAAGCCGTGGCACACGCCGGCAACGACGGCGACCTTGCCGATCTTCCTGGACAGCGCCATCGCGGTCTTGAGCACGGACGGCTCGGTCTTCGCCGCCCGGACGATCTCCAGCAGGCGCATGACATTGGCCGGCGAGAAGAAGTGCAGCCCCAGCACCGAACCGGGACGTTTCGTCTCTGCCGCCATCTCGTCGACATCGAGATAGCTGGTATTGGACGCCAGGATCGCACCCTCCTTCACGATACCGTCGAGCTTGCGGAAGACGTCCTTCTTCACGTCCATATTCTCGAACACCGCCTCGATGACGAGATCGCAATCGGCGAGATCGGTCATCTCGAGGGTCGGCGTGAGAAGCCCCATCGCCTTGTTCACCTGCGCGTCCGTGAAGCGGCCCCTGGCCGCCGAGCGCTCGTAATTCTTGCGGATGATTCCGACGCCGCGATCCAGCGCGTCCTGCTCGCGCTCGAGAATCGTGACCGGATAGCCGGCGGTCAGGAAGTTCATGGCGATACCGCCGCCCATCGTGCCGGCGCCGAGAATGCCGACCTTCTTGACGTCGATCAGCGGGGTGTCGGCCGGAATGTCGTCGATCTTGGCCGCCGCGCGCTCGGCGAAGAAGACATGGCGCAGCGCTTTCGACTGGGTGCCCGTCATCAGCTTGCCGAAAAGCTCGCGCTCTTTCTTCGTACCCTCCGCAAAGGGTAGATCGATCGCCGCCTTGACCGCCTCGAGACAGGCCTCGGGCGCCTCGAACCCTTTGAGACGGCGCATCTGGGTCTTGCGGAATTCGTCGAAGAAGGCGTCGTCCGATGCGATCTCGCCGATCTTGTCGGTGCGTGCGCTGGACACGGGATGGCTGTCCTTGCCGATCACGGACCTGGCAAAGGCGACACCGCTCCCGGCGAGCCCGTCCTCGGCTACCAGCTTGTCGACCAGACCGATCGCCTCGGCTTTGGCGGCGCTGATCGGATCGCCCTTGACGACCATCGGCAGGGCATCCTTCACGCCGACCACGCGCGGCAGGCGCTGCGTGCCGCCGGCCCCCGGAAGGAGACCCAGCTTCACTTCCGGCAGGCCGAGTTTTGCCGAGGCCACGGCGATGCGGTAATGGCAGCCCAGCGCGACTTCCAGACCGCCGCCCAGCGCCGTGCCGTGAATGGCGGCGACGACGGGCTTGGCGCTCGCCTCGATGGCATCGATGACGTCTGGCAGGGAGGGGCCGACCGGCGGCTTGCCGAACTCGGTGATGTCGGCACCTGCGAAGAAGGTCCGGCCCTCGCAGGTAATCACGACCGCCTTGATCGCATCGTCCGCCGCCGCTTCCGCGATCGCATCGGCGAGACCGGCGCGCACGGCCTGGCCGAGGGCGTTGACGGGCGGATTGTCGGACGTGACGACGAGCACCTCGCCATCCTTGCGGGTCGTGATTACGGACATCGCGAATTCCTCCTATGGGCGGGGTCACGCCGCAAAGGTCCGGCGTCCCAGTTCTGACGTCAGGGTAGCGCGCCGGCGCACGCCGTGAAGCTCTTGATTGAGCCCGTTTTGCCGGCCACATTCAATTTCGGGAAGACGCATACCCTGCATTCGATAGTGAATGCAACAGCTATCACTGCCCTGTCTGGCCGCCCCTTCATTTTCGTGCATATTGATCGAGATGCCTCTTTAATCGATAATCGAGACAACAAACCGAAAACAGGATTACGGGGATGAATTACGACACTGAAGGCAGTGGGCCGGACGCTGCGCCGGAACTGCCGGAGGGCTGGCCCGCACTCAGCCTGGAACAGGCGCAGGCCATGCTCTGCGCGCCGGACATGCGCTTCGAGATGGAGACCGCGACCATTCGCGGCGTCGAGACCCGCGTCTGGAAGAATGCCCTGCCCAGCCTCGCCGCACTCGCGCGTCACGGTCGCATGCACGGCGATGCGCTGTTCACGGTCTATGAGGACGAGCGGGTCAGTTACGAAGCCTGGTTCCGGGCGACGGCCGCGCTTGCCCATCACCTGCAATCCCTCGGCATCCGCAAGGGCGACCGGGTCGCTCTGGCCATGCGCAATCTGCCGGAATGGCCGGCCGCCTTTTTCGCCATTACCGCGATCGGTGCCGTGGTCGTTCCGCTCAATGCCTGGTGGACCGGCGCCGAACTCGCCTACGGGCTGAGGCATTCGGGCGCCCGCGCGCTCGTCTGCGACATGGAACGCTGGGACCGTATCGGCCCCGAGACCACCGGTCTCGACGCGCTGGAACACGTCCTGGTCAGCCGCTGCGACGGCGATCCGGAAGGCGGCGCGGCCCGGCTGGAAGAGGTGATCGGCGCGCCCGGGAGCTGGATGTCCCTTCCCGATCAGGACCTGCCCGGCGTGGCGATCGATCCCGAAGACAATGCGACGATCTTCTATACCAGCGGCACGACGGGAAACCCCAAGGGCGCGCTCGGAACCCACCGTAATATCACCACCAATATCCTGTCCTCCGGCTATGCGGCGGCGCGCTCCTTCCTGAGACGCGGCGAAGCCCCGCCGGAACCGGCGCCCAAGGTGACGCTGACGGTGATCCCGCTCTTCCACGTCACCGCCTGCAATGCCGGCATGATGGGCGCCATTTTCGCCGGAAATACCATGGTCTTCATGCATAAATGGGACACGGTGAAGGCCTTCCGGATCATCGAGCGCGAGAAGGTCAATGTGACCGGCGGCGTGCCGACCATTGCCTGGCAATTGCTCGAACATCCCGACCGGGACAAGTACGACCTGTCCTCGCTGGAAGCGATCGCCTATGGCGGCGCGCCGGCGGCGCCCGATCTCGTCCGCCGCATCAAGAGCGAATTCGGCGCCCTGCCCGGAAACGGCTGGGGCATGACGGAGACCTCGGCCACGGTGACCAGCCATTCCTCCGAGGACTATCTCAACCGGCCGGATAGTTGCGGGCCGCCGGTCCCGGTCGCCGAGCTGAAGATCATGAGCGAGGACGGCAGCCGCGAACTGCCCGTCGGCGCAGTCGGCGAGCTTTGGGCCAAGGGTCCGATGATCGTGAAGGAATACTGGAACAATCCGGAAGCCTCGGCCGAGACCTTCACCGATGGCTGGGTTCGCACCGGCGATCTCGCCCGCCTCGACGAGGAAGGCTTCTGCTACATCGTCGACCGGGCCAAGGACATCGTCATTCGCGGCGGCGAGAACATCTATTCGACCGAGGTCGAGAACATTCTCTACGATCATCCCGCCGTGACCGATGCCGCCCTGATCGGCATCCCGCACCGCACGCTCGGGGAAGAGCCGGCAGCGGTGGTCCATCTGGCGCCGGGGCTAATCGTATCCGAGGCCGAGCTGCAGGACTGGGTGCGCCAGCACCTCGCCGGCTTCAAGGTTCCGGTCCGCATCCTGTTTGCAAAAGACACACTGCCGCGCAATGCCAACGGGAAGATCATGAAAGCCGAACTGCGCCCGCTTTTCGAAGCGGACGCCGCGGCCGGCGCGGCCTAGGGGAGACATGCAATGCTTTTGACGACACTTGCAGTGGCCGGAACGGCTCTGCTGACCCAGCCGGCCTATGAGGCGCCGGACTATGACGAGGCCAGCAACTGGCTGTGCCGGCCCGGACGCGAAGACGCCTGCGCGATCGATCTCGATACGACCGTCGTCGCGGCCGACGGCACGATGACTGTCGAACCGCACGTCGCGGCCGAGGATCCCGGCTATGACTGCTTCTACGTCTATCCGACGGTCTCGACCGACATGACGGCGAACAGCGATCTGGTCGCCGACCCGGCCGAGCACCGCGTCATTGCGGCCCAGTTCGCCCGCTTCAATTCGGTCTGCCGCCCCTTTGCGCCCATGTATCGCCAGGTCACGCTGGCGGCCCTGCGCTCCATGATGACGGGCGAAGGGACAATGGGCGCGGACGGCGTCATGGCCTATCGCGACGTAGCCGCCGCCTTCGAACATTATCTCGAGCACGACAATGACGGGCGCCCCTTCGTGCTCATCGGGCACTCGCAGGGGACGCGTATGCTGACCCAGCTGATCGCGCGGCGCATCGACGGCCAGCCCGTCCAGGAGCAGATGATTTCCGCCCTTCTGATCGGCTTCAATGTCGAAGTGCCCGAGGGCGCGGATCGCGGCGGTGTCTTCCAGTCCGTGCCGCTCTGCCGCGCGGCGGACCAGACCGGCTGCGTGGTCAGCTATGTCAGCTTCCGCGCCGACGCCCCGCCGCCGCCGACTTCCCGCTTCGGACGCGTCGAGGCCGAGGGCCATCAGGCCGCCTGCACCAATCCGGCGGACCTCTCCGGCAATCAGGCGGTGGAACTGGACGCCTATCTCAATGCCGGTGCCGCCTTCACCTCATCGGCCGATGCCGGCCCCTGGGTAGAGGGCGGCGCGCCGGTCGAGACCGGCTTCGTGCGCGTTCCCGGCCTGCTTACCGGTCAGTGCGTCGATAACGGGCATGGCAGCTATTTCGCCGTGACCGTGAATGGCGACCCGGCCGATCCGCGCACCGACGAGATCGTCGGCGACGTCGTCGCCAACGGCCAGGTTCTCGCCGATTGGGGCCTGCACCTGATCGATGTCGGGATCGTCCAGGGCGACCTTATCGATCTGGTCGAGACCCAGGCGGCTGCGCACTGAACCTGCCGGCTTCGTAAAGACCGAAGGGCGAGCCTCCGGGCTCGCCCTTTTTCGTGCCGTCAGACGAAGATCGCGACGCTCTGCATTCCCGAAAGGATGAGATCGCCGGAGGAATTCCAGACCTGCATGGTCTGGTTGGACGAGCCGTTGCGGGCATAGTCCGCGACCGAGCGCGTCAGCCACCAGCCGTCCGCACTGGCCGGTGCGTCGGACAGGACATTGACCATCCATGTCATGGAGCTGATCGGGCCGAACTCCTTGGCCAGCATCATCGCGGCGGGCGGCATGGCATCGCCGATCGCCATCAGCTCGACCGCCGGATGCAGGCCGGTCCGGTCGCCCAGCTTCGCCCAGCGCAGGAATTCCGGCGCCGGCTCGTCCTGCTTCGGGGCGGCGTAGCGGAACTCGAAATTATTGGTGAAGAAGCTTGGATCGGGGTGCGGCCTGACCGGGATCGCCTCGTCCAGAGCGATCGACGTGGCCGGCAGGGTATCGACCATGTCGATGCCGGACTTCAGATTGGTCATGAAGACGAAAAGTCCGCGCGTCCCCAGCTTGCCGTCGCAATAGACGCTCGCCTCGATGAAGGCCGCCGTACGGCCGCGGCGCAGGAGACGGGTCTCGACCGTCACCTCGCCCGCGACCGGACCGACGAAGGCGATCTGGGCGGAGCGAAGCGGCGGCAGGTCGTCCTCGCTGCGCAGGGCGGCATCGAGCGCGATCGCGGCCGTCAGCCCGCCATAGGCCGTGCGGCCCTGCATCCAGGTCGGCGGAATTGCGAGCGCCAGGCCGGTTTCGTTCGCCTGCGCCGCGGTCAGGATGTCGTTGAGCGTCACGGTCGGGGAATCTCCGCAGCAATGGCTTCGGCCTTCGCGAATAGCGCGGGGTCAATCTCGAGACCAGACGCGGCCGCATTGGCTTCCAGCTGCTCCGGCCGGCTCACACCGACGATGGCGGACGCCACATTCGGCTCGCGCAATACCCAGGCAAGCGCGAACTGCGCCATGGAGCAGCCGGCCTCCTCGGCGAGCGGCTTCATCCGGTCGACGGCCTCGATCACTTCCGGCCGCAGCCAGCCGCCGATAAAGCCGCTCATCTCGTCCGAGGTCGCGCGCGTACCCGCCGGCGGTGCTTCGCCCGCCTTGTACTTGCCCGAGAGCACACCCTGGGCCAGCGGCGACCAGACGATCTGGGAGATGCCATTGGCAGCGCAAAGCGGGATCACCGCCTTTTCCGGGCGGCGCCAGAGGATGGAGTATTGCGGCTGGCTGGAGACGAATTTCTCCACGCCCTTCAGCGCGAGCGCGTCCTCGATATTCTTCGGCGACCATTCAGAGAAGCCGATATAGCGGACCTTGCCCGCCTCGACCGCCCGGCTCAGCGCCTCCATCGTCTCCTCGAGCGGGGTGTCCGCGTCATAGCGGTGACACTGGTAGAGATCGACATAATCGGTGCCGAGACGTTTCAGCGAGGCATCGAGCTGTTTCTCGATCTGGACGCGGGAGAGCCCCTTGTCGGTCTCGCTCATCTCGCCGAACACCTTGGTGCCGAGGATATAGCTGTCGCGCTGGCGATCCTTGAGCATCTCGCCCAGCACGCTTTCCGCCGCACCGCGCCCGTAGACATTGGCCGTGTCGATGAAATTGATGCCGAGATCGAAGGCCCGGTCGAGACTGGCCCGGGCCTTGTCGTGCTCGATGCCGACCCCGAAGGTCAGCCAGGTCCCCAGGGAGATCTCGGAGACTTCGAGATCGCTGCTGCCGAGTTGACGGTATTTCATGATCTAGAACCCCTTTATCATCAGTGCGACGGATCTGGCGCCGGCCCGCCGGTTTTCCGAAATGGCCTGGTATTCCGGGCTTTCGAGAAAATCGCGGGCTGCGGCCTCGTCCTCGAAGGCCATGACGACGACCTTGTCGCCCGGCCATGTCCCTTCCAGGACGACCGGCGCTTCATCGGCGGCCAGCACGCGGATGCCGCGCTCGATGAAGAGCTTGGTCGCCGCCGCCTGGTAGGTGCGATAACGCGCCTCGTCGGTGAATTCGAGCTGGGCGATAACATAGACGGTCATGGCTAGCGAACCTCGTTCAGGGGTGTTTCAACGGCGCGCACGGCAGCCGGCGCGACGGGGCGGGAAGAGGACAGGCCGCCATCGACGGCGAGCGCCTGACCCGTGACATGGCTGACCGCGTCGGAGGCCAGACAGAGTAGATCGCGGCTCATATCGTCGATCCGCCGTCGACGACGATCATCTGGCCGTTGACGTAGCCGCCTGCCTCCGAGGCCAGGAAGACCGCGGCGCCGGCGAGATCCTTCGGCTCCCCCATGCGGCGCATGGGGTGGCTGGTATTGAAAGCCTTCTCGGCCTCCGGATTTTCCCAGAGGGCACGGGCGAAATCGGTGCGGATGAGGCCCGGCGCGATACAGTTCGTGCGGATATTGTACTGGCCGTATTCGACGGCGTAATTGCGCGCCAGCTGGAAGTCGGCCGCCTTGGAAATGTTGTAGGCACCGATGGACGGCGACCCGCGAAGCCCGCCGATCGAGGAGACCACGATCAGCGCGCCGGATTTGCGCGCCTTCATTTCCGGCAGGACCATCTGCATCAGCCAGTGATTGGACAGGATGTTGTTGTCGAGGATCTTGCGAAACTGCTCGTCCGAGATACCGCCGATCGGCCCGTAATAGGGGTTCGTCGCCGCATTGCAGACGACGATGTCGATCTGGCCGAAAGCGTCTCGGGTCCTTGCGACCAGATTTTCCAGCTCGGCCTTTTCGGAGATGCTTGCGGGAATGGCGATCGCCGCGCCGGGGTGTTTCGCATCGATCTCGTCGGCGACCGCCTCGCAGGCTGGCCCCTTGCGACTGGAGATTACCACCCTGGCGCCCTGTTCGGCCATTTCCTCGGCGATCGCCTTGCCGATCCCGCGCGACGAACCGGTGATGATCGCGGTCTTGCCTTCCAGGCTGAACAGGGACATGGGCGTTTTCCTTCATGGCTGGGCCGGCCGCACCGGCGCTATGGGTACGGGTCAGACGACGGGACGAGCACCGGCCTTGCGCGCAAAATCCCAGGCCGCTTCGGCGAGCGGCACCAGGCGCGCCGCCGTGGCCTCGGCGCGGTCGCTGGAGGCATTGCCGTCGATGATGCGCTTCTTGATGCCCTGGACGATGCCGACCAGGCGGAAGAGGTTATAGGCGAAGTACCAGTCCATATCCGGCAGGCCGCTCCGGCCGGTCAGCTCGCAATAAAGCCCGACCATGTCTTCTAGCGGCGGTATGCCCGTGGCCTCGAAATCAACGCCCAGCAATCCCGCCCCGCCCTCGCCCGACGGCAGGGCCCATTGCATGGCGAGATAGGTGAAATCGGCCAGCGGATCGCCGAGCGTCGACAATTCCCAGTCCAGCACGGCAAGAATGCGGGTTCCGTCCGGCTCGAACAGCGCATTGTCGATGCGGTAATCGCCATGGATGATCGATGTGCGTGTCTGTTCGGGCACGGTCTCGCCGAGGAAGGCGATCAGGTTTTCCACCTCGGGCACGTCGTCGGTCTGCGACGCCCGGTACTGCTTGGTCCAGCGCCCCACCTGGCGCTCGAAATAATTGCCCGGCTTGCCGTAATCGCCCAGACCAACCGCCTCCGGATCGAGGCTGTGCAGACGGGCCAGGGTCGAGACGAGTTCCCGGTACATGGCATTGCGCGCCTCCGGGGTCTCGTCCGGCAGCGCGCCGTCGGCCAGGCTGCGACCGTTCACGAGCTCCATGACGTAGAAGATCGAGCCGATCACCTTCTCGTCCGTGCACAGCGCACAAGGCCGCGCGACGGGAAATCCGGTGGGATGCAGCGCGGCGATCAGGCGGTATTCGCGATCCACGGCATGCGCGGAGGGCAGGGTCGGACCGAAGGGCTTGCGGCGCAAAACCCAGGATTGCCCGCCCGCCTCGACACGATAGGTCGGATTGGACTGCCCGCCGGGAAATTTCTCGAGCGAAACGGGACCCGAAAACCCCTCGATCCGGGAGGCAAGCCACGCCTCCAGGCGCTGAAGATCGATATCGTCCTGCAACCGGATTTCCTCCACCCGTCCCGCGATCCCGCAACCGTCTGCCGGACCTGCATGTCCCTGCCCGCGATACATCGGAAAAACGAGCATACCTGATGTTCTGGAATTGCAAACCCGGAGACCTGCACGACTCCCAATTTTGACGCGCACGTAAAGCTATATAACAGGAAAACGGGAAGGCCATTTTTCCCGAGAAAATACATACCGCTTCTGCTATGATGCAAAGGCGCAAAGAAAGAAAGTCTAGCGATGACGTCAGGTGACGATTCTGACGAACTCTGCTAAGCGAATGGAATGAATGGCACCGAAAACAGCGCTGTGAGCGCAAAAACACGACGTTTCGAACAGAAACGCGAAATGATCCTCGACGCCGCCGCGACCCTGATCAACAGGCACGGCGTGCGGGGGATGACCTTCGTCGACGTCGCGCAGCTCGTCGATCTCAACACAACCAGCATTACCTATTACTTCAAGCGCAAGGAATTGCTGGCCGCGGCGGTCCTCGAACGTTCGCTCGAGCGGATCGAGGCGCTGGTCGCCGAGTCCGCCGCGAAGCCCACGCCGCAGGCGCGCGTTTCCCATTATATCCGCGAGAATTTCGCCCTGCAGGCCCGCATCAATGCGGACGAGGAACGTCCGATCGCGATCCTGTCCGACATCCGGGCCCTGAACGAGCCCTATAATACCGATCTGACGCAGCGCTATATTTCCGTCTTCCGCAAGCTGCGCACCTTTTTCGACGTCCCGCGCACGGCAGAAGAGAAGATTCTCGCCACGATCCGCGCCCATGTCCTGGTCCAGAACATGTTCTGGCTGCCGGCCTGGCTGACGCAGTATTCGACCGGGGATTACGACCGCGTCTCCCATCGCCTCATCGAGATCTTCGAAAACGGTATCGCGCCGGAGAAGGCGCGCTGGCATCCGGACCTGCTGGAGATCGACGAGGCCGAGCTGAAGGTCGGCATCGAAGGCATGCCGGGCAATTTCGCACGCGCCGCGACCTTCCTCATCAATGAGCGCGGCTATCGCGGCGCCTCGGTCGAACAGATCGCCTCGGAACTGAATGTCACCAAGGGCAGTTTCTATCACCACCTCGAGGCCAAGGACGAGCTGGTACTGGAGTGCTTCCGCCGAAGCTATGGGCGCGTCTCCCTGGTACAGCGAGCCGCCACAAACGCCGGCGGCGATCACTGGCAACAGCTCTGCTCCTCGATCGCGACCCTGTTGAACGTGCAGATGTTTTCCGAATTCCCGCTTCTGCGGACGACGGCCCTTCAGGCCCTGCCGAACGAGTTGCGCGACGACGTGCTCGACCGGTCCAACCGCATGGCCCGCCGCTTCGCCGGCATGATGATCGACGGCATCACCGAAGGATCGGTCAAGGCCATCGACCCCCTGGTGGCCAGCCAGATGCTCATGGGTACGCTCAACTCGGCCTATGACCTGCGCGACTGGATCCAGGGCGTCTCGCCGCAGACCGCCTTCGCCTATTACGGCTCGACCATCGCCTATGGCCTGTTCGCCGACCCGGCCCGTTTCCGCGCCGGCTGACATCACGACCGCATGTCAGGCGGAGCTGTCGGATGACGCCACAAGAATAAGGGCCCCGGTCTTCCGACCGGGGCCCTAATTTTTGGCACTACTTCCGCCGATCAGAATTCGCTGTTGAACCCGATCCGGATCAGACGTCCCAGCGGGTTACCCGTGAAGGGATCGTAGTTGTAGTCCAGACGCGCAAAGCTCGGATCCTCATCGGTGATATTGATCGCCGTGAAGGACAGGCTCGTCGTGTCGTTGACGTGATAGCGAAGGTTCACATCGGTCGTGAATTGCGAGTCGATGGTCGAACCTTGAGTCAGGACCGGATTGCCCGGGATGTAGGCACTCGGCGCAAACGGCCCCGTACCCGCCAGAGCACGCTGGTCCCGATAGCTGTCGATGTAGTTGAAGGTGACGCGGGCATCGAAATTGGCACGGTTCCATTCGAAGAAGCCGCGCCCCTTCCATTCCGGCACCGGATAGGCGGTGGTCTGGAAGTTCATGAAACCGACGCCGTCGAAACCTTCCTGAACGACCACGCCCTCGACGATTTCGTCGCCGAGCTCATTGCCGATCATGTAGGTCGCGGTGATGCCGCCATTGAGCTCGCCACCCATGAACTCGCCGAACTCGTAGTTCATGATGAAGTCGATACCCGAACTGGTCAGATCACCGCCATTGACGGTCTCCGTCCGCACGCGCGCAATGTTCGCCGCGGCACAGGTACCCGCACCCGGGACCCCGCCACCATCATTGAACTGGAAGCGCTCGCGCAGGCCGTCGAAGGCCGGGTCGGTACAGTTCGCCGGATCGGCGAACAGCGTGGCGACCATGCCGGAGAGCGGCTCCACCGTGATGGTGTCCTCGATCTCGTAGCGGAAATAGTCGACGCTGGCCGAGAAACGGCCCGTATCGACCAGCAGACCGACCGAGTAGTTCGTGGCCGATTCCGGCTCGAGCGCCGGATTGCCGAACACGTCCACCGGACGGAAGCTCGAGGCGATCACCTGCAGCGAGGTCACATTGCGATCGACCAGCTGCTGGGCCGGCGGCCCGCGGAAGGTCGTCGCCACGGAACCCCGGAGCGCGAAGGTGTCGTTGAGCTGCCAGCGCGCCGTGACCTTCGGGTCGAAGGTCGAGCCGGTCTGGCCGCCATAATCCTCGAAGCGTGCTGCGAGCTGGACATTGAAGTCCTCGGTCACCGGCAGCTGGAGTTCGCCGAAGATGGCGTAGACGTCATTCGTGGCGTCCACGTCGGCATTGGAGCCGAGGAAGGCCAGGGCGCCGGTCTGCGGGCTACACGTGGTATTGCCGGTCACCGGCGTGTCACGGCACGGATTGACCGCGATATTATTGTTCGGACCGTAGCGGGCCTCGAACGTGTTTTCGCGGTATTGCGCACCGGCACCGAAGAGGACCGGACCACCGGCCAGCTCCCAGCCGGTCTCGCCGCTGATCGTGCCTTCGATCGCGAGCAGCTCGGTATCGAGATTGGTCGTCGATTCCACGAAGAACCAGTTGTACAGCTCGACCGCGTTCGGCACGGCCGCGCCGCCCGGACGAACATCGCCGGTCGACGGATTGCCCGCCACGGCATTGCCGAACGGGTTCAGCCAGAGACAGCCCCCGGCACCCGGCGTCCCCGTGATGAAGTCGCAGTTCGGGCCGCCCAGACCGTGCAGTGCCAGCTGCACCCGGTCGCCGAAGGAATCATAGCCGTTAAAGAAACGCTCGAACCGGTGATAGGTGACGTTCAGATCGAACTGCATCGTGTCCGAGAGATCGCCGCTCAGCCCCGTCGAGATACGGAAGGTGTCATTCTCGCGCTGGCTCACGGCCGATCCCAGATCGTCCGGATTGCCGGCGAAGGCCGGATTGCCGCCCGCAAGCGTGGGCCGGAAGAGCAGGGTCGGGAACAGAACGGCAAGCGTGCCGGCCGGCACGGCGCCCGGATTTTCCGTCACCAGCTGCTGGAAGCCCGGATTCGTCGCCGGAACGATGAAGCCGCTCGGCGACCCGCCCACAATGGCCGAGGGCGACTGGGTCAGCAGATAGGTCGGCGAGGTGCGATAGTGCGGAACCTCGTCATTGCCGAGCAGAAGGGTGGTGCGCCACTCGATATTGTCCGTCAGATCGAGGGAGAAATCGCCCCAGAGCTGGTAGCGGTCCTCTTCCTCGACGAGCGCGTCGAAGCTCGTGTACTGCGTGCGGCACCAGTTGATCGAGGTGACATAGCCCCCGAGCACGTCACAATCCGGGTCGGCGCGCAGACCGCCGATCGGTCCGAAGCCGAAGCCCGGAATGATGCCGAGCGGCAGGAAGGTCGCGGGGTTGCCGCCGCCCGTCCAGCCACCTTCAGGATTGTTCTCGAAAGGCTGGACCGCGAAGTCGCGGTCGATCGCCAGAAGCTCGGAACGGTGCTGATAGCCGGCGGCCAGCATGACGCTGAAATTGTCGCCCTGATGGCCCCAGCTGCCGTTCAGATTGTAGTCGCCGTCGCTACCGTCGACGAAGGTGTAGTCGCCGCTGAAGCGGAAACCTTCCTGGTCGGACCGGGTGATGAAGTTCACCACGCCGCCGATGGCGTCGGAGCCGTAAATGGCGGCCGCGCCGTCCTTCAGCACCTCGATGCGTCCGATCGCGGCCTGCGGCAGCAGGTTGAGGTCCACGAAGGGAACCCCCGTACCGGCCTGCACGAGACGGCGATTGTTCAGCAGGACAAGCGTGCGCTGCGGGCTCAGACCCCGCAGGTTCACCGAGGACATGCCCTCGGTCGCTTGCGACCGGCTGTCGAACTGGTTGGTGTCGCCGATGACACCGCTCGACACCGGAAGCGCCTTGATCAATTCGACCGGCGACGGATTGCCGAGGCGGGCGAGTTCTTCGCCCGACAGCACGTCGACCGGCAGCGCCGCATCTTCCGGCGTGCCGCGAATCACCGAGCCGGTGACGATGATCACATCGTCGTCTTGCCCCCATGCAGCGGAACCGCCCGCCGCAGTCAATGCGAGGGCAGTCAGCGCGCTTGAGGCGCACAGTAAACCCTTAACAGTCATAATCTCCTCCCAGACTGGCGCGGCTGTTTCGTATATTTTTCCATACCGCACCTTCGATTAGAACAATGCCCTGAAATCAAGTCAAGAAACTTGAAGGCTTTTCAGACACTATTATTGAGAATTATTCGCTTTCCCTAGAGGGCAAGCCGCTCAATTCAGATGGCGCGGTTCGCGTACTGCGAACAGGATGACAGCCAGACCGGCGAGCAGACTCACAAGAGCGAGCCAGAATACCGGCACCAGTCCGAAGAAGAGCGCGATGAGACCGCCGAGTAGCGGGCCAAGGGCCGCCATCGAGGTCTCGGCCGTCGTCGAAAGCGCGAGACGCATCGGAATATCGTCGCGATGCCCGAACTCGAGCACGAGTGTCGTCACGGAAAGCATGTATCCGGACATTGCCGTGCCCAGTCCGATGAAGACGATGAAGAATTGCCAGGGCTCGGTGGCGAGGATGAGCACCACCATGGATGCGGCCCAGACGGCCAGCGTGCCGATGAAGGTGAGCCGGAAACCGTATCGGTCCCCCAGCGTGCCCCAGACCAGATTGGTGACCGTGTCCGCCCCGAGAAAGGCCAGCGAGAACCAGCCGATCGCCGCACCGCCGACCTCCATCACGGAGCCCGCGTGGATGATGCAGAAGGGGATCGCGATACGGCCCATCGTGGCCAGAAGCTGGGCGATCAGGAAATTCCGGTAGTCGCGATCGCTCAGCAGTTCCGGGAACTGCCGGATCCGGTCGAAGACCCGCATTCGCATCTTCACCGTCGGGCTCTCCGGCTCGCGCATGAAGATGTAGAGCGCGGTCAGGCCGAGACTGGTCAGCACGAAGGCCACCATGAAGGTGGTGGCATAGCCGTTTCCGAGGGCATTGTTCTCGATCAGGTGAATGCCCGCCCAGAAGGACAGCGCCGCAGCGATCGCGCCGCCGGCCAGGTTCCGCCAGGCCTGCAGCCGGCCGCGCATGCGGATCGGGATGACCTTGGCCATGAGCACCTGGAAGGCCACCCGCTGGGACCCCAGGAAGAAGCCCAGCATGAAGAGGAAGAAGAAGGTCGCCACGACCAGCGGCGTTCCGTTCAGGAACCAGCCTCCGAGCGCGATGCCGAGCATCTGGATACGCATCATCGTGCCGATGCTCACAGCCGCCGGCATGACCCGCCGCCGGTGCTCGATCTGGGACGCGCCAAGTACGGGAGAGGCGATCGCACCGACCTGCATGAGCGCCTGTCCGAGCCCGACCAGAAAGGGCGATCCGGTCAGGAGATAGAGATAGGCCGGCACGAAGGTCGGCGCCATGATCAGGCGGAACCCGGTCATGCCCAGCATGCCGTGGGCGAAATTGGCGATGTAATTGCGCCGCAGATTGCCCTCGACGAAGGCCTCGTAGGCCGCTTCGCCCTCAGCCTCCGTCACCGGCGGTTCCGCTGTCGGAACCGCCGGTTCGGGCCTATCCGACAGCTCGCTCAATAGCCGCCCATTTGCGCGAAACGCTCCCGGTGGAAGGCCGCATTGCCCCAGGCAGTCTCGAGGATGCGGGCCCGCTTGATGTAGAAGCCGGCATGATGCTCGTCGGTCATGCCGATCCCGCCATGCAGCTGGATCATCTCGCGGCTCACCAGGTGAACCGTATCGCCGGCGACCGCCTTGGCGAGCGCGACCTTTTCCGCGATGTCGTCCCGGCCCGCATCGATGGCCTCGAGCGCGCCTTCGACGACCGAGCGCATCAGTTCGATCTGCGTGAACTGGTGGGCCATGCGGTGCTGAAGCGCCTGGAAGCGGGACAGGATTTCGCCGAACTGCTCGCGCGTTTTCAGATATTCCAGCGTGTCCTCGAAGGCCTGGACAGCGAGGCCCAACATTTCGGCGGCCGCGCCGGCACGGGCGCGATCGAGGACCTGGTCGAGCAGGGCCGCACCGTCCGCATCGCCCAGCAGGGCGTCTCCTGGCAGTTCGACCGCATCGAAGCCCACCTCCGCATGACTGCGCGCATCGACCATGTTCCGGGAAGCGCGCGACACGCCCTTCGCATCGGCCGGCACCAGAAAGAGGCCGATCCCGGCTTCGGTGCGGGCGGCCACGATGAAGAGGCCGGCCGCATCGCCTTCGGCGACGAAGGCTTTCGTTCCGCTCAGCGCCCAGCCATCGCCGGACACCTCCGCTCGCGCCTCGATTTTTGCCGGGTCATGACGCGGCCCCTCGTCGACGGCGAGGGCAGCGATCAGCTCTCCGCTGGCGATCTTCGGCAGCCAGGCCGATTTCTGGTCTTCGCTCCCGCCCAGCAGGAGCGCGCTCGTCGCGGCCAGGGACGAGGTCGCCAGAGGGCTGGCCGTCAGCGTACGGCCGGTCTCCTCGAGCACGAGACCAAGGCTGAGATAGCCGAAGTCCGATCCGCCGTATTCTTCCGGAATGACGACTCCCGTCCAGCCCATCTCCGCCATCGCGGCGAAAGCCTTCGGATCGAAGCCGATGGCGTCTCCCGCATCGCGGACCTTGCGGAAGGCCGGGACGGGAGACTCGTTGCGGGACCATTCGCGCGCCATGTCGCGCAGCATGGTCTGCTCTTCATTGAGGACAGCCATTGTCTTTCTCCCGGTCCTATTGGTGGTCCAGCATCCCGAGGATGCGCTTGGCGATGACATTGTTCTGGATCTCGGTCGTGCCGCCATAGATCGAGACGGCCTTGCCCCAGAGCCAGCCGCGCGTGGCGCCGAGCTCGGCCTGCGAGAAGCCCTCACCCTCCCAGCCGAGGCCGGCCATCCCCATGATCTCGAGCGTCAGCTCCGCCCGCTCCTGGGTGATCCGCGCCCCGACATTCTTCAGGATTGAACTGCCTAGGGAGATGTTCCCGCTCTTGGATTCCAGCATCACCCGCCGCGCCGTGGCCTGGAAGCTCTTCGCTTCCATCTCGTGACGCACGATGCGCATGCGCAGATCGCTGTCCGCAATCCGGCCCTGCTCGTCGACGCCGACATATTGCTTGGCGAGGTCGGACAGGGAGGGTCCCATCTGGCGGGACATACGGCCGCCGCCGGACAGATTGGTCCGTTCGTGCTGAAGCAGGCGCTTGCCGATCGTCCAGCCGTTGTTGAGCTCGCCGACCAGGTTTTCCTTGGGAACCTTCACATCCGTGAAAAAGGTTTCGCAGAAAGGCGAGGTACCGGAAATCATCCGGATCGGCTTCACCTCGACGCCCGGCGACTTCATGTCGAGCAGGATGAAGGAAATGCCTTCATGCTTCTTCGTCGTGTCCGTGCGCACGAGCGCAAAGCACCAGTCGGCCCATTGCCCGCCCGAGGTCCAGGTCTTCTGACCGTTGATCAGCCAGTGATCGCCCTTGTCCTCGCATCTGGTCTGAAGGCTGGCCAGATCCGATCCGGCCCCCGGCTCGGAATAGCCCTGGCACCAGCGGATCTCGCCCCGGCAGATGGGCGGGATGTGGCGCTTCTTCTGCTCTTCGGACGCGAATTCCAGCAGGGTCGGCCCGAGCATCATCACGCCCAGGCCGCCGATCGGGTTCCAGGCCCCGGCCTTGCCCATTTCTTCCTGCAGGACACGCGCTTCCTGGAAGGAGAGCCCGCCGCCGCCATAGGCTTTCGGCCAGGTCGGCGTACCCCAGCCCTTCTCGCCCATGGCCTTCTTCCAGGCCATGGCCTCCGGCGAGGCCCGGCTTTCGCCCTCGACGGTCGCCAGGACATTCTCCTTGCCGACGAGCGATTGCGGGAAATTCGCCGCCAGCCAGGCGGCCGCCTCTTCCCGGAACGCCTCGAGCGCGTCCGCCGGTGCGGGTGCGTCTATGGTTGCCATCTCACTGCCCTCCTCGCGTGAACATCGGGACCGGCGGGCTGTCCTCGCCCGTCGGCTTGAAAACCAGCTCGACGCGCTGGCCGATAGCCAGGCCGTCGAGATCGCAATCGGTGATATTGGTCAGCATGGCCGGCCCTTCATCGAGGACGACCCAGGCCACGGCATAAGGCGCCCCGGCACCGCGCCGCATGACCGAGACGCTGTAGATCTCGCCCTTGCCGGATGCCTCCAGCCAGTCCGTGTCGGACGATCCGCAATAGGGGCAGATCGTTCGCGGATAATAGTGCGCATCCCCGCAGCTCTTGCAGCTGCGCAGGAGGAGCCGCCCGTCCGCAGCCGCTTCCCAGAAAGGCGCCGTCTCCGGATTCGGCTCCGGCGCGGCGAGTTTGCGTTCGCTCTGCTGACTCATGACTGTCGCTCCAGAATGACCGTGGCGGCGCCGTGACGAGCCCCCAGCGAACCGCCGATCCCGGTCGCGACCGCCAGATCGCAATCGGGGACCTGGACGGCCGGATGCGCCTCGCCGCGCAACTGCCGGACGGCTTCGATGACCTTGGTGATGCCGCCCCGGAACATGGGGTGATTGCTGCACAAACCGCCGCCATCCGTATTGAAGGGCAGCTTGCCGGTGCCGGAGATGAGATTGCCGTCGGCGACGAATTTCCCGCCCTCGCCCTTGGTGCAGAAGCCCAGATCTTCCAGCTGCATCAGGACGGTGATGGTGAAGCTGTCATAGATCGAGGCGTATTTGATGTCCGCCGGCGTCACGCCGGCCTCCTCGAAGGCGGCCGGACCCGAGCGGGCGGCAGCCGAGGCGGTCAGGTCCAGACCCTTGCCGCCGGACGGCCCTTTCGTCGCCTCGCCGGCGCCCCGGACCGCAACCAGCGGCCGGTCCAGCGATTTTGCGATTTCCGGCGCCACCACGACCAGCGCCCCGCCGCCATCCGTCGTCACGCAGCAATCGAGCCGGTGCAGCGGATCGGCGATCATCGGGCTTTCCAGCACCTCCTCGACGGTCACCACCTTCGGCAGCATGGCGTTCGGATTGTGCTGGGCATGATGGGACGCCGCGACCTTGATCCAGGCCAGCTGTTCCGACGTCGTGCCGTATTCGTGCATATGGCGCGTCGCGCACATGCCGTAGCTGGTGTGATTGGTCAGGCCGACGAAGTTCTCGAACTGCCCCTCCGGCGCGCCGGGCCGGAAGCGCATCACAGTCTCCGAGCGCGGCCGCCCGGCCAGCGTGATCAGCGCCACCTTGCACTTGCCCATGGCGATCGCCTGGGCGGCATGACCGACATGCTGGATATAGGTGCAGCCGCCCATCTCGGTGCTGTCGGCATGGCGCACCTTGAGGCCGAGATAGTCGATCATCGAGATCGGACCGAAGCCGGGCGCATCGGTGGCACAGAAATAGCCGTCGACATCCTCGATGCTCAGCCCGGCATCGGCCAGGGCTCCCGCCGCGCACTCGGCATGCAGCTGAGGCGTCGACTTGTCCGGCGCCAGCCGCGTGGGGTGTTCGAAAGCGCCGGCGATATAGGCGGCATTACGCAGGGACATGGGGACTCCGTAGTGAGACGAGACGTCGGATCATGTTGTGGTTTCCGTGACCTGGGCGGTTTCCCGCGCCTTGATGGATGCGAGATTGGCTTCGTGGCTGGCCCGGTCGATCCGGTAGAAATAGAGGAAGCAGGCGCCACCGAGATAAAGCACGATAATGGTCGGGATATAGGCGAAGACGAGATTCCGGATCACCTCCGGCTCCACGCCCGCGGTCCGCGCGCCTTCCGGCATCCCCACCGCCGTCAGCAGCAGGCCGGCCGCGAAAACACCCAGCCCCGAGGAGCATTTCTGCATGAAGGAATTGGCCGCATAGAAAAGCCCCTCGGCCCTGCGCCCGGTCTTCAGCGAACTGTCGTCGATCACATCGCCGATCATGGCGTGGACCAGGATCGCCGAGGAAATCCCGCACATGGCGTAGATCGCGGCCAGCACAAACAGGATCGGCAGCAGCCAGGGGCTGCCATTGGGCACGAAGCTGCCCACAAGACGCAGCACATACGGCGCGATCGCGAACAGGATGGCCGTGACCGCCAGCACGAAGGCCGCCGTCCGCTTGCCCAGAATCTTCGACACGCGCGGCGCGACCATCAGCGCCAGGGTCGCGGCCAGGGCCGCATCGAGGGCGAGGATGGAAAGCTGGCGGCTGTCGAGTTCCCAGAAGAGCGATCCGAAATAGAGCGTCAGCGCGGAGCTCATCCCGATCGCGGTGTATTTCAGCACGCCGAATGAGAGGATGGCGAGAAATCCGCGATGGGAGAAGGTCCGGCCCATCAGCATGAGCGTCTGGAGCGGGTTACGGACCTCCGGGGCCGGAAGCTGGCGGAGGTATTTGATCCGGTGATGGGTGCCGATGGTCGAGATCAGCACGGAGCCGATCATGATCAGCGCACCGATCAGGCCGAACGCGACGTAGCCGTCCGGATTGGTGATGCCGTAGGGATGCGCTTCGGTCGGGGGCAGGAGATAGCGCAGAGCGATGAAATAGAGTCCGATCCCGCCGATATAGCCGAAAAAGTACCGGTAGCTCGCGATCGTTGTCCGCTCGTCGTAATCGGTGGCCAGCTCGGGCGCGAGCGCTGAGCTCGGGATCTCGTAGAGCGTGATGAAAGTCCGCACCGCAGATGCGAGCAGGACGAGATAGATGAAGAGGCCCGCCCCCTCGAGGCCCGGCGGCGGAAACCAGAGAAACAGGAAGGAGACTGAGGCCGGGATCGCCGACAGATACATCAGCGGATGGCGGCGCCCCCATTTCGTCCGCAGACTGTCAGATATCTGGCCGACGACCGGGTCGGAGATCGCATCGATGACCAGCGCCACCATGATCGCGGCGGAGACCAGCGCCGCCGGGGCCCCGACCACGTAATTGTAATACCAGAGAAGAAAGACCCGGAAGGCGACGTCCTTGATGCCGTACGCCATCGAACCGAACCCGTAGATAAACTTGGTCCGGAATTTCAGCGGCGGCGCGGCCGTCGGCGATGATGTGTCAGTCATTTGCCCTCCACAGGCCCTTTGCTTTCACCGCGCCTCGCATCGGGCGCCCCCGCACATCGCGTGTCGAATGTTGCGTGGCAGACCGGTGGAATCCGGGATGCGCAAGCGGGTCAGCCGCATCGCGACCGATAACAGCCAGCGAGCCAGGCATTGCGTCGAACTCGGGACCCGCCTCCAAATCAAAGGCCATGCTTCATGCTCCGGCACATCTTTTTCAACGACCCGAGAAAGCATACCTATTTTTGGAAAAGCGGCAAGCGGCGGCTGGCGCGTCTGCCCGGGCACAATGATCACGGCCGGCAAACATCGGTCGCCGGAATCACCGTCGAAGCGGAACCACTCCCGAGTGCACCTCCAGGATCTGCCGGATTCGGATATCGTGGCAAAAAATTCGCAGGAATAGCAGCGCTGAGCGTCATTTTTCGAGGTTTCGGTTCGCCGCCCTCTTGCACCGCATGGCCCGGGGCGACTAAAACTGCGATCTCAGAAAACCGCAAGAGACCCGAAACCCCACTCCCAGGCCCGCCTTTTGAAGGTCGCGGGAAAAACAATCCAAATATTCGAATACCGGTTTTTCGATAATGAAATGCCGGGCCGGATCGCGCGATCCGCCGAGCGTGATAGAAACACCCGGCAAGAGCCGTCAAAGCCCAGAAGCGAGAGAAACATCATGCGTGACGCAGTCATCGTCTCCACCGCCCGCACCCCGATCGGCAAGGCCTATCGCGGCGCCTTCAATGCCACCCTGTCGCCGACCCTGGCGGCCCATTCGATCCGCGCCGCCGTGGAGCGCGCGAAAATCGATCCGGCCGAAGTCGACGACGTCGTCTATGGCGCGGCGCTGCTGCAGGGCGGACAGCACACGATCGGCCGCACCGCGGCGCTGCGTGCCGGACTGCCGGTCACCGTCGCCGGCATGTCCATGGACCGCCAGTGCTCTTCCGGCCTGATGTCGATCGCGACCGCTGCCAAACAGGTCATCGTCGACCGTATGGACGTCGTCGTCGCAGGCGGCGTGGAGTCGATCTCGACGGTGCAGACCAAGGAGATGCGCGTGCAGCCCGACCCCGACCTGGTCGCCATGCACAAGAATATCTACATGCCGATGCTGCAGACGGCCGAAGTCGTCGCCAAGCGGTACGATATCGGCCGCGACCGCCAGGACGCGTACGGCTACCAGTCGCAGATGCGCACCGCCGCCGCGCAGGAAGCCGGCAAGTTCGACGACGAGATCGTCCCGGTGACCGCCACCAAGATCGTGGTCAACAAGGAAACCGGCGAGACCTCGAAGGAAGAGGTCACCCTGGCCAAGGACGAAGGCAACCGCCCGTCCACGACGCTGGACGGCCTGCAGGGCCTGAACCCTGTCATCGAAGGCGGCTGCATCACGGCCGGCAATGCCAGCCAGCTGTCCGACGGCGCCTCCTCGGTCGTGGTCATGGAAGCCGAGCTCGCAGCCAAGCGCGGCCTTGCACCGCTGGGCCGCTATATGGGCATGGCCGTCGCCGGCACCGAGCCGGACGAGATGGGTATCGGACCGGTCTTCGCGGTGCCGAAACTGCTCAAGCGCTTCGGCCTGACGGTCGACGATATCGGCCTGTGGGAACTGAACGAGGCCTTCGCCGTGCAGGTTCTCTACTGCCAGGACACGCTCGGCATCGACGGCGACAAGCTGAACGTCAATGGCGGCGCGATCTCGATCGGCCACCCCTATGGCATGTCCGGCGCCCGCATGGTCGGCCACGCCCTCATCGAGGGCAAGCGCCGCGGTGCCAAATACGTCGTCATCACGATGTGCGTCGGCGGCGGCATGGGTGCCGCCGGCCTGTTCGAGGTCCTCTAGCCTCCCGGCATCACCGGCAAGAAAGGGGCGCGCAGATCATCTGCGCGGCCCTTTTCCGTTCGGCGGCGAGCCGCCCTCAGTCCTTGCGCAGCCGGATCAGGCCTTCCTGCGCCGTGCTCGCCACGAGGCGCCCGTCCCGCGTGAACAGCTGGCCACGGTTAAAGCCCCGGCCGCCGCCCGACCAGGGACTGTCAGTGACGTAGAGCAGCCAGTCGTCCATGCGCAAATCGTCGTGGAACCAGACGGCATGGTCGAGACTGGCCGTCTGCATATTGGCGGTCATCCAGGTCACACCGTGCGGCTGCATGGCCGTCGACAGGAGCGCCATGTCCGACGCATAGGCGAGGACGGCGCGATGCATGACCGGATCTTCCCCGATCGGTCCGGATGTGCGGATCCACATATGCCGGACCGGGTCGCGCTTGACCGGATCGAAGGGCGACCAGCGCTCGACCGGGCGCAGCTCGATCGGGCGCGGACGGGTCATCCAGCGATAGATTCGCTCGGGCATCTTGTCCTTGTTCTGGCGGACAAGATCGGTCTCGGAGAGCAGCGCCTCCGGTTCCGGCACGTCCGGCATTTCGCACTGGTGCTCGAAGCCCTTCTCCGGCCGCTGGAAAGACGCCGTCATGTTGAGGATCGGCTTGCCGCGCTGCATGGCGATGATGCGGCGGTTCGAGAAACTGCCGCCGTCATAGTCGCGCTCGACACGGTAGATGATCGGAAAATCCTCATCGCCCGGCCGCATGAAATAGGCATGCAGGGAATGCACGGTGCGGTCCGGGTCCGTCGAGCCGATCGCCGACATCAGGGCCTGGGCGATGACCTGGCCTCCGAAGACGCGGCCGCGGCCGCCCGGATTGCGCGGACCGCGATAAAGATCGGTATCGAGCTCCTCGACCTCGAGCAGTTTCACCAGCCCTTCGGCCAGCTCTTCCGGCGTAGGACGCCGGTTCTTTTCCGTCGCGCTTTCAGCGCCTTCCGACCCACTCATCGCGGCCTGCCCCGTTTCGTTTTGCTGCACTGCGCCAATTGTGACCCGGCTGCGGGCAAAATTCCAGCATCCGGTACGGCGCGATGCAGCGCGCACGAAAAAGCCCGGCGCGCCGAAGCGGCCGGGCCTTGTTCGCAGCCGTCCATCGCATCAGGAGGCGACGAGGCGGAGCTCCTGCGTCGGGGCATCCCAGGGCAGGTGATAGTCTTCGAGCATCACCATATTGTCCCGATTGATGATCTCCGGACGCGCATTGTAGCCGAGCAGCTCCTTGACGCTCTGATCGGCATGACGCGCCAGGATCATGGTCTCGTCGGAGGAGAAATTGGTCAGGCCGCGCGCGACCTCCTCGCCATCCTCGCCATAGACGTGAAGCACGTCGCCCTTCTGGAAGCTGCCGTGGATCTTGACGATGTCCTCGTGGCGGACGCCGACCGCGCTCGCACGCAGGGCGGAGGCTGCTTCCTGCTTGAGCACCAGACCACCGGCCTGGTGAAGGCGGTTGGCGAGCCAGACGGCCCAGGAAGAGTCCGGCGTACCCTTGGCCACGCAGGTCGTATGCCGGCGCTCATTCTTCAGCAGGGTCGAGACCGGGCGTTCGATAATGCCTTCGCCGATCAGCGTCGTGCACCCGGCATTCTGGGCCAGGGACGCGGCATGCATCTTGGTGAGCATGCCGCCGCTGCCCAGCGAACTCGTACCGGTCGTCACTTCGAGATACTCGCTGACATCCTCGAGCGTCTCGACGAATTCGGCCTCCGGGTCCGACGGATCGCGATCGTAGAGACCGTCGATACTGGTCAGCAGGATCAGGTGATCCGCCTGGATCATCTGCGCCACCGACGCCGCCAGGCGGTCATTGTCGCCCACGCGGATTTCCTCGGTGGTGATCGTGTCGTTCTCGTTCACGATCGGCATGACGTCGCGCTCGAACAGGCGCTGGATCGTGTTCTTGGTATTCAGGAAGCGACGGCGCTCCTCAAGATCCTCGAGCGTGACGAGGATCTGCGCGATATCGAAACCGTGCTCGTGCGCGACCTGTTTATAGGCATTCAGCAGAAGCGGCTGACCGCAGGCGGCGGCGGCCTGCTTGTCGAGCACGCCCGCCTCCTCAGGAGAGGCGTTGATCGCGTTGAGACCGAGCGCGACTGCCCCGGAAGACGCCAGCACGACGTCATAGCCTTCCGTGCGCAGCTGGGCGATATCGGCCAGCAAGCCGTGCATGAAAGCGTATTTCAGGGTCAGACGGCTGTCATTGGCCAGAAGGCTCGAACCGATCTTCACGACGATGCGTTTGCGGACGCTCACTAATACTCTCCAGAGTGACGCACCGCGGATTGCCGCAGCGCAATAATTCCTGCGCAAACTATTTCGGGTTCAAATTTTTTCAACCCCCAAATTTGCAAACCAGCCCCCGCAAACTCACCATATCACCTTTATTTTTTATGAAATCCAGCAAGCCATTGTGGCCGCTGGCCGATCCGGAAACTGCAGAAAATATCATTTGAACTCGAAATATTTTTTGCTATGTACCCCCTCGAACTGAGCTCGATGCGCCCCTCCGGGTGCGTCGAGCATGTTGTATGCGTGAATGGCTTCTTCCGGGAACGGTCGGGCCGCGGGACAAGGTGGGTTATGGAAATTTTGCTCGTCGGATGCGGAAAAATGGGCGGTGCCATGTTACGGCGCTGGCTCACGGACATGCCGGCTGCACGTTTCACGGCGGTGACGCGCGACGCGTCGAAAGTTCCCGAAGGCGCCGGCCATGCGGAGAGCGTGGACGCGCTGGGCGACCGCACCTTCGATGCCATTATCATCGCCTGCAAGCCGCAACAGATCGACACCGCGATGCCGGCCTATATCGAGCACCTGGCCGCGGACGGCTGCTGGCTCTCGATCGCCGCCGGCTACTCGACCGACTCCCTGGCCGGGGTTCTGGGCGACAGCCCGATCCTGCGCCTCATGCCGAACCTGCCGGCCCTGATCGGCCGCAGCGTGAACGGCCTCTTTGCCAATGCGCGCTGCACCGAGAAGCACCGCGATATCGCCGAACGGCTGGCGCGGGCCACGGGCTCCGCCATCTGGGTCGAGGCCGAAGACCAGATTGACCGGATCACCGCCATCGCGGGCAGCGGAACCGGTTATGTGTTTGAAATTGCCCGCAGCTACGTTGCAGCAGCCGAAGCCATGGGCTTCGACCGAGAAACGGCGCGCACCCTCGTTCTGGAAACGATGGGCGGCGCCATCGACATGGCCGCGCAGTCCGAACTCTCGCTCGAAGACCTGCGCAATTCGGTCATGAGCAAGAAAGGCACGACGGAGGCCGGCATCGCCGCGCTTCGCCGTGACGGACTGCTCGATCAGCTGTTGCGCGAGACCACTGAAGCCGCGTACGCGCGGGCCTGCGAACTTCGCTAGTTGCCGCGCGCCGCTTTTTCTTCCAACAATTCAACTCAGAAAGCGACATGTCAGATCGTATGCAAGCCTATATCGAACAACTCGGACGCCAGGCACAGGACGCCGCCCGCGAACTCGCCACGGCCTCGACCGAACGCAAGAACGCCGCGCTGGTCGCGGCGGCAGCCGCCCTGCGGATGCGGGCCAACGATCTGCTCGAAGCCAATCGCCAGGACGTCGACAGCGTTCGCGAAGCCGGCAAGCCGGATGCCTTCGTCGATCGCCTGATGCTCGACAGCGACCGTATCGAGGCGATCGCGAAAGCGGTCGAGGAAATCGCCGCCCTGCCCGACCCCGTCGGTCGCGTGCTGGCTGATTTCCAGCGCCCGAACGGTCTGAACATCGAACGCGTCGCCGTGCCCCTGGGCGTGATCGGCATGATCTACGAGTCGCGCCCGAATGTCGGCGCGGACGCCGGCGCGCTCTGCCTGAAATCGGGTAATGCCGTGATCCTGCGCGGCGGCTCGGAAAGCCTGAACTCCACCCGCATCATCGTCGATTGCATGAAGGAAGGCCTGCGCGAAGCCGATCTTCCGGAAAATGCGATCCAGATGGTCGACACGACCAATCGTGCGGCCGTACAGCACCTGCTCCAGTGCACCGAATACGTCGACCTCGTCATTCCGCGCGGCGGCAAGGGCCTGGTGACGCTGGTGCGCGACCAGGCGCGCGTACCGACGCTGCTGCACCTGGACGGCAATTGCCATGTCTACGTTCACTCCGGCGCCGACATCGAGAAGGCCGTGGACATCGTCTACAACGCCAAGCTTCGCCGCACCGGTATCTGCGGTGCCACGGAAAGCCTGGTCGTCGACCGGTCCGTGGCCACCGATTTCCTGCCCAAGCTGCTCGAACGCATGCAGGACTGCGAGTTCCGCGGCGATAATGATGCCGTGGCCATCGACGACCGCATCAAGCCGGCCTCGGACGATGACTGGGATACCGAATATCTCGATGCCATCCTGTCGGTGAAGATTCTCGACTCGCTGGAAGAGGCCCTCGACTGGGTGACCGCCCATTCCTCCGGCCATACCGATGCCATCGTGACCGAGGACGCCGATGCGGCAGCCTGCTTCCTCAACGTCATCGACAGCGCCGTGGTCATGCATAATGCCTCGACGCAATTCTCCGATGGCGGCGAGTTCGGCATGGGCGCGGAGATCGGTATCGCGACGGGCAAGATGCACGCGCGCGGCCCGGTCGGCCTCGAACAGCTCACTTCCTTCAAATACCTGGTGCATGGTACCGGTCAGACCCGTACCTGACGGGGCCTAATCCCAATCTCTTCGTGAAACCTGACCCAAGGCGAGTTCATGACAAGTACAGCTATCGATGTCGAAGCGCTGATTTCCCTTGCGCTCTACTTCATCCTGATGATGGCGATCGGCTATTACGCCTATCGCAAATCCACGGATGACGTGTCCGGATACATGCTTGGCGGCCGCCAGCTGAACCCCGCCGTCGCCGCGCTTTCCGCCGGCGCGTCGGACATGTCCGGCTGGATGCTCATGGGCCTGCCCGGGGCGATCTTCCTGACCGGCCTCTCCGAGGCCTGGATCGCGATCGGCCTGATGATCGGCGCCTATTTCAACTACAAGCTGGTTGCGCCGCGCCTGCGGGTCTACACGGAGGTCGCGGACGATGCGATCACCATCCCGGACTTCTTCGAGAAGCGCTTCGGCGACACGACGCGCCTGCTGCGCGTTCTCTCCGCCGTGGTGATCGTGGTCTTCTTCACCATCTACACCTCGGCCGGCGTCGTCTCGGGCGGCAAGCTGTTCGAGGCCTCCTTCGGCCTCAACTACCAGGTCGGCCTCTTCCTGACGGCGGGCGTGGTGGTCGCCTACACCCTGTTCGGCGGCTTTCTCGCCGTCAGTCTGACCGACTTCGTGCAGGGCGTGATCATGTTCGTGGCGCTCGTCCTCGTGCCGGTCGTGACCATCATCCAGCTCGGCGGCTTCGGCCCGACGACCGAGGCGCTGGGCACGCTGAGCGTCGATGTCGGAGGATGGGACAAGGATTATCTGTCCATGATCCCGCAGGAGAGCCTGGGGCTCGCCGTGGTCGGCATCATCTCGACCATGGCCTGGGGTCTGGGCTATTTCGGCCAGCCGCACATCATCGTGCGTTTCATGGCGGTCAAATCGCTCAAGGACGTCCGGATCATGCGCCGCATCGGCATGAGCTGGATGCTGATCACGGTGATCGGCGCCGTCCTGACGGGCGCGGCCGGCCTCGCCTATGTGAAGAGCCAGAACATCGAAGTGGCCGACAACGTCCAGGTCGCGCAGGCCGTCGACGTCGCGGCCGATGCCACGACGATGGCCGATCTCGACACCATCGAGGGCGATGTGATCAATGGCGACGTCCCGGTTCTGGGCGATGAGGAGACCATCTTCATCCTGCTCTCGCAGGTCATCTTCCACCCCTATATCGCCGGCTTCCTGCTCGCCGCCATCCTGGCCGCGATCATGAGTACGATCTCGTCGCAGCTCCTGGTCTCGTCTTCCTCGCTGACGGAGGACTTTTACAAGATCTTCCTTCGGCGCAGCGCGAGCCAGAAGGAGCTGGTCCTGGTCGGCCGGATTTCGGTCTTCGCCGTGGCCTTGATCGCCATCGGACTGGCCTTCGACCCGGACAGCAATATTCTCGGCCTGGTCTCGAACGCCTGGGCCGGCTTCGGCTCGGCCTTCGGTCCGATCATTCTGCTCAGCCTGTTCTGGCGCAACATGACCCGTGCCGGTGCCGGCGCCGGCATGATCGCCGGTGCGGCGACCGTGCTGATCTGGGTCTACGGCCTGGGCTGGAACGGTCATCTCTACGCGATGATCCCGGGCTTCCTGGCCTGCCTCGTGACGGCCTGGCTGGTGAGCCGCATCACCACGAGCCCGGAAGGGCCGGCGAAGGAATACTTCGACGCCATGATGGAACAGCTGGACGCGCACAAGCGCGGCAGCGCCTGACCGGGGCCATCGCCCGCCGACAGGGCGGGCCATGCCTGAAAAGCGAAAGGGCGACCCGGCCGGGTCGCCCTTTCTTCTGCGCGGCTGCGAGGGGACAGGGCCGCGCAGAGGGACGGGTCCGGATGGCCCTAGCGGAAGGACGGCCCCTGATCGAGCCCGATGGCCTTGAAGATCTTCGCGGCAGGACAGAAGCCGGTGAAAGAGGACTGGACCAGATTCAGTCCGACAAACACGGCCAGCAGGATCCACATCGGATGAACCTGCCAGGCCAACAGAACCGACAGCAGGACCATGGTGCCTGCCAGAAGCATGACTGCGCGTCCGATCGTCATGGTGTTCTCCTTTACGTCTCGGATTGCGGGGTTTCTGTCTCAAGGCCCACCGATCCGCTCGGCACATAGGCCGCGTCCGGGTCCTTGAAGACGATGTAGATGGCCGGGATCACCAGCACGGTCAGCAGCGTCGAGGACGCCAGACCGAACAGGAGCGAAATGGCCAGGCCCTGGAAGATCGGGTCGCCCAGGATCACCGAGGCCCCGATCATCGCCGCGATGGCGGTCAGCAGGATCGGCTTGAAGCGGATCGCTCCGGCCCGCAGCAGGGTCTCGCGCAGGGTCTCGTCGGCACTGGCCCCGTGGCGGATGAAGTCGACCAGCAGGATCGAGTTGCGCACGATGATGCCGGCCAGGGCGATGAAGCCGATCATCGAGGTCGCCGTGAAGGCGGCGCCGAACAGCCAGTGGCCGAAAATGATGCCGATAAAGGTCAGCGGGATCGGCGTCAGGATGATCAGCGGTACCCGGAAGGAGCCGAACTGGGCCACGACCAGAACGTAGATGCCGAGCAGGGCGACCATGAAAGCGGCCCCCATGTCGCGGAAGGTCACATAGGTGATCTCCCATTCGCCGTCCCAGAGCAGGGTGACCGCGTCATCGCCCGGCGGCTGGCCGTACATCCGGATCACCGGCTGCGGCACCGCCTCGCTCCAGGGCCGTTCGGCGAGGGCTTCCTCCACGGCGAACATGCCGTAGATCGGCGCTTCGTATTCGCCGGCGAGTTCCGCCATTACCATTTCGGCATAGCGGCCGTCACGGCGGAAGATCGGATAGGAGCCCGGCTCCTCGGTCACGGTGATGACATCGCCGAGTTCGACCACGCCGCGATCGCCCGGCAGGGAATTGGCCGGCACCGGCGTCGAGGCCAGGCGCTCGCTCCAGCTGCGGTCGGCGCGCGGCAGGGCGACGGCGATCTCGACCGGATTCCGGCCCTCGCCGCGATGGGAATAGCCCACCGGCATGCCGCCTATCAGCGCATGGATCGTGTCATAGACATCCGATTGCCGGACCCGGAAATATTGCAGGCTCTCCTGGTCGATCGAGATCCGGAGACGCGGCCGCGGCGTGCCGAAACTGTCGTCGGTATCGACGATGTAAGGGACGCTCTCGAAGGCCGCGCGCACTTCCCGCGCCACAGCTCGGCGCGTCTCGGCGTCCGGACCGTAGATTTCGGCCAGCAGGGTCGCCAGCACGGGCGGACCCGGCGGAATCTCGGCCACGCGCACAGCCGTCCCCTCGGGCATGTCGATATCCGCCAGAAGCGCACGCGCCTCCAGGGCGATCTCGTGGGAGGAGCGGTCGCGATGGTGCTTGGCTTCCAGATTGACCTGGAGATCGCCCAGTTCCGGGCGGTTGCGCAGATAGTAGTGGCGCACCAGGCCGTTGAAGTTGAACGGCGCGGCCGTACCGCCATAGAGCTGGATCGACGTCGCCTCGGGCAAAGCCGCCAGACGGTCGGCAGCATCCATCAGGACCCGCTCGGTCCGCTCCAGCGTCGCGCCCTCGGGCAGGTCGACCACGACCTGGAATTCGGACTTGTTGTCGAAGGGCAGGAGCTTGACCGTCACCGTCTTGGTGAAGAAGAGCATCATCGAACCGAGCGTCAGAACGCCGACCGTCAACAGCAGCGTCCAGGCCGATTTGCGGTTGGCGACGACGGGTGCCGCGACCTTGCGGTAGAGCTTGCCGAGAATGCCTTCGCCATGCCCGTGATCATGGGCGATGCCATGGCTCTCGCCATCGGCGCCCTGCGACGCCTTGCGGCCGGCGATGATTTTCATCAGCCAGGGCGTCAGCACCATGGCGACGAAGAAGGAGAAGATCATGGCGGCAGAGGCATTGACCGGGATCGGCGCCATGTAGGGCCCCATCAGGCCGGAGACGAAGAGCATGGGCAGCAGCGCCGCAACCACGGTCAGGGTGGCGACGATGGTCGGATTGCCGACTTCGGCCACGGCCTCTATCGCGGCGCGTATCCGGTCTCGGCCGTCATTCATGGCCCAGTGCCGGGCGATGTTCTCGATCACCACGATCGCGTCGTCGACGAGGATGCCGATCGAGAAGATCAGCGCGAACAGCGAGACCCGGTTGATCGTGTAACCCATCAGATTGGACGCGAAGAGGGTGAGCAGGATGGTCGTCGGGATGACGACGAAGACCACCACGCCCTCGCGCCAGCCGATCACGAAAGTGACGAGCAGCACGATGGAGACGGTCGCCAGGGCGAGGTGGAAGAGAAGCTCATTGGCCTTCTCGTTCGCGGTCTCGCCGTAATTCCGCGTGATATCGACGTCCAGGCCGTCCGGGATGAGCGTTCCGCGGAGCAATTCCAGGCGTTCCAGGATGTGCTCGGATACCACGACCGCATTCGCGCCTTCGCGCTTGGCCACCGCCAGGGTGACGGCCGGGACACGTGTCCAGGCCTCGTCATGATGCTCCCGGGTGAGCGTCCAGGCGCGTGCATCGGACGGTTCGGCGCCGAACACGACATCCGCCACATCGCGCACATAGACCGGACGCCCGTCGCGCGTTGTCAGCAGCAGCAGGCCGATATCCGGGATGCCCTGCAGCGTCTGGCCGGCGGCCACATTCAGCGTGCGGTCGTTCGCGCTCACGGCACCGGTCGGGAAAGAGCGATTGGCCTCGGCGAGACGGCCTGCCAGCTGCTGCAGGGTGACGCCGTACTGGGCCAGGCGTTCCGGGTCGGGCTCGACGCGGATCTGGTCGGCGCGGCCGCCGACGATATAGGTCAGGCCGACATCATCGACCGACATCAGCGATGCGCGCAGTTCTTCGGCGATATTGTAGAGCGCGTTGTCGTCCCAGCGCTCGGCCACATCGTGCTGCGGCGAGAGGGTGATGGCGACGATCGCCACATCGTCGATGCCGCGCCCCACGATGAGCGGCTGGGAAATCCCGTGCGGGATCCGATCCATATTGGCCGCGATACGCTCATGGATGCGCAGGATCGCGTCATCCGGATCCGTGCCCACTTCGAAGCGCGCCGTGACCATGACCTGGTCGTCTTCCGTCTGGGAATAGACGTGCTCGACCGCCTCGATGGAGCGGATGATGGTTTCCAGCGGTTCGGTGACCAGTTCGACCGCATCCGGCGCGCGAAGACCGTCCGCTCGCACCATGACATCGACCATGGGTACGGAGATCTGGGGCTCTTCCTCGCGCGGGATGACCATCAGGGCCAGAAGGCCCACGGCGAGCGACGCCAGCAGGATGAGCGGCGTCAGCGGCGAGCGGATGAACGCCTTCGTCAGATGTCCGGAGATACCCAGTTTCACGGCTGCACCAATTCGTCACCGGCGGCGAGGCCGCCCAGGATTTCAACACCGGCATCGGTCTCGCGGCCGCGTTGCACGACCACGTCCATGACCGAACCGTCGTCCCGGCGGACGCGCGCATAGTCGACGCCGTACCGGGTCACGAGATAATCGTCGGGCACGACGATGCCGGGGCGTTCGTCGACCGCGACCACGACGCGGACGCGCTCACCCACGAAATAATCGCCGAGGCCTTCGACCACCGCATCGGCCACCACGCGCCCGTCCTGGATTTCCGGATAGACTTGGCGGATCCGGCCGGTCTGGGCGACATCGTCCGAAACGAGGGAGTCGCCGAGCCGCACCGGATCGCCGACCTCGATCGAGCGCGCATGCCGTTCCGGCAGACGCAGGCGAAGCAGGTAGAGCTCGGAAGCGATAACGGCGATCGGTTCGCCCGGCAGGACGACCGTGCCCGAGGTCACCGGAACCTGCAGCACCCGCCCGGCGGACGGAGCGAGGACATCGCCCTCGCGGGCCCGCTGGACCACGACCGCCCGCTCCTGGCGGGCCGAGGCGAGCTGGCCTTCCAGCACATCCACCGCTGTCTGCGCCTGGTCGAGCCGGGCTTGCGGGAAAATGCCGCGATCGAACAGGTCCTGGGCGCGCTCCAGATCGATCCGCGCCTGGTCGAGCTGGGCGGACAGCGCCGCAGCGCGCGCATTGATCGCACCGATCTGGGGCGCGAGCTGCGCGTTCACGACCACGGCCAGGACCGCACCGGCCTCGACGGCGTCGCCTTCATCGACCCGCAATTCGCCGATCGTGCCGCCGATGCGCGCCCGCGCATTGACCACATCGATGCTCTCGACGGTGCCGAATACGGCAGTTTCGTCCGCGATCATCTGCTCGCGGAGCTCGTACGTCTCCGGCGACTGTGCCGCGACGCTGCCGGCGGCAATGGCTGCGGTCATAAGTGCGATAAAGGACATGGCCTGCCTCGTTTCCACAAATTCGGTTCTACAGACTCACACTCACTGCGGATCGATTACGGCACCGGTGGCCGGGTCGATCGCGATGGTCGGCAGGCCAGCAGCCTTCCAGGCCATCAGTCCGCCCTTGACGTGCGCGTTGATGGGAATGCCGGCGGCGGCGCAGCGCTGGAGCGCATCCATGGAGCGCTTTCCGGATCCGCAATGCAAGACGATGCGGCGCGACACATCGACCGGCAAGGCCTTGGCGTCAAAGGTCGAAAGCGGGTGCAGGCTGGCGCCATGCAGGCGCTCTGTCGCGAATTCACGCGGCTCTCGCACATCGACCAGAATGGCCTCACCCGCTTTCACGGCGTCGAAAACCTCTTTCGGATCAAGTTCCTGAATGTTCATTTCACCCTCTTAGGAAATGCCAATAAGATAATTGACATCTAATTTAGCATTTTATATTTTAGTGTCAACTAATATGGAGTGAAAGTGTCGATGAGCGCCACACCGCCCTTCGCGGAACTGCAGTCCCAGGCGGGCGAAGCCGCCGGGTTTCTGAAGCAGCTGGCGAACGAGAAGCGCCTGCTCATCCTCTGCCGCCTCGCCATGGGCGAAGCGACGGTGAGCGAGCTGTGCGAGGTCGCAGACCTGTCGCAATCGGCCATGTCCCAGCATCTCGCGAAAATGCGGAGCGACGGGCTGGTCCAGGGCCGCAAGGACGGCCTGCAAGTCTATTACTCGATCGCGGACACGCGATGCTTCGGCATCCTGGAGCATCTCAAAGCGCAATTCTGCACGGCCGCCGACGAGCTGGAATAGCGACCCGGGCCGCCCGTCAGCTACGGGGCATGATACGCGCCCCGTCCTCGATCTGGCCGCCCGGGTAGAGAATGATGTCCATACCGGCCTCGAGACCGTTCAGGACCTGGGCGGTCTCGCCATTGTCGCGGCCGATCTCCACCGGCGTCAGACGGGCCCGGCCCTCGACCGCGCGAAACACGGCCCATTCGCCCTCTTCACGGAACAGCGCCGCGACAGGCACCTGCAGCACATCGGTTTCCGACCAGACCGTGATCTCGGTCTCGACGCGGTAGCCATGGCCGAGCTGTTGCCAGAGCTCGTGCGGCTCGACGATATCGACGATCACATTGACCCGCTGCTCCTCGACCCCCAGCGCGGAGACCTTGAGGAAGCCGTAGGGCTCGACCCGGCGGACGCGGCCGCGCAGCGCCGGCGCGCTGTCGCCCCAGTCGATGATGGCCGCTACGGCGCCCGGCTCGACCTGGACGGCGTCGGTCGACAGAAGTTCCGCCACGACTTCCAGCTGGGCGGTATCGCCGATTTCCATGATCACGGTCCCGGCCGGCAAGGGCGTCTCGCTTTCCTGCAGGATGCGCAGCACCACACCGTCCGCCGGTGCGCGAATATCCAGCACGGCCTGCTCGCCCGCCTCTTCCGCACTGCCCGGCGTCAACAGCCGGCTACGCGCGACGGCCAGTTCGGCGGTGCGCATGCGGACCGCCGCCCGCGCGCTGTTCTCGGCTGCCTCCGCAGCGCGCAGCTGCAGCTGGGCCGTGTCCATGGCCGCCTGCGAGGCGATGTCCCGCTCGAACAGGGAATGGACCCGCTCGTATTCGCTGCGGGCAAAGGCCAGGGCAGCCTCGGCCTGGCCATGCTCGGCCCGCGAGGCCGACAGGCCCGCCTCGGCAAGTGAAACGGCGGCCTCCGCCTCGCCCTGCGCCCGCACGTCGAGGAAGGCCGGATCGCTGGGCAGGAGGCGCGCGATGACATCGCCCGCGGCGACGCGGTCGCCCGGTTCCGGATCGACGCGCAGGATGCGGCCGCCGACCGGCGCGGAAACCGCATAGACGTCGCGCACGCGGGTATAGCCCTCGTCGCTGACCATGACGGCCATGTCGCCGCGCGCGACCGTATCGAGATCGACCGGCCGCGCCTGCGGCCGGAATGCGAAGACCAGCAGCACCAGCACCAGAAGCGCCGCCGCCGCCCAGAAGACCGTCCTGAAACGCAGGGTCATGCCTGTCTCCTATTCACCTGTCTTGAGCACGGCAACCATGTCCAGCTTGTCCAGCCGGGAGCGGATCATGAGCGCCGAGATTAGCGAAGTGGCCAGCACCAGCACAGCCGCAAAACCGAAAGTGCCCGCCTCGATCACGTAGGGCAGGCGGAACAGGTCCGAACTCATCGAGGTCGCGAAGAACCAGGCGAGCGCCGCTCCCAGCGCCGCGCCGACCGGCAGGGCCAGCAGGGTGATCAGCGCGATTTCGCCGAGCAGGACATAGGCGACCTCGCCCCGCGTGAAGCCGAGCACGCGCAGCACGGCCAGCTCGTGCTGGCGTTCGGAGAAGGAGATACGGACACTGTTGTACACCACGCCGATCGCGATCAGCCCGGCGAAGGTCGTATAGATCACGATCGAGGCCCCGATCCCCTCATCCATCAACTCGATGAAGGTCCGCTCCGCCTCGCTCTGCAGCGAGACGCCGGCAATGCCCGGGGATGATTTGAGGCGGGCATAGAGCTGTGCGACGGCGTCGCTGTCGACCAGGAGGGATGCGCCGGAGACCACCGCCCCCTCTCCGAGGAGCGCGTTGAGATCGTGGATCTCCATCTGCACGCCCGAACCGATCAGCGTCGTGGTGACGGCCGCGACGGGCAGAGCCAGCACAGGTCGCTCGCCTTCCGTCACCTCCACGGTCAGAACCTGCCCCGCTTCGGCGCCCAGCTTGTCGGCCAGATCGCGGGAGAGGACGAGCGAGCCCGGCGGCGACTCCACCGCCAGCCCGTCCTCGCCGACGAGCCGGGCCAACTCGGGGTCGCGCGGATAGCCGGTGATCGCCGCACGCTCCTCCGCCGCCCCATGGCGCAACCGAACCGCGACCGTGCGAACGGGTTCCGCCCGCAGCACGCCGGGCAGGCGCTCGACCGAATGCAGGGCAGCGTGGGAGCGCGGCTCGACGAAGGAAACCGCCACGTCCTGCCGGTTCGAGATGTTGAAATAGACGTCGATCATCCGGTCCATGGAATCGAGGAAGAACATCGTCCCGACCAGCAGCCCGCCGGACACGGCCACCCCGCCCAGCGTGAAGCCGGACCGCGCCGGCCAGCGGAAGATCTGCCGGATGATCATGCGCGTCTGCTGGTCGAGCACGCGCCAGCGCGTCAGGCCGATGCCGAAGGCCTTGGAGTAGTCCGGCGGCGGCGGCGGGCGCATGGCCAGGGCCGGATCGAGCCCCGCCACCCGCCAGGCGGCGAGAATGGCACCGCCCCCGACAGCCGCCACCGTCACCACCAGCTCTGTGGCGAAGACGCGCGGATCGAAACGGAAAACGAGGAAGGGGAAGTGGTAGTATTCCTGGTACATCTGCGCCAGCGCCCGTCCGAGCCACACGCCCAGCCCCATCCCGATCACGAGTCCCAGCGCGCCGATCACCACGGCCAGTTTGACGTAGTGAGAGATCACCTCGCGGTTGGAATAGCCGAAGGCCTTGAGCAGGCCGATCTCCTCGCGCTCCATGGCCACGAGACGCGAGAGCACGACATTCACCAGGAAGGCGGCGACCGCCAGGAAGATCGGCGGCAGGAGCTTGGCCATCATGTCCAGCTGGTCGATCTCGCTGGAGACGAAGGCATCGGATATCTGGCTGTCGCGCCCGTAGGCACCCGGCGCGCCATAGGGTTCGAGCAGGCGGTCGAGCCGGTCGATCAGCGCGTCCTCGCTCTCGCCGCGCCGCAACAGGATCACCGCCTCGTTGAAGGCCCCGTCCCGCTCCACCGCCTGGCCGAGCGCGTCCCGCCCCATCCAGATCACGCCGTAGAGGCGAGGATCGGGCACGATCTGGCCCGGCGCGATGGAGTAGACATGCTCAGGTGAGAGGGCGAGCCCTACGATCCGAAGGTCCGCCCGCCCGCCATGAATGGTCGCGCTGAGCGTCTCGCCGACCTGCAGATCGTGCGCCGTGGCGAAGCTTTCCAGCACCACGGCCTCGTTGCGATGGCCCGTGCGCGGAATGCGCCCGTCCGTCAGATGGATGCGGTTCACCCGCGGCTCGCGCCCGTCCGGCAGGGACAGGATTTCACCGCTCGCGGGCGCATCCATGCCCGGAATGTCGAGCACGGCCGCCGCCCGGATACGGCTTTCCGCCGCCTCGACGCCGGGCAGTTCGCGAATATCGGCCAGCAGGGTCTCCGGCGCCCGCACGACCGGCGCCCAGACATCGGCGAACTTGTAGCGGTCGTAATAGGCCTGCCGCGTCACCTGCAGGGAATCGAGCATGCCGGCGGAGACGAGATGCACGGAAATGCCGCCGGCGATGACCAGGGCGATGGCGACGGCCTGAACCCACATCCCGCCCAGATCGCGCACCAGCTTTCGGTCGAGCATGCGCGGAAGAAGCTTCGCGAGATCGGGGAAATGCCAGCCGCCTACCATGTCAGCGATCCCGGCTCGATACGCTCGGTATTGGTCTTCACGCTGCCCACGCGGCCGTCGGAGAAGGTAATCACCTGGTGCGCCATGCCGGCCACGCCGGCATTGTGCGTGATGATCAGCGTGGTCGAGCCCAGCGTGTCGTTGACGTGTTTGAGCGCCTCGAGCACGCGAATACCGGTTGCGCTGTCCAGCGCCCCGGTCGGCTCGTCGCAGAGCAGGACGTCGGGCCGTTTGGCGATGGCCCGTGCGATGGCGACGCGCTGCTGCTCGCCGCCGGACATCTCGGCCGGAAAATGATCCGCCCGTTCGCCCAGTCCCACCATTTCCAGCGCCTCGGCAGCCTCCAGCGGATCGTCGGCAATCTCGGTAACGAGCTCGACATTCTCGCGCGCGGTCAGACTGGGCATGAGATTGTAGAACTGGAAGACGAAGCCGACATGCTTGCGCCGGTACTGGGTCAGCCGGCGCGTCTTCGCATGCATCAGGCTCTCGCCGCGAAACAGGAAGTCACCCTCGCTCCCGCGGTCCAGCCCGCCGAGAATATTGAGCAGGGTCGACTTGCCCGACCCGGACGGCCCCAGCAGGACCGCCATCTCCCCGTCCGCAATGGACAGATCAACGCCCCGCAGCGCATGCACGGCGGAAGTCCCGCTGCCATAGACCTTGGTCAGCCCGCGCGTCTCGAAACACGGCACTCCCCGCGCCGGGCGCTCCACCTGTCCGCTCAAGCCGCTTCCTCCACAACCGGGTTATGGAATAGCATCCCTCACGGAATGTCAGAATAGGTCAGCGCGCCGCAGGGGAGCGGGGCGGGCTGAGGGACTTGGAACCAAAACGGCGCGACGCCTGACCCCGGCACGCGGCGGCCAAGGAAAGATGCGGCGGATTGACGGAGCCGCGCGTGCGGAAAATGGTGTGTGGCTTCGTTTTTCCTACCGCGTTTGAGATAGGTGTAGGCGCTGGGGGGCGGTGGTAATGTTAGTACACCGTCAGGCAGAGATCATAGTCGAACATATATCAATCCAAATGGGTTTCAGGATATGACGAGACGCAGAATAAAATTCATTTCGAGGTTTTGCGGGCTTCTTAGCTTCGGTATTGCTGTGGCGTACTTCAACACCGAGCTTGATTATTTAGCATTTGTGGCAGGTTTTTTTGCGGGTATTTTTGGGGCGGGCGGAGATTTTCTATTTGGAGGTAAGCGATCAGCTCCGAAATAAATGGTGATTTCGAAAAACGACAGAATAAATGGTGACAGGCACCTATTTCCCGCGAGATGAATGGGAACAGATGAAATTAAGGGACTGAAAACACGCCTCCCATTGCCTCAACCGTCCGAACGCCAGTCCTGCCCATTAAGCGCTGCGCGCAAATCCTCCCATACATCTCATGTCAGCCAGCGGGCCGCACGGGTCCAGCGCCGTCAAGGCCGCCGCCTTGGACGCTCGGCTTTATCCAAAAAGTGGTTCCCACTTTTCGGGCCTCGCTGCGGCGCCGCACAGCGGGCATGCGCCTTGACGGCGCTGGACCCGTGCGGCGACATCCGGGCAGGAGATGAATGGTGAAACGGGCGCGGAGCGCGCCGCTCAGATCCCGTTTCCCCGGGGCTCATCAGGGGGAGGATGGGCCTGACCTGATAGTGCAAACCCCTTCTCCCCCGCCGGGGAGAAGGTGGCCGAAGGCCGGATGAGGGGCGGCCCGAAGGGCCAGGGAAAAACCTTCGGGATTTGCGGAAAGAGTCCTCTTCGCGCCGCTTTGGCGGCGCGCCCCTCACCCTTTATCCCTCTCCCCGGGAGGGGAGAGGGGGTGTTGGGTCTGGGTTTTGCTTGCGACTTATCCCCACCCTCGAAATCTCCCCTAGACTCCTCCCCGTTCTCGCACCGCTCGAGGCCCGGTCTGGTTCGCCGGGGGTGCGAGGAGGACGGAGCTTGCCCGCTCCGGTCGGGTTGACCACGACCGGATCCGGTGAGGCCATCGGTAAGGAGAGGCAGCAAAAGCGCTGACTGTCTGTCCAGACCGGTTTCGAGAGGGGCGCCGCGAGGGGCCCGACAAATCTCCGTGTGCAGGATGTCCCTGATGTCACTCACACCTACAGCAACACTCCGGCATCAGCCGGCATCCTGCACCCCTCATACCGCCACGCGGAATCGCCGTGGCGCTATCGGTGTTTCGTCCTCCCCCGCCGGGGGAGGTGTCCCGAAGGGACGGAGGGGGCTGGTGCAGGATGAAGCGCCGAATACCCCCATCGACCCGATGCTGCGCATCGGCCCACTTCCCCCGGCGGGGGAAGACGAAAGTCGCACTGGCACCCAGGACCACCGGTCCCTCTAGCGCGTCCGCAAAGCGGACTGCCGTGAGATCAAAAAACCTTCCCTCACACCTTCCCGGTTACCGGGACCAGCGCGCCGGTTACGGCGCGGGCTTCCGGGCTGGCGAGGAAGAGCATGACGGCGGCGAGGTCGTCCGGGGAGACCCAGGCGTCGAAATCGGCGTCGGGCATGTCCTCGCGGTTGGTGGGCGTGTCGATGATGGAAGGGAGGACGGCATTCACGGTGACCGTGCCGTCCTTGAGCTCTTCGGCGAGGCTTTCGGTCAGGCGCATCACGCCCGCCTTGGACGCGGCATAGGCGCCCATCCCGCCATCGGCTTTCACCGCGCCGGCGGCGCCGACATTGACGATGCGCCCGTTGGCGCTCGCCTTGAGGAAGGGGAGTGCCGCCTTGCACGCCGTGGCGGCGGTGCGGGTATTCATCTTGTACATGCGATCCCACTCGTCCAGATCGCCCTCTTCGACGGTCTGCCAGCAGAAGCCGCCGGCGATATTGAGCAGGACGTCGATACCGCCCGTCTCGCCCGCGATCGCCTGGAAGGCGGTCCGGGTCGCCTCGGCATCGGTCAGGTCGACGCCGCCCTTGAGGATGTCGCCGTGGAGGTCGTCGCGCCCGGCCAGATCGGCCACGTCCACCAGCACGACGGTCGCGCCGGAGGCTTTCGCGGCTTTCGCCACGGCCTGGCCGAGAATGCCGCCGCCGCCGGTGATCACAAGGGTTCGATTGGACATGCTGTTTCCTTTCTCAGCCGGAAAAGACCGGCGCTCGTTTTTCCATGCGGGCCATGACGGCCTCGACCTGGTCGGCGCTGCCCATGAGGCGCGCCTGCTCGATTGATTCCTGCATCAGGATATGGGCCCGATCGCTGTCCGCGGCCAGGTTCAGGAGCCGCTTGGCACCGCGCATGGCCGTGGGGCTGCTGCCCGCGATCTCGTGCGCCAGCTCGAGCGCCCGCGCCAGCGGATCGCCGGCGGTTTCGGTCGCCAGGCCGAGCGCCACGGCGTCCTCGCCGACGACGGATCGCCCGGTATAGGTCAGCGAACGCAGATGATCGTCGCGCACGAGCCCTCGCAGGAGATCGATACCGCCCATATCGGGCACCAGCCCCCAGCGGATTTCCGCGATCGCCATCTGGGCGTCCGGGTGAAGGATGCGCAGATCGGCGCCGAGCGCGATCTGCAATCCGCCGCCCAGGGCCCCGCCCTCGATCGCCGCGATCACCGGCACGGGGAGGTCGCGCCAGAGAAGGCAGGCATGCTGCGGACGGTTGGCCAGCCCGTGCGTGCGCTCTTCCAGCGGCGGCAGGTCCGAGGCCGCGTCCTCGCCGGACGCCATCGCGGCGAAGCTCGCGAAGTCGAGGCCCGCACAGAACATGCGGCCGCGTCCCGCCAGGACCACCGCCCGGACATCCGTCCGCGCCGCGAGCCATTCACCCGCCTCGATAATGGCGTCGAACATGTCCGGATCGATCGCGTTGAGCTTGTCCGGACGAGCCAGGAAGACCTGGGCGACATGGCCGGCCAGGACGATCTCGACCCGGTCGCGGAAGACCTGTTCGACGGTTTCGGACATGCAAGCGCTCCCCGGGGTTTGGCGGCGAGATGGCAATCCAGCTCGCGCGCCGTGTCAAGCAGTCCTCAGCGCAGGGCCTGCGTCTGGAACAGGCGGATTTTCAGCCCGCCATGATCGACGGGCCGGCCGGGCGCGGCAAAGGGCAGGCGGGTGCCGCGTGCCAGGGCGGCATCCGTCGTGACGAGGCCGACGCGCCAGCCGGTAAAATGCGTCCGGAGCGTCGCGCCGAGCGTGCCGTAAAGCGCATAGAGCGCCTTCTTGTTGCCGATCCGGGCGCCATAGGGCGGATTGACGATAACCAGGCCAGGCGGGCCCTCCGGCGGACGGAGATCGGCGACGTCGCAGACCTGGAAGCGGGTCAGCGTCTCCACGCCGGCCCGCGCTGCATTGGCTTCGCTGGCCTCGATCGCGCCGGTATTACGATCGGACCCGTAGCCCAGCGGGTCCGAAGGCAGCTCAGGCGTATCGGGTCGCATGGCCTGCCAGGCCCCGGCATCAAAGGTCGCCAGTTTTTCGAAGGCAAATGACCGCGCCCGCCCGGGTGCCAGGCCCGCCGCCATTTCCGCTGCCTCGATCACGAAAGTGCCCGAGCCGCACATCGGATCCAGAACCGGCTCATGCCCGTCATAGCCGCATTGCCGCAGAAAGAGCGCGGCCAGGTTTTCGCGCATCGGCGCCTTGGCGACGGCTTCCTTGAAACCGCGCCGGTGCAGCAGCTCGCCGGAGGTGTCGACGCTGATCGTGCAGAGATTGTCCTCGATGCGGACCTTGATGGTGACAGCGTCCTCATCGCCTTCGGCAAGCGGCGCGCCGATGCTTTCGTGGATGGCCCGTGCCACGCGCTCGGTCGCGGCGCCGGCATGGTAGATTTTCGACTTGCGGCAGCTGGCATCGACCTTCACCGGCACGTCGGACCGCAGCACGGAGGCCCAGTCCACCCGGCGGGACCGCTTGTCGAGCTGGGAGAGGTGCACGACGCGGAAACTGTCGATACGGGCCAGCACCCGCGCGGCGCCCCGGACGTCCAGATTGGCGCGCCAGACATCCGGCCAGCCGCCCTGAATGCTCACTCCGCCCGGACCCGGTTTCGGGTCGCGGAAACCCGTCTCGGCGAGCTCGGCACATAGCACGGGCTCGAGTCCCGGCGGGACGGTCAGGAAAATCTCGAAATCGTCGGCTGTTATCATACCGCGTCCCTGGCGAAGTTTCGCAAGGCCGGCTTCCCCTGAACCGTCAGGCACCTCAACAAGGCTTCAGACGGTTCACATGGCCCATCTTGCGGCCCGGACGGGTCTCGTGCTTGCCGTAAAGATGCAGACGCACTTGCGGATCGGCGGAGAGCGCCGCCCAGTCGTCGGCGTCATGGCCGATGAGGTTGGTCATCACGCAGGATGAATGCGGTGCCGGATCGCCCAGCGTCCAGCCGGCGACAGCGCGCATATGCTGTTCGAACTGGCCGCAGCCGCAGGCATCCATGGTCCAGTGACCGGTATTGTGGACGCGCGGGGCGATCTCGTTGACCACGAGGCCGTCTGCACCGAGGTCGAACAGTTCCACCGCGAACACGCCGACATGATCCAGCCCGTCGCCCAGTGCCCGTGCGATCTTGAGCGCACTGGCCTGTGTCGCCGTATCGATGCCGGGCGCCGGCGCCGTGGTGGTCTTCAGGATACCGTCGCCATGCACGTTCTCGCTCAACGGCCAGGCGCGCACTTCGCCGGCGAGCGAACGGGCCGCGACGACGGACAGCTCACGCGTGAAGTTGGCCGCGCCCTCGAGGATGGCCGGCTTGCGCCCGATCGCATCCCAGGCGCCCGCGGCGTCGTCCGGCGTACGGATCCAGGCCTGGCCCTTGCCGTCATAGCCGAAACGCCGGGTCTTCAGTACGGCCGGCAGGCCGATCGCCTCGATGGCCTCTTGCAGCGAGGTCAGGTCGTCGACGGCCGCGAAGGGCACCGTGCGGGCCCCGGACTCGTTGATGAATGTCTTCTCGACCATCCGGTCCTGGGTCAGCTCGAGCGAGCGTGCGCCCGGCCGCAGCGGCACCAGGGCGGCGACCGCCTCGACGGTCTCGACCGGCACATTCTCGAATTCATAGGTGACGGCATCGCAGCTTTGCGCGAAGGCGCGAACAGCGTCGAGATCGTCCCAGGGGGCCGACCAGGACTGCGCCGCCACGCGCGAAGCCGGACAATCGGCCTGGGGCTCGAAGATGTGGACGTCGAAACCGAGCTGGGCGCCCGCCGTGGCGAGCATGCGGCCGAGCTGGCCGCCGCCGAGAATGCCGATGACCGAACCGGGCGAAAGCGCGCTGCCGCTCATGTCTCAGTCCTCGACCGTGACCGGGACGCTGTCCGTCTGCGCCTGCCGCCAGGCATCGAGGCGTTCGGCAAGGGCCGCATCCGTCACGGACAGGATGGACGCCGCCAGCAAGCCGGCATTCTTGGCGCCGGCATCGCCGATGGCCAGCGTGCCGACCGGCACCCCGCCGGGCATCTGCACGATGGAAAGCAGGCTGTCCTGGCCGCTCAGGGCCTTGGATTTCACCGGTACGCCGAGTACGGGAAGCGAAGTCATGGAGGCCACCATGCCCGGCAGATGCGCCGCACCGCCGGCACCGGCGATGATCACCTTGATACCGCGACCGCGCGCCGCCTTGGAGAACTCGACCAGACGATCCGGCGTGCGGTGCGCGGAAACGACCTGGGCCTCATAGCTGACACCAAGCGCGTCCAGAGCATCGGCTGCGTGCTTCATCGTCGGCCAATCGGAACGCGACCCCATAACGATGGCGACATCGACGGCAGTGTCGGGAGAATTCGGCGAAAGATCGCTCATGACGCTTCCTGCGCGGGAAAAGGAAGCGCGGGACCTTACCTTTCAACGGGGCGAGGTCAAGATCGGCCAGCAATCACAAGGGATTCTTTTCGGATTTGAGATTTTCTTAACCACCGGCGGCGAGCCTGACAGTGAAGAGATTCGGATTGGATCCAGCATGCGCATCGGACCCCTGAACAATTCGGGCGGGATTGCACGCACGAAACGGACGGAAACGGCAAAGCCCGGTTCGGCCTCCGCTCCTGCGTCCGCACCGCAGGACGCCGCCTCGATCATGGGCGTGCCCGAAGCGGAACTGACCCCGAACGTACAACGAGCCCTGCTCTCCCTGATGGGGGAAGTCGACCAGCTGCGCCGGGAGACCGAAATGCTGCGCGGGCGGATTCGCGAGCTCGAGACCCTGGCCGATCACGATGCGCTCCTGCCGGTGCTCAATCGCCGCGCCTTCCTGCGCGAAGTGTCCAAGGCGCTGGCCCTGGCCGAGCGCCACAAGGCGCCGTCCTCCCTGGTCTTCCTCGACCTCAACGGGTTCAAGGCGATCAACGACACGCACGGCCACGCCGCCGGCGATGCCGCCCTGCACCACGTCTCCACCCTGCTCGCCGCCCATGTGCGCGAAACCGATGCGGTCGGCCGCCTCGGTGGCGACGAATTCGGCATCGTATTGACGCTGACCGCGGCCGAAGGGGCCGAGACAAAAGCGCAGGAACTCGTTCGATTGCTGGAAACCACACCCTTCCTGCATGAGGGCCAGTCGCTCGAGATCGGTGCGGCCTGGGGGTGTCACGAACTGGTTGCCGGCACCGACCCGGAACACGCCATGGCACAGGCCGACGCAGCAATGTATGCCCGCAAACAGACGCAGCGCATGCAGCAATCGGCGAACGACCGCCATCAGGCCTGAGCCTGGCGCGCGGCTTACCCTAAGCGATGATGTCGGGCGTGATCTGGTCTTCCAGATTCGAAATCTCGTCCTTGATGGCGAGCTTCTTCTTTTTCAGACGGGCATATTTGAGCTGGTCGACAACGCCGTTCTCGGTCAGCGCATCGACTTCATGATTGAGCGCCTCATGCTCGGCGCGAAGCGTCTCGATGCGCTCCAGGAGTTGGGTTTGGTCCAGGGATTCGCCGTCCATACCTGAGCTGCCCTATCCGTCAGACTTGTGAAATACACTATCCGGAAACCCCGGCCAGACCGGCACACTTCGGCGAAACTGGTTGCCATTCGGTTTCCGGTGGACGCATCAAGGCGCGGCGTCGATTTAGCCCACGCGCTGGTCCAAGGCAAATGAAACCGGCGTTACCTCGCTCAGCGGCGACCGCCTTCGATATCCTCGCCCCAGCGGCGCGTCGGATCCCAGTCCAGGCCGAAAAGGTCGAGGGCGCGCCCGACCGACTGGTCGACCAGATCGTCGATCGTCTTCGGCTTCGCATAGAAGGCCGGCAGCGGTGGACAAATCACCGCACCCATTTCGGTCAGCGACTCCATGGTGCGCAGATGGCCGAGATGGAAAGGCGTCTCGCGAACCATCAGGACCAGCCGCCCGCGCTCCTTGAGCACCACATCGGCGGCCCGCGTAAGCAGGCTCGACGTCACGCCGCTGGCGATCTCGGACATGGTGCGGACCGAGCAGGGCGCGATCAGCATGCCACGGGTCCGGAAGGAGCCCGAGGCGATGGGCGCGCCGACATCGGGCATCCTGTAAACATGATCGGCCATGGCGCGGAAATCGCGGATCGAGATGTCCGTCTCGTAGCCCAGCGTCATCTCCGCCGCCTTGGAGGCGACGAGGTGACTCTCCAGCCCGAGTTCCCGCAAGGCTTGCAGGGCTCGCATGCCATAGACGATCCCCGATGCGCCCGACACGCCGACGATCAGGCGGTTTGAACCCTGCCCGGACTTCATCATCTTCTAACCTCGAAACGTTTCGTGAGTAGACATAGGGCGGATTCCTGTTTGAATCACCTATTCCACTTCAGCAAATGGGAGACCGATCCATGTCCATCGAAGCCCGCATTCGTGAGCTCGACGCCCGCCATACGCGTCTGGATACCGAAATCGACGAGGTCAAGAAGCACCCGTCGGCGGACTCTCTCGAACTGGCTCGACTGAAGAAGGAAAAGCTAAAACTCAAGGAGGAGATCGAGAACCTTCGATCTATGACAGACGAGGTGCTGGCCGGTTAGCCGGCCAATCTCGATCAAGAATACGAGGGGCGGCTTCCGGGCCGCCCTTTTTGCTTGTTAGAATGGTTGGATAGCGGGCCATGCGATGGCTCGCCGGCCCGATCCCGACCGGAGACTTCGATGCGTTCCCTTTCCGCCTGCCTTCTCGCCCTGTTCATCTTCGCTGCGCCGCCTTCGCTGGCGCAGAAGGATATCACCGACTGCGCCCAGGGGCGGGCCGATCTCGAGGCCGGTGATTCCGCGGCCGCGATCGAAAACCTTTCCGCCTGCCTCGACACGGAAGACCTGACCCCGGAAGAGGAGATCATGGTCTATGCCGGACTGGGCGGCGCCTACATGACCGAGGAGCGCTATGAGGAGGCCCTCGGTGCCTATAATTTCGCCTTCGCCATCGTGGAGACCCAGGATGCGCGCCTGATCGAACCGACGCTCTGGCGCAATCGCGGCGTGGCCCGGGCCGAGCTCGGCCAGCTCGAGGGTGCCCTCGAGGATCTGACCGAGGCGGCCCTGCGCATGCCCGACGACACGCTGACCCATCTGACCATGGGGATCGTCTACCAGGACCTGGACCGGCCGGTCGACGCCGTCGTCGCCTATGACCGCGTGGTGCGTCTGGAGCCGGACTGGATGGGTGCCTGGATCAACCGGTCGAGCGCCCTGCTGGACTCCGGCATGACGTCCGCTGCCGTCGAGGACGCACGCCGCGCCGTCGAACTCGATCCGGACAACGGGTCCACGCTGAACATGCTGTGCTGGACGCTGATCCAGGACGGACGTCCCGAAACCGCCCTTCCGCTGTGCGAACAGGCCGTCGCCGCGGAGCCGGAAATCGGTGCCATCGTGCATTCCCACGCTGCAGCACTGGAGGCGCTGGGCCGACTGGACGAGGCCCTGCCGCTCTATGAACGCGCCTGGGAACTCTCCCCGGACGATCCTGAAATCGCAGACGATTACGAGCGCACCCACCGCCCCTGATCCGGGTCCGTCTTCGACGCGCCATTGCCAGCCGCCGGCAGCTGTGCGAGGGGAATGACCGGCCGCACAGTCGAGTGGCCCTGCAAGGGATAGTGAGATCATGGGCGATCGGGTCGCGATCATCACCGGCGGCGCCAACGGTATCGGCAAGGCCTGTGCACGCCGGCTGAGCGAAGACGGATGCTATGTCGTCATCGCCGATATCGACAGCGAGGCGGGCCAGCTGCTCGCCGACGAGCTGGGCGCGGAAAAAGGCAAGGCACTGTTCGTCTCCTGCAATGTTTCCGACCGGCTCTCGGTAAACAATCTCCTCGCCGAAACGCGCTCCGCCTTCGACCGGCTCGATATTCTCGTCAACAATGCCGGTATCGTCGCCAAGGGCGATATTCTCGATCTTTCCGAGAGCGATTTCGACAAGGTGGTCGGCGTCAATCTGAAAGGGGCTTTCCTGGTCGCCCGCGAAGCCGCCCGGCAGATGGTCGACCAGATCGAGGAAAACGGCGAACGCATCGAGGACGCCCGGCGCCGCTACGCCATCATCAACATGTCCTCGGTCAACGGTGTCATGGCGATCCCCGACCAGCTCGCCTACTGCACCACGAAGGGCGCCATCAACCAGCTCACCAAGTCCATGTCGCTTTCACTCGCGCGCTACGGCATCCGCGTCAATGCAATCGGGCCGGGCAGTATCAATACGGACGTGCTCAAGGCCGTGAACGACGACAAGGCGGCGATGGACAAGATCATGTCCCGCACACCGCTCCAGCGCATCGGCGATCCGGACGAGATCGCCGCCGTCGCTTCCTTCCTCGCCTCGAGGGATGCCAGCTACATCACCGGCACGACCATCTATGCCGATGGCGGCCGCCTGGCGATGAACTACACCGTCTCGAACTAGGGCTGACGGCTCAAAACTACCCGACAGGTTCAAACGGACGAGTCCCCGCTGACCGGAACCGGGTTTGCTGTCCGCGCCGGTCAGGCAAGTTGTCAGGACAGGCCCGGACCCGCACGGGCGGTCGCGATTCACCACGCTCGCCCTTCCCCTCGAAGGCGAGCTGTGGATGAAACTAACCTTAAATGGTATATTCCCGCGAAATCGCTCCGGGAGGATGAGTTGACTCTCGCCAACTGCGTTCTGGGTAAAGTCGAGCCGGACCTTCGAGGTGCCCGTGCCGCTCGCCGGCAAACCAGCCCTGTCTGGCGGCTGCGACCTGAAACTCACCCTCGACCGGGAGAAACCCGCCGACACGCTTGACGCCCTCCGGCGACACCTTTCGGAGCTGGACCAAGTGGAAGACGGCCTCAAGGCGGAGCTGGAGGACTTTACGCCACAGCCCGGACATGGCCGCGGACGCGCGAGGAGGACATAGCCGGAGGAAACGCCATGACCGTCACCTACGCCAAGAACCGCCATCCGACGCTGCGCCGAGGCGCAAGCGGCGAAGCCGTCACCCGCATGCAGCGGCACCTGGCGAAGAAGCTTCCCGACCTCGATCCCGCCAAGTTCGCGGACGGAATTTTCGGACCGGGGACCGAATTCCAGGTCAAGCGATTTCAAAAAAAGGCTGGTCTGGTGCAGGACGGTGTGGTCGGCCTGAGCAGCTGGACCGCGCTCCTGCGGGAGGAAACGGACACGGCGCCGGCCGGGAAGAGTTCCGCTCCCGCCGACCACACAGAGAGCCCGGCCACGAACAATGCGGCCGGCGATCTGGCCGCTCGCATTCGCCGTGCCGTCCTGAACAAGGGCTATCAATGGTTCGACGACGGCAAGCCCTATGCCCTGAACATTGTCGGTGTTCGCAGCGCCTCCGACCGTATCAACGCGTTCGACGACAAGCTTTACGTCGTCTATCGCGACGATGCCTGTCAGGAACGCGTTCTGGAAGCCAGCATCACGACCGATCCGGGCCATCACTATACGCGCGTGAAGCTGCTCAATGACGACGGCGCTGCCATCCTCGTGCCAGGCCAGTATGTGGGCGCCTATGCGACCGGCCTCCATCGCGGCAAGTACAAAGCGCTGGTCCAGAAAGGAAAAGTCCGTGTCTGGCGGGACAAGAACAAGGATGAGCGGCTCGACCGGGACGGCAAGGTCCATGAGGGCTGGTTCGGCATCAATATCCACCGGGCCAGCGCGCAGGGGACGACAGCCAATATCGGAAAGTATTCCGCCGGCTGCCAGGTCTTCCAGAATGCCGACAAGTTCGCTGCCTTCATGACCCTGGCCGAAAAGTCCGAAGCACGGCGCAAGGAAAGACTGACCTATACGCTTCTGGAAGCATCAGACCTTCCTTGATGACAGAGCGACACCTGGCGCAGAGCGCCAGGATGGTGGCGTCAGACTAAAACGAACTGGTCGCGAAGAACGGGGCTTCCTCAAAACTCAGGCCGCAAGTTGACGCCATTTGACCCGGACGGCTTAGCGTCGCCAAGGAGAATGCGTGGCCACAGTCCGCCGATTCTAGCCGGCCGCCATCTGATCGAACCAGGCCCGGTACATGGGCGCTACAGCCTCGCCGTAATAGAGAAATTCGGGAATGTCCCGGCGAAGAGCAATACGATCGTCGGCATAGGCGACGAAGGCGGACGTCTCGTGCGTGGGGTCGCCATAACGGTCTCGCATGGCCGCGAGATGCGTGACTTCCTCGATGGCCTCGGTGAGGACCCAGACGAATACCAGATGGTCGTCGGCGAAAACGAACTCGGCGAGGCGCGCACTGCCGGCATGTTCGAAACCGCGACAGTCGACCTGGACATGACTGGTCTCGGCGATCGGCAGGTCTGCCGGGTCGAGCGTGCGAACGTCATGAGCATCGCACATTTGCTCGAAAACCGGGGCCATGGCTTCAAGACCCGCCCCGAAGGCGATGTTCTCCGGCAGGCCCAGCTCGTCGGCCTGGGCAGAGGCACAGGCAGTCATGGCCGCGAAAACGGGGAGTAGAAGTGAGCGCATGATGTGTCCTTTCTCGACGTTCAATTGTGCCGTGAACACACCATTGAGATGCGCCTGTCGTCCCGTTTCCCGACTCCGGACGTCCCGAAACCTGATCCGGGACCGATTAGCCGGATTTCGCGGCGTTGAAGGCGTCCGTCGGCGTGCGCCCGGTCACGTCGCGATAGATCCGGTTGAAGGTGGATTTGGAATTGAACCCGACCTCATAGGCCAGCTCCATGATGGTCCGGCCATGATTGACCGGTTCCGCCAGCAAGGCGTCCAGAGCGGCAACCCGATAGCCGTTGATGAAGCGGGAGAAGCTCGCCTCGCCGTGCAGATTGATCGCCCGGGAAACATCACGCGGATTGAGCCGCAGGCGCTGTGCAAGATCGGCGACCGAGAGCCGCGGCTCGCGCCAGAGCTCTTCGGCTTCGAGCAGGCTTTGTATCTGCGAGAAGGTTTCGGCGAAACGTCCGGCTTCCTCACCGGACCCGGCGTCGGAGGCTGTACCTGACGGTCCGTCGCGCCGGCCTTCGAGCGAGGCATCGGGCAAGGCGCCGCAGCGTCGGTCATGTGCCCGTGCAGCCATCGTCATCAGGGTGAGCAGAACGATCGTCCCGGCGATGACCATCGAAAGAGCGATGTCGTCCGGCCACGCACCGGACGTAAAGCCGACCACCTCGCGCGTAATGTCGATAACCGCGAGCGCGACAAATCCCGCCAGCGCGAGCTGGACCCAGTCCAGGGAAATCGCCAGATCGTCGGACCGCCACTCCGCCCGCGCACGCCGGTGCCGCCACAGCGCGCGCAATGCGAGGCCGATATAGATGACCAGACTCGGAAGACCGAAGAGATACGGGATGGGCGGTTCGGGCTGCCACGCGGCTATGACAAAGGCCGGCACAGCGTGCAGGGCAGTCATGGTGCTCCAGCGCGCGCCCTCCGCGGTCACGCCGCGAACGAACAGGTAGAAGGCCGGTCCATAGAGCAGGCCGAATGCGCTGGTGACGTCGAAAGCGGGACCTACCACGCCCAGGCTCACACCCAGATTGACGGCCATATGGACCGAAAAGATCGCGCACAGCAGCGCCAGGCCGGCCAGCCGTACATGGCGCATGAGCAGCACCACGAGACCCGCCGCGTGATAAGCGGCGAGCAATTGCGCGATATCCAGGAACGACAACGTCATAGGGACGCATTTCGACCCTATCGAAGCGCACGCCGCAAGTCCTGATCGAAGCCAACAGGGACGACAATCAAGCGAGTTCACGTCGCGCCGGACCGAGCGTGACATTCCCCCCATCGGGCCGCCTCAACGGCGATGGAGCCAGATATGACGCGCCGGCCCATAACAGTCGCATGACGCCACTTGACGGCGCAACATTCCAGAGCAACAATCCTAAATAGTCGCAACTCCTGATTGGGAGGCAGTGCGTGCTTACGGTTTCCAAGAAACACGTATCGGTGGTTTCCATCGGCAAGGCGCGACCCCGTACTGCGGTGGCGGTCGCTCACGGTCTCGGCCTGCCGATCGAGAAGACGCTCACCGCGATCTATCGCGCACCGTCGCTGCTCGTCAGCGATGTCGATGCGCATCTCGCCGACAAGCTGACCTCACTACTGGAGCAGGTCGGGCTCGAGACCGAGGTTTCCGACAAACCACCCGTATTCGAGGAAAAGCCGCTCTTCGACATAGCCCTGCGTCTGACCAACCCGGCCAGCGCGCACGATGTCGCCGACGCACTGGCGAGTTTTTGTGCCTGCGATACCGAGCGTGCATTGAACATGATGATCACGCCGCCAGGCGTGGTGCTGGGCCGGGTGTCGAAGCCGACCGCCGACGCCCTGCAAGCAGCCCTCCCGGACGATGCGGCAGAGCTCATTGCCTCCGACATCAAGGAGGCCCGTTACGTTCTGATCCACAATGGCGAGTCGCGCACAGTCCTCGGCCGGCTCGAACGCGCCGTCGCCGAACTCGGATATCAGCCGCTCGGCGCAGGCGTCCTCATGGCGGATGATCTCGGTTTCGCGGACGCGGAAGCCCTGTGGGGGACATTTGGCCGCACGGGATCGATCCGCATCGTCAATCGCGACTTCCTGCATTTCGAAATCTGGCTCGAAGGCCGGCGTGCCGGCCCGGAGGACCCGGAGCGGGTCGCGGCGATGCACACCCTCGCCGGCATCCCCGAAAACACGGCAGAGCGTCTTCTCGATCATTCGCCCTTCGTGCTGGAATCGGATGTCAGGCATCATGGCCTGGAAGACCGGATGAGCGCCTACACTGCCGCCGGACTGCAGGTCCGGGCCGAGCTGACCACTTTCCAAGCCGTTTCTCTCGACATTGTCGGTGCCAGCGAACCGGAGCGGCTCGACGCCGCCCTGCGCGCTCTGTCCCTTCCGGTCGGTACGCTTCCGGTGCGGACCCCGGCGATGATGGAGACCCAGGCCCGCATCACTCGCGCCACGCTCGAAGCGGTCGGTGCCGAAGTCTATTTCGCGGAGCTCCAGCATGGCTGAAGCCCAGACCCACCTTCTTCATCTGGGTATTGCCGAGCAGGGCAAGCTTCACCTGCTTGCCGGGCGTTACAAGGAATCCCTGCGTCATTTTCGAGAAGCCCTGCGCATGGCCGCATCCGCCAAGGCGCCGGAGATTTTCTACCGGCACTACGCCCAGTGCGTCCTCGAAGCGCTCGAGCTGGCCGGCGATTTCGAGGAAATCATCGCCTATTGCCAGGAAGCCGACGCGCATTATGAGACGATCCCTCACATGAACCCGATGCTGAAGAAGGACCATGGCGAACTGCTCCAGCGGCTCGCCATCGCCCTCCTGCTCAGCGAGCAGGCCGAAGCCGCCTCCAGAACGCTGGAGCGTGCCTGCGAGATTGCGGGCCAGGGCAAGCTGCCCTTGGCGGAAACCCTGCGTGACTGGATGAAGCGCGGCTATTCGGTGCCGCCAACCATGCTGCGTCAGGCCCAAAGGCGGCACCGTTACTTCATCGTACGTGATGACGCGGTCGAGCGCTCGATCGCCCGCACCCTGCCACCGGACCAGGGCGGGCAGGCCGCGCAAGCAGCCCTGCTGGGATAGAAAAGGAGACGGAGGCAATGCCCGACATCGAGGACATGACACCGGGCGAAATTCTCGCCGAAGCAAGCGTTGCCGATTTCATCACCTCTCTCGGTCTGGGCATCGCCGAGGCGCAGACCGCTTTGGATGAGAACAGCGTCAATCAGATCGCCCACTTCGTCGAACCGCGCGACAGCCTAGACGGCAAGTCCCTGCTCGATCTGGGCCTTTCTCCGGCCTTCTATCACTATCAGCACGCCGACATCTCGACTTCGCTCCAGGTCAGCCTTCGGGTGGAGAAGGAATTCGGGCTCGACCTCAACCTGTCCGGCTCCTTCAACGACCAGTCCGAAACCAGCGACAACAGAACGGAAAGCTCTACAGAGACGACCAGTCGGTCTCGCACCTCGACCACGCAGCGCGAAGCGCGCATCGAAATCGCGATGAGCACGCAAGGTGCACTGCAGGTTGCCGGCAATAATTATCAGCTCGAAGGCGCGGACCCGCGCCAGCGGATCGAGACCCTGGCTTCCCGCTTGCGCGGCGACAGCAATAGCGGCGTCGAACGCGTCCTGCCCGAGCATGAGTGCGCCCCGGTCAATCCGACGGTCAATCCGACCCACTCGAAAATCGTGACGACCCCGAATACGGTCGCCTTCCTCGGGGCCGGCACGTTCAGCCGCGCCGTGATCCGCATCTCCGAAGTTCCCGTTTCCGCCGAGACCTATACGCTTAAATCGGGCACGAGCGTGGAGGTCCAGCCCGGCGCCTCCGTGGAAGCCCATGCGCAAGCGGTCGCCGCCGCGATCCAGGGATTGGGCTATCAGACCAGCGTGATCGGCGGCCCGGGCCGCCTGATGCGCACGGTCCGGCACGATTTTGACGTCGTTCCCTACAAAGCCGAACATGAAGACAATACGCAGAACTTCGCCGGCTTCCTGCGCGACACCGGGTATGCGGTCGATATCGAAGGCTATACGGACCGCTCCGGTCCGGCCGGCTACAATCTCCGCCTCGGTAAAAACCGCGGGCTGTACATGCGCGAACGGCTCCTGGCCCTCGGTGTCCCGGCAAACCAGTTGCCCACGCCCGACCAGGTCCGCAGTCGTGGCGAACAAAGATGGGCCGACGAAAACCAGCCGGACGGCCAGCGCAACGAAGCCCATCGCATCACGGAGACCTATCTGCGCGACCGCACGGACTATTTCATCATCGTGCGTGGCGATGCCTCGCACGAGATCGTCCGCAGCGAGGCCCAGCCCTCCCAGTTCGGCAATGCGGCCGGTACAGGAAATGGCTTCCTCTATGTCTACAAGCCGGAGAATGCGCGCCTGACGGGATCGGACCGGCGCGTCGACATCGGCGAGCACCGCTTCCCGCTCGACGGATCACCGGCCGGCGGGCAGGTACAGGACGCGCCGGAAAGCTATGCGGCCAATCTGGCGCGGGACATCAATGCCAACAGTGCCGCCGGCGTTCGCGCCTGGGCCGAGGGCAATGTGGTCCATCTGTGCCCGCAGGGCGCCAAATTCACCCTCGCCCTCGTGACCACTTCCAACCGGGAAATCTCTCTGTCCGGCTCGGAAGACATCACGGTGACGCAGCAATTCAGCCGCAGCGAGTCACGCAATCTGACACAGGAGCGCAGTGGCAACCGGACCGTCGCGGTCGGTGCCTCACTGGACATTCGCTACCAGAAACAGTTCGAGATGAACGTTACGGGGAATTCCAGCATTTCCGCCCGTCTCGTCGCGATCCCTGCACCGCCTGAATTCCTGGCCACGATCAAGGAGTACCTCTCCTAGGTATTTGAACCATGGCCGAGACTCCTTCCGTTTCCCGATCCCTGATGTCGGCTCCGCTGCCGCAGATCATCGAGCAACTGGGTCTGTCCATCGCTCGGGCACAGAGCGCGCTCGACGCCAATTCGGTCGCCGTTGCGAAGGAGATGGCTGAGACGGAAGTGGAGATCGGCGAGGAAAGCTACAATCTGCTCAGCATCGGCTTCATCCCCACCTTCTACGCCTTCACCGAGGCCACAGTGGAAGCCAAGCTCAGCTTTTCCATGTCGGAAACCACGGAGACCTCGGTCAAGGTCGGGGCCAAGGTCAGCGGCGGCGTCGGATTCGTCATGGTCGCCGCCAGTGTCGATGTCGGCTTTGCCCGCAAATTCTCCGTTTCGAGCGAGGGGCAGAGCTCGATCGCGGCACGCATCGTCTCCCTGCCTCCCCCCGAGCAGCTCACCCCCATTCTCCGCCGCTATGCGGAGACGCAACAGACCGAATAGGAAAGGAGACCGCTGATGGCCTCGATCGGACGCGAACTACTCAACGTCCCGATGGGCGACATGATCCGGCAGATGGCCTTCGCCATCGCGGAAGCGCAGGTCAAGCTCGACGAGTCCTCGATCGAGGTCGCCGAAATGATGGGCGGTCTGCGCACTGTCTACAATGATGAAGGCGAAGTCGCCTTCGACGACAGCCGGGTCTTTTTCGGCCATGAATACATGACCGTCGCGGAGGCCCGGTCCTTCCTGGCGGTGGACGATGCCCTCTCCGGCGGCAGTGTGGACGAAGCGCTGAACCGGATCCTGGAGGCGCAGGACGCCAAGGGCGCCGGCGATGATGACGAGATCCGTGTCCCGATGCGGGTCTCGATGCTCGAGTTGGGCTTTGCGCCGAACTTCTACCAGTTCGTCGACACCATTATCGAGGTGAAGATCGCCATCAAGATCACGCGCTCGAGTTCGTTCTCTCGCACCCGTTCGCAACGCCTCACCTCGAAAGAGGAACAGCGCGCGAACAAGTCGAAACGGCCGTGGTTCGGACTTTTCGGCAGCCGCAAGAGTTCGCAGAAGAGCGAGACCGTATCGACCTCCCAGGTCGATGCCACCTATTCGAGCAAGTACAGCTACAGCGCCGAGGGTGCGAGCCTGCTCCGGACCAAACTCTCGCCGCTGCCGCCCCCGCCCATCCTCGAGGAACGCATCCGCGCGGTCATGGAGCAGGAAGATGCGCGCCGCCGCGCCAGGCTACCCGCTCCGACAGAGTGATCACGAAGACTAATCATCCAGGAGAGCGATCATGGGCGTAGGCCAGGAACTACTCGCCGTCCCATTTCCGGAAATGGTGCGCAATCTCGGCGTCGGCATTGCCGAGGCGCAATACCAGCTCGATCTGGTTTCCTTGCGCATCGCCCGGATGATGGCCGGATATGAAGTTGCCGAAGACGAGGAGAACAGTCCGCCGCCACTGGCAAGCGGCGACGAGCGCAAATACCTCGTCGAATTCAATGACGGTTCGAAATACAGCCTTCTGGAACTGGGTTTCACGCCGACATTCTATCAATTCGTCGACACGGTCATCGAACTGAAGATGTCGATCTCCATGAATTCCAGCGTGGAGGTCCACCGCAGCTCCACCCGCGCAACGGCCAAGGGGTCGCTGGGCTTTTTCTCGGCCAAGGCTTCGGTCAGCGCTGTCAGCGCCAGCTTCGCGTCCAAATATCAGTACGCCGCGGAAGGCAGCTCGATCATGCGAACCAAGCTTGTGCCCATTCCCCCGCCGACCGTGCTCGAGGAACGCATCCGCAACCTCGTCGCAAAGGGCGAAGGGGAAGGTTAGGCGAGGTGATCATGTCCGCGTTTTCTTTTGCCGGCTTTGGAGGGTCTCATGCCCGGTCCTAGCTGGCGAGATCTGGAGCGTCGGGGTGCGATTGCGCCGGGCCGCCCCGGCCGTCCGGCGGCGCAGGCGCCCGTCCCCGGGAACGACTCCGCCGGAAGCCCCGCCCCCGGTATCGACCTGCCGGAGCCGCTTCAGGATTTGCTGGAAGAAAGGCGCGCGCTCGAAGCGCGCATGGCCAGCCTCACCGGCGCGGAGACACCGGATCCTCGCACGGCCGCGCTCTATCAGGTCCAGCCTCTGGCGCAAAGACGGGCCGAACACGACGCCTGGCAAAGACGCCGCGATGCGGCCACGCAGCGTGCCGTCCAGCGCCAGAACGACACGCCCGAGCCCCGGCGCGCGGCGCCGCCGGTCGAAACCCGCCCCCGACAACCGGTGCGTCCCGACGAAACCCCGCCCCTGCGTGCGACCCCGGGCGAGCAATTGCGCCGCCCTCAACGCGGCGCGCCGCTCGACACGGATCGTTTCTCCGCCGCCCGGGACCAGCTATCCGATATGCGCCGCCAATTGCGCAGCGCTGACCGGCAAATGGCCGAGGCGGGCATGGACAGAGAGCGTGAGGACCTGTCGCGGGCGACGCGGGATATGGGGCTGGACCACGTGATGGAGGGGAATGAACGGCTCGGACGCGATCTCGACCGTGTCAGCGCCCTTACAGATGCGCCTCGCCGCGCGGAACGCGTGATCGAAGACGACTGGCTCGCCCGGCGCGAACGGATCGGCGGCCCTGATTTCGACACCTATCAACGCGGCTTCCGCGACAGAATGGGGCGCTTGTTCAACGTCGCCACCGGCAGCGTGGCGCAATTGCAGGAACGCTCCGACCGGTTGCGCTCGGCTGCCCGCGAGCGGCGCGCTGCCGAACGCCGGCAGGAGGAAGAGGAACAGGAGCGTCGCGAACGCCTGCAGCAACGTCAGCAGGAACGCCGTCGCGAGACGAGGCAGGAAGAAGAGCGCGACGAGGACCGGCGGCGGCGGGCCAGCGAGCGCAGACGGGAGGCCGACCATGGATGACGACAATCGGCTCGTCGCCGAATCCATCGAAGAATTGCTGGTCGCCCTGGCCTCCGGCGTGCGCGAGGCGCAGGAAGCACTGAACGAAGCGGAACCAATCGATTCCTTCGGCCGCCCGATGCCCGCCTACCACATCCCCTATCTCGATTTCGAACTCGGGGTTGATGTCGAGACCACCCACCAGACGGGCGGCCGCCCGCTTCTGCGTCTGACCAATGTCCGCAAACCCGCTGGCTCGACACGCAGCCACCGCGAGACGCGCAGTCAGATATCCGGACGCCTGGTGGCCATTCCGCCCGGCGAGGGCCTGCCCGTTCCGATCATCCACCTGACAGCCGGCGACATTCAGGAAGGCCAATGCCCGCTCGATGTCGAACTGTTCAACTCGGCCGGCGAAGTGCTGGCCGATACCCGCGTGGAACTCAATCTCGATCTGGCCGCCAGCGAGCGCCTGACCCGGGCCAATGGTGGCGAGTTCGCCGGACTGCGGACTGGAACCCGCCTGGTCGACGCGATCCTCGTGACGGACAAGACCGGCCTGTCGCAGACCCGGATCAGCATTGACAGGAATGAGCGAGACAAGACGATCATCGTTGTCACCGCCCGGGCGGGCACCACGACAGCCAGTCTCTCCATCGAGGCGGGAGGTGGATCATGAAACAGATCCAGGCGAGCGCCAAAATCGTCAACCAGGACCAATCGCCCTCCAAATCGCTGGCGTGCCGCCTGCAGGTTTTCAGGCTTTCCAGCCGCCGCTGGGTCTCGATCGGCCGGGCCGTCGCGACCGATGCATCGGGCGATCTGAGAATATCCGTATCCTTCAACCAGGCCGATAATCTCTCGGCGCCGAACCTTCGCCTGATCAAGGCACAGGAAAATGCCGTCCTAAGCGATGGCGGGCGCCTGTCATACAACAGCCAGAGCGGCCTCCTCTCGGTGGATTTCGGCGAAATCGTCAATCTGCCGCGAGTCGTTACGCCGGTTGCGGCGAGCGCACGGCTGTCTCGCACCTCTTTACGGGTCGGCGGCGCACCGCAGGCCGTGGTCATGGCAAATACGACCCCGGCGGCGGTCGCAGCCCCACAATTGCGCGTGCTCAACGAACGGATCGCAACGCGGGACGCCAAGATCCGGAGCCTCGAAAACCAGATCGCAGGATCGCAGCGCGAAAAACAGCAATTGACGGTACAGCTTCGCCGCTTGCCTGAACTGGAGCAGCAATTGCGCTCGGAGCGCGAGACCGCGGCCGGGTTGCGGCGCGATCTTGCGGTCATACCCGACCTCCGCCAACAGCTCGAAGCCGTGCGGGCGGAAAATACCCGCCTGAAACAACCCAGCGAAAAGAAAGTCGCGGTGAGCATGATGGCCACCAATCTGGGCGACCAGATCGGTCAGGCCCAACGCGAAATCCGGGAGCAGGGCGGCAATCTCGCGCTCGCGAATGTGCGGATACGTATGAAGGGGCTGATGGGCGATGGCGGCACCAATGTGACGCTGCTTGATGCCGATGACCTCAAAAGACCGGAAATCGCCGGCGCGCTCGGCGATCTGGAATTCGACTTTTCCGAGGATGGCGGCGGCGCAGCGGCGCCGAGCGATGTCGAAGTGCCGGACGTGCGCCGGCTCACTGAAACGGCCGCCCGCCAGATCCTCCATTCGATCGGGCTCAGGCTGGAAGCCGTGGCGGGGCCGAGTGGAATGGGTGGCGCTGCAGCCGGCCAGGCCGCGTTGCAGGACCCGTCCGCCGGACAGCGGGCCGCCCGCGGATCGAGCGTGACCGTCATATTCGCGAGCTGATCGCGACGAAAAGGAGAGCATCATGGCCGACGAACTCAAGGACCTGCTCAGCGATGTCCTGGCCTCGCCTCTGGGGGATGTCATAGCGTCGGTCGGCGAGGGCGTGGCGGACGCCCAGCGGGCTCTGGACGAGTCCGCGCTCAGTGCAACCCTGGACCTATATCGCGAGGACAGCGAAGCGCTGATGTCGACGCTCAGGGAGATCGGCTACCGGCCGACCTTTTACGTCCTGCCGGAAACGACAGGTGAAGTTCACGTCTCCATGCGCATATCTGGAAACAACGGTTCGAACGTGTCCATGCCGCCGCCGACCGCTGCAAGAGCCACTGCCTTGCGCGCCACGGTACCCCAGCTGACGCGTTTGCGGGCCCGGCCGCGCGCGCGAACCTATGTGACGCCCGTGGATGCGGGTTTCGCCAACAAATACGCTTATGCCTCAACGGCCAGCGCCAAGCTGACCTTCAAGATCGTGCCGGTCCCTCCACCCTCCGGGGCAGAAGATATGCGGGCCGTGCCCGATCTCGAAGGGCGCACGGCCGACCTGGTCCTGACCGCGTTGGCGGCCCTGGATCTGGAAGTCCGCCTGATCGATAGCGTAGGCAATGATATCGACACGCCGGATCCCGGCTTCGTGGTCAGCGAAACCCTGCCGCCAGCGAATTCGATCGTACTCGCGGGTAGCGAACTGGTCGTGACCCTGGTCCCGCCGGACACATAGTGCGGCAAAGACGCGAACGAAGGATTTCCTCCAAATACACGCCACACGCTGGCGCGCAAGTCCGGATCAGGCACCCGCGGCTCGACGGGCATTCTGCGTAATCCCGTTCCAGTCGCCGGCTTCGAGCTGACCCGCGGTCGCCACCCAGGACCCGCCAACGCAGCCGACATTGGGAAGCGCCAGGTACGCTTCCGCGAGTTCAGCCGAAATGCCACCGGTCGGGCAGAAACGGATATCAGGGAGCGGCCCGGACAAGGCCTTCAAAAAGGCTATTCCGCCTGACTGTTCAGCAGGGAAGAATTTGAGCGCTTTGAAGCCGACTTCGCGGGCCTGCATTGCTTCACTCGCGGTCGCGATACCGGGAAGCGCCGGCACGCCGCTTTCCAGCAGGGCCGCGCCGAGCGCCGGCGTCAGCCCGGGAGAGACGAAGAAGTCGACGCCTTGTTTCAGGCAGGCATCAATTTGCCCAGGCGTGCGGATGGTACCCATGCCGACGATGAGGTCCGGCTCGGCCGCCTTCATCTCCGCCATGACCTCAAGAGCCGCTTCGGTGCGCCAGGTCATCTCCACGACCCGCAGCCCCCCGGCCTTGAGCGCCCGGGCGAGCGGCTGCCCGTGCGCAGGGTCGGCGACGGTGAGGACCGGGATGACGCGCGCCGCATCGAGAAGTTCGTCGGAAGTCAGGGTCATGTCAGAGGCTTCCCTTTTCGGCCAGGGCCGCGGCGCCGAGCAGGGCCGCATTGTCGGTGAGGATGAGATGAACGGGAATCGCCGAGACGTAATGGGTCATCGGTCCCCGGCGCTGGAAACGGGCGAGGAAATCGCCCTCTTCGATCAGGGTCCGGATCTTCGGCGCGATCCCCCCGCCAATATGAACTCCGCCCCGGGCACCGCTCAGCACCGCGACATCCCCGGCATAGGCACCGAGTACGGCGCAAAAAATGTCCGTCGCCCGGCGCGACAGGGAGGACGGGTCCTTAAGAGCCTCACTGGTGATGTCTTCGGGGCGCCGTCCCGGCCAAGGCTCGCCCGCCAGTACGCTGAGGGCACGATGGATGTTCACCAGCCCGCGCCCGGACAGAAGTCTCTCCCAGGAGACGAAACCATACTCGTCCGCAATAAAACGGCCGACCTCAATCTCCTCCTCCGTACGAGGTGCGAAACCCGCATGCCCGCCCTCGGTCGGGATAACGACGACATCGTCACCGCGGGGCACCAGTATGCCCAGACCCAGGCCGGTGCCCGGGCCGAGGACGACATGACTGGCTCCGGATACCGACTTGCCGGGATTGAGCAGCACCCGGTCCGCCTCCTCCACGAGGAGGGCGCCGCGTGCCTGGGCCGCGAAATCATTGACCGGCACAAGACGGTCCAACCCCAATTCTGCCGCAAGGTCTTTCGGACAGAAACGCCAGGTGGAATTGGTCAGCCGGACCTTGCCGGTGCTGACCGGACCGGCGACCGCAAAACAGGCGAGATCCGGCTTCCGGCCCGCCCAGCTTTCCAGAAAGGCGTGCGCCGCATCGCGCAAATGCTCGAAATCCTCATTCCGGTAGCGCGCGATGTGCTCGAGCTTGTAGCCGGCAGACGACGAGCCGGTCGCGATCGCGAAACGGGCATTCGTTCCGCCAATATCGGCGACCATATAGGTACTCATTCCGGTCATGCGGTTTCATGGACCCTGGCAGCTTCGGCGGCCCAGACCAGATCCGGAATGGATAGAGCGCCCTCCTCGGCCGGACTCGCAAGCGATCTGAAGCCGGCGAACAACTCGCGCCCCATGCCCTGCCTCGCGCCCGCTGGCAGGATTGCGGGCTGACGCGCGTCGAAGCCATCGGCGGCAATGTCGAGCCGGCCGGTCGGCGCATCCAGCGTGACCATGTCTCCGTCCTTCACCCGCGCCAGCGGTCCGCCCAGGGCCGCCTCCGGGCTGACATGAATGGCCGCAGGCACCTTGCCGGACGCGCCGGACATCCGGCCGTCCGTCACAAGGGCAACCTTGAAACCCTTGTCCTGCAAGGAACCGAGCGCCGGGGTCAGCTTGTGAAGCTCCGGCATGCCGTTCGCGCGCGCGCCCTGGAAACGCAGGACAGCGATAAAATCCCGTTCCAGCTCGCCGGCCTTGAAGGCGGCCATGAAGTCGTCCTGATCCTCGAAGACGCAAGCCGGTGCCGTCACGCTGCGATGCTCGGGCTTCACAGCCGAGATCTTGATCACCGCGCGCCCCAGCGGACCGTCGAGCAGCTTCAGACCGCCATCGGAGGCGAAGGGCTCGGCTACGGGCCGGACGATTTCGGTGTCCGCGCTGGCTTCGTTCACCGGTCGCCAGACCAGGGCGCCCCCCTCGTCCTCGAAGGGCTGGGTCGCATAGGCGCGCAAGCCCTTGCCCATAACAGTCCGGACGTCCTCATGGAGCAGGCCGGCATCGAGCAATTCGCGGATTACCAAGCCCAGTCCGCCGGCGGCATGGAAATGGTTCACATCGGCCGGACCGTTCGGATAGACGCGGCACAGGAGCGGCGTCACTTCGGCAAGAGACTCGAAGTCCGACCAGTCGATCAGAATGCCGGCCGCCCGCGCGATCGCGATAAGATGAATGGTGTGATTGGTCGAGCCGCCCGTGGCATGCAGGCCGACGATCGCGTTGACGATGACGCGCTCGTCAACGATGGACGCCATCATGCAATCCTCCTCGTCAACGATCGCCGCAGCACGCTGCGCAGCCGCGTCGGTGAGGAGGTTCCGCATCGGATCGCCCGGATTGATGAAGGCGGCGCCCGGAACGTGCAGCCCCATGATCTCCATCAGCATCTGATTGGAATTGGCCGTGCCGTAAAACGTGCACGTACCCGGCGAGTGATAGCTCTTGCTCTCCGCATCGAGCAGGGCATCGCGCCCGACCTTGCCTTCGGCATAGAGCTGCCGGATGCGCGCTTTCTCCGGGTTCGGCAGGCCGGACCGCATCGGACCGGCAGGCACGAATATCCCCGGCAGGTGGCCAAAGCGCAGCGCGCCGATCAGCAGGCCCGGCACGATCTTGTCGCAAACGCCCAGATAGAGTGCCGCATCGAACATGTTGTGAGACAGGGACACTGCGGTCGACATCGCGATCACATCGCGGCTGAACAGGGACAATTCCATGCCGGGCTGGCCCTGTGTGACCCCGTCGCACATGGCGGGAACCCCGCCGGCCACCTGTCCGACCGCGCCGACATCCCGGAGCGCCTGCTTGATCCGGTCGGGATAGGTCGCAAACGGCTGATGTGCCGACAGCATGTCGTTATAGGCGGTGACGATACCCACATTCGCGCGGCCGCCATCCTTCAGGCCGCGCTTGTCGCTGCCGGAGCATGCCGCAAAACCGTGAGCGAGATTGCCGCAGGAAAGCACGCCGCGATTCCGCCCCTCCAGACGGGCCGCCTTCATCGCGTCGAGATAGGCAGTGCGGGTTCCCCGGCTTTTCTGCCGGATGCGTTCGGTGACCTCGTTCACGGTCGGGTTCAGGGCAGGCATGAGCGTGTCTCCGTCAGGGTGACCAGTGGGCGATGAGTTCGAATTCCGGATCGCGGATCAGGGCCCGCACCGGCATGTCCTCGACAAGGCCCGGCCCCTGGGCCGTCTTCCAGGCTTCGCGTTTGTCCTCGCCGGCGATCATGACATAGACGTGCCGCGCACCGGAGAAAGCAGATCGGGTCAGCGTGATCCGTTCGGTGAAGGGCCCCGTCACCTGCGAGGCCCGGGCCTTGATCGCCGCCACGGGCGCGCCCTCCGGGGACAGAGCGACTTCCAGCCCGGCGGCATGCGGGAACCATGACGCGGTATGGCCATCCGTGCCAAGCCCTAGCAGGACGGCATCGAACGGACGCGCAACCGAGGACAGCCGTTCGGCGGCCTCCACACAGCCTTCCGCAGGCGTCGCTGCCGCGGTCTTCAGACCGACGAAACCGGCGCTCGCGGCAGGACCCTGCAACAAGGCGTTCCTCACGAAGGTTTCGTTCGACCCAGCCATGCCCGGATCGACCCAGCGGTCATCGACGAGGACAACCATCACCTTGTTCCAGTCGAGTGGCTGCTGCGCCAGCAATTCATAGAGCGCCTTCGGCGTCGAACCGCCGGACACGGCAAGGCTGGCATGACCGCGCGCGCGGATGGCGTCGCTCAGAACCTCGGTCAATTCCGTGCACAGGGCCTGCGCCATTCCGGCGCGACTCGGATGCGCGTTGAACTCGCTGATCAGGCTAAGCACTGACAGCATCGAACCACTCCCGGTCGTCGCGTGCGATCATGAGGTCGGCTTGGGTCGGCCCGTCCGTGCCGGCGGGGTAGTGATGAAGACCGGCCTCCCGGTCATCCCAGGCGTGGATGATCCCGTCGACCCAGCGCCAGGCGGCCTCAACTTCATCCCGCCGCATGAAAAGTCCGAGATTCCCGCGCACCACCGCCATGAGAAGCCGTTCATAGGCATCGGGATAATCGGCCTGGAAATGCTCGGCATAGGAGAGGTTGAGCGGGACGTAGCGCAGCCGCACACCACCAGGCCCGGGGTCCTTGGTCATCAGCATCAGCTTCACGCCCTCGTCGGGCTGTAGCCGGATCACGAGACGGTTGGCGTGGAGACGGCCCTCCATCGCCCCTACGATATCGTGAGGCACGCTCCGGAACTGGACGATAATTTCCGAGCGCCTTGATGTCATGCGCTTGCCTGTTCTCAGATAGAAGGGAACTCCGGCCCAGCGCCAATTGTCGATGTGAGCGCGTATCGCAACATAGGTCTCGGTACCGCTGGCTTCGCCCAATTCCTCGATATATCCCGGCACCGTCTCTCCGCCCATTATGCCGGTCCGGTACTGACCGCGCACGACATCGTGCCCGATCCGATCCGGTCCGATCGAGCGGAGGGAATGCAGGACCTTGAGCTTTTCCGTGCGCACCGCGTCGGGCTCCAGCGACGACGGCGGCTCCATGGCGACGAGACAGGCAAGCTGGAGCAGGTGGTTCTGCACCATGTCTCGCAGGGCGCCGGACCGGTCGTAATAGGCCGCCCGCTTGCCCGCCCCTAGGTCCTCGGCGACGGTGATCTGCACGTGATCGATACCGTTCGCATTCCACAACGGCTCGAACAGGGCGTTCGCGAACCTCAGTATGGACAGATTCTGGACGGTTTCCTTACCCAGATAATGATCGATCCGGAAGATCGCATTCTCCGGGAAGACGGCCCCGACCTGGTCGTTGATCTGGCGCGCTGAATGGAAGTCGTGGCCGATCGGTTTTTCCAGAATGATACGCGCATTGGCCGTGTTCAGTTCGTGCCGGGCGATACCCGCGCAGACCACGCCATAGATCGAAGGCGGCAAAGCCAGATAGAAAAGGCGGATCTTGCCCGGGTCCGGGTCGAGCGTCTCGGCCAGCTGCTGCCAGCCCTCGCTCTCGGAGGAGACGTCGACCGGGACATAAGTGAGAAGTTCGGTAAAAGCGTCCCACTGCTCTCGGCGTCCGTCCTTGGCGAAATTGATGTGGGTCGCGGCCAGGTCACGATAGGACGCCTGATCCATATCCTCGCGCGCTACGGCTACGATGCGCGAATTGGGTGGAATCTGGTCGTCGCACCAACGGTGGAACAGCGCCGGAATCAGCTTCCGCAGCGCCAGGTCCCCTGTTGCACCGAAGATCGCGATATCGAACGGTTCGACCGGGATCAGTTGCGACATGGCAAGCCTCCCGGAGCGTGTGCGCCCACAAGGGTCATTACCAGAACACTCCATAGATCGCGATCAGGATCGCAATGATCGCGATCGCAGCCGCATTGAAGACCGGTGTCGTGGCGAATTGGAGGCCCGACAGCTCCACCGGCCGGTCGGCGCGCGGTGCGGGCGTCAGTAGCGACACCACGACCCCGATCACGAGACAGGACAGGAAAACGATCCAGATCCGGATCACGAAGGGCAGATCGAGCGCTTCCATTCCCAGACCGGCGAGCAGATTGCTGCCGATACCGCCAAATGCCGCCGGGTTCGCCAGGAGCCAGAACAGGAAGGACAAGCCAACCGACGAGATCAGGAGCGCGAAGGCACCGGCCGTATTGGCCCGTTTCCAGAAGAAGCCGAGAAGGAAGATGGCCACCACACCGGGGGCAATGAAGCCGGTATATTCCTGGATCGTCTGGAATGCGCTTTCGAAGCCGCCCAGGAAGGGTTGCGCGAGCAATAGAGCAATCAGCATCGCGGTCAGCGCGGTGATGCGTCCGACGGTGACGTAGTGGCCGGTTTTCCCGTCCGGCTTGAAGGCCCGATAGATATCCATGGTGAAGATGGTCGAGATCGAGTTCACCATCGAGGCCAGCGAGGACACGATCGCCGCGACCAGCGCCGCGAATACGAGACCGCGAAGGCCGGCAGGAACCAGCGTCATGAGCACGCCATAGGTACTGTCCGGACGCTCCTCCAGCGTCGCTCCGTCGAGCAGGCCGGCATCGGCGAGGTAAAGGGCCGCAATCCCCGGAATAACGACGATCACCGGAATGAGAAGTTTCAGCGCAGCCGCAAAGGCCAGACCCTTCTGGGCTTCAGCCTGGTTCTTCGACCCCAGGGCACGCTGGATGATGTACTGGTTGAAGCCCCAGTAGGAGAAGTGAAGCACCCAGAGCCCGCCAAGGAGCGTCCAGATACCCGGTAGGTCACTGTAGTTGGGATGACCCGTCGGAAGGATCATGTCGAAATGCCCCGGAATCTCATTCATCAGAATGGAAAGTCCGGCCAGCGCACCCTCACCCTGCCCCACAAGGCCAAGCGCGACGAAGGTAATCAGGAAGCCGCCGGCAATCAGGATCACGACCTGGATGATATCGGTCAGCGCAACGGCTTTCAGTCCGCCATAGAGAGAATAGAGAATTGCGAACGTGGCGAGAAGCGCCATCGCCGGCCATACGGCCAATCCTGTGACGGCGCTGATAGCCAGACCGCCCAGCCAGAGTACAGCCGTCAGGTTCACCGCCGTGTAGAGCGCAATCCAGAACACCGCCATGATTGACTTCACGCCACCGCCGAACCGCAGATCTAGGAATTGCGGCATGGTGTAGACGCCGGTCTTCAGGAAAATAGGCAGAAAGAATTTGGCGACGATCAGGAGAACGATCGCGGCCTGCCACTCATAGGCGGCGATGGCCAGACCCACGACATAGCCTTGTGCCGACTGGCCGATGATCTGTTCGGCAGAAATGTTCGCGGCGATCAGCGAGGCCCCCACAGCCCACCATGGCAATGCCTTGCCGGCCAGGAAGTAATCCTCGGCATCCTTCTTGTGCCCCGCCTTCTCCCGGCTGACCCAGTTCGCAACGCCGAACAGGAGGACCGCATAGATCCCCACGATGAATAGATCGATTAACTCCAAAGCCATTGGTCGTCCCTCCCCGGACTTTTGATTTTTAGCGGGACCCGCTCCCGTTTTCCCGCAAGGCGCGACGGCGCAGTTGGCGTTCCTTGGCGTTGCCGCTATATGGCAGGAATAACCTTGAAAAATAGAGCCGGGAAGGGGGGAGAGAACAAAAAAGACAACGTTGCCTAAAATTCCCGCAGCGATCTGCTGTCATGGCGATCATTTCGCACCCCCGCAGCGATCTGAATCTCTGGGACCTCGCGTCGTATCGGGCGGAGATTCGTCCCGAGTAAGTGTTTTTGCGAGCGTGCGACGAGACCTCGCAATCAGGTCTCGCCAGGCTAAGTTTGTTGTGTTTCCTCCTCCAGAAAGAAGACAATGATCGCCACGACCATCAAAGCGGATCTAATCAGGCTGCGCGTTGCAACTTTGGTGGTCCTGGCACTGCTGACGGCGGCTTACCTGGCGATCGTGCTGCAGGTCGGCACAAGCGCGGCCTCTGCTCACCTCTCATCCTTTACCGGCCTCGGTGTAGCCGGTGCACTGATTGCCAATTCCACGGGCGTCGGCGGTGGTGCCGTCTTCGTGCCGGCCTTCAGCTTTTTGCGGGAAACCGGGCTCTATGACCTGTCGCACATAGAGGTCGTGGGCTTGAGCTTTGCGATCCAGAGCTTCGGCATGACCATCGGCAGTCTAACCTGGATGAACCGCATTGCCCGGGACCGCATAGCGGAAGGGCTGCCAGGAATCTGGCCGCGTATACTAACGCCTGTGCTAGTGCTGGCACTTTGCAGCAGCCTTCCGGCCATGCTGGTGACCCAATGGGCGATTACAGTTCCAGACGGTTTCGGCTTTCTGGCTTTCAAGCTGTTTTCCATCACGCTGGGCTGCCTGCTGCTCTATCAGGTTCAAAAAGGGCAGACCCAGCACCATGACCCCCATCAGATAACCGCGTCGGACAAGGTCGGCATTGTAATTTTTTCAACGCTTGGCGGCGTGGCTACAGCCTGGTTTTCGGTGGGTATCGGTGAAATTCTTGCGCTTTATCTGTTCCTGCGCGGATTTGACATGCGGATCTGCGCACCGGCGGCCGTGATAGCGTCGGCCGTCAGCGTGTCTGTAGGATCGATCTACCACTGGATAGAAGCCACCATAGCGCTTGAAATTCTGCTCTTTGCCGCGCCCGGCGTCGCGCTAGGGGGGTTTCTCGCACGCCGTCTTGCTTACTGGCTAGGAGCAACCCGCCTGAAGTTGATGGCCTCGATCTGGATCATCCTCTCAAGCCTGGTTCTCATCGCCCTGCGCTAGTTCCGATGATCGCGGCTCGGTTCGAATACCGATTGAATGTCCTCCAGATGCCGGCCCTTTGTCTCAGGAACCAGACGCCAGACGAGCAGGGCAAACACCGCAGCGGTGCCCGCGTAAAGCCAGAAGGTCGCTGCCGCTCCGATCATCTCCAGTTCGACAGGGAAAGCCAGCTGCACGAGGAAACTCGTCAGACTGTTGAGCGCAGCGACCATTGCAATCGCAATCCCCCGAACCGGACCGGGGAAAACCTCCGACAGAAAGATCCACATCACAGGACCGAGCGATGAGGCGAACGAGGCCACGAATAGGCACAATCCGAACAGAATGAGCGGAGCATTGATCTCGACGGCGATCTCCAGAAGCAGGTTATGGTATTGGCGGTACTCGTCCTCCGACAGCAGGTCACGAAGAGCAGCGTTGAAGTCCACGTCGGACTGAAAGATCTCGCCGGTTAACGGGGCCAGAGTGGCGTGAAGATGCATCGGCAGACGTTGCAGAGCGTCCAGCTCAATAAGATATCGGGCCTCTGAAAACCCCGAACCCACGATTAGCATGGACAGGACAATACCGATCAGGCCGCCCAGTAATAGCGGCCGTCGCCCGACACGGTCGACCAGGAAAAAAGCAACGAAAGTGAAGCCCAGATTGAGCGCGCCAATTACCGAAGCCTGCAACAGGGACGCGTTAATGCCCGCTCCCGCCTGATGAAAAACGGTCGGCGCGTAAAAATAGATCGCATTGACGCCGGTGATCTGCTGGGCCACGGCCACGATGGCCGCAATGAGGAAGGTCAACGCAAAAACCCGCGACCTCAGCATTGGTAGAAGGGTGGTCTTCTCGGCTTTCTCCGCCTGCAGCTCCGGCTTGAGTCGCTCGAAGAATGCGCGCGCATGAGTTTCGCCGTGAAGCCGCTCAAGAAGAGTGCGAGCCTCGGCGCTACGGCCCTTGCTGAGCAACCATCGCGGGGCTTCCGGGATCGGAATCAGCAGCAGGAACCAGAGGGTGGCTGGAATCAGCTCAATGCCGAACATCCACCGCCAAGACTGCACCCCGAACAAAGTAAGCGTTCCATCGGCACTGTGGTGGCTGAAAGATGTCACGGCGAGATTTGAAAAATAGGCGACGGACAGTCCGAGCACGATCGCGATCTGGTTCATCGAGACCATCTGGCCCCGGTGCCGTGCCGCCGCAGTTTCGGAAACGTAGAGGGGTCCCAGGACCAGCGAGGAAAAAGCCAGCCCCCCCAGTCCTCGGCTGAAGGTGAGAACCCAGGCATCGGCCGCAAAGGCCGAGGCGAGCGCGGAGACAATATAAAGACCTGCCACCACCAGGAGGAGGGCTTTGCGGCCATACCGATCGCTTAATGGCCCGGCAAGCAGGGTTCCGGCGATCGCCGTCAGCGTTGGAACTGCCACAAGCAGCCCCTCATGCCAGGCGTTGAGTGAGAAGCGCTGTGCCACGGGCTCGATAGCCCCGGAGATGACGACGGCGTCGTAGCCGAAGACAAACCCGCCAAGCGAGACGGTGGAGGCTAATCTTATGAGTGACCGGTCGCTAAGTCGTTTTGGGTCCATATCCTGTACCGGTCAGCTTGCCCGAGACGGGCATACTGACCGGTCAGGATTGAATGTATAGCCCGTGGTGATCAGAGCTCGCAGCCCAGACCATCAGAGCTGGCTTCAGCGATGAAGATGTCGGCAAACCACATCTCCAAGCCGTCCGTGCCCGAGACGCCCAGCGCCACGTCCACATCAGCGAGGTCCGCTCCGGCATCTGCAAAGCAGCTGAGCGGGATTTCAGCCCGTCGCCAGCCCTTTCCTGCATCGATCTGGATCGACTGTGTCATGTCCAGACGACCTTCACAGCCTTCGCCGCAGCCCATCCAGAACTCGGTTGTGCCGGTCCCGGCATCCGTGACCTGGTAGAGGAGGGATATGGCCATCCCGCCATGGTCGCCAAAGTCGAGACCTTCGCCAGTAATCTGCAGATCACCTTCTCCGGCCCAGCTGATACGACGGCTGTCATCCTGGACGTCACGATCATCCAGGGTCACTGACACAGCGCCGCCAGGAGACGAGGCGTCAGGCCCGGACACGATCGCGGTGTTCTCACCCTCAGCCAGCACGATGGAGAAGGGTGTTTCAGACCGACCACGCGACATCAGTTCGAATGCCATTGCTCCGCCGCCGATGGACACGCCGCTGTCTTCCGATAATTCCGGAACTTCAACATCATCGCCATAAGTGAGGCCGTAACCGAAGGCGAAGAGCGGGTCGTAATTGTCGTCGTGCGGGTTCAGAACCGTCTGGGTCGCCAGACGCGGCCAGGAGAAGGTCAGCGAGCCGGAGAAGTCATGGCGCGGTGCGCCGGTTTCATCGGCCACCAGGACGTCCGCAACACCGCCGCCTTCGGATCCGGGCAGCCAGGCCGCCACAAAGGCATCTGAGGCATTCAGCTCACGATTCATCCACATGGGGCGACCACTGATGAATATTGCGACGGTCGGAATGCCCTCTGCCTGGAACTGGCGCAGCAGCTCGAGGCCACGCTCGTCGGAGAAGACGAGCGTATCCCGATCGCCGACGAATTCCGCGTAAGGTTCTTCACCAAAGACAACTACGGCCACGTCCGGGCGCACATCGCTCTGACCGTCTTCGGCCAGAATGATCGTGCCGCCGGCGTCGTCTACGGCCTCGACAAAGCCGTCATAGACCGATTGCCCACCCGGGAAATCCTCATTGGAGTGACCATCACCTTGCCAGTTGATGGTCCAGCCCCCTGCCTGTTTGGCAATATTATCCGCACCGTCGCCGGAGATCAGGATGGTCTGGGACGGATCAAGCGGGAGCAGTCCGCCATTATTCTTCAACATAACCAAAGACTGACGAACAGCCGAGCGCGCGATCTCGCGATGAGCCTCGCTGCCGATCAAATCAAAATTGCCGGCATTGGGGCGTTCGGACGGGCGAACCCCAGCGAACAGGCCAGCGCGTGCCTTCACCCTCAGAATGCGCAGAACAGCTTCGTCCAGGCGCTCCATGGGGATGGTTCCGTCCTGAACCTGAGCCAGCAGATTCTCGTAAAGCCCCTGCCAGCTGCCCGCGGCCATATACATGTCGAGTCCCGCCAGCAGTGCTTGCGGGCAGTTCTCATTGGTACAGCCGTCGATCTGGCCGTGACCTTCCCAGTCACCGACGACAAAACCGTCGAACCCCATGCGCTCGACAAGTACGTCGTGAAGCATGGCGCGGTTGCCATGCATCTTGATGCCTTGCCAGCTGTTGAACGATGCCATGGCTGTCTGTACGCCCGCAGCGATACTGAGCGGATAGGCTGGTGAATGGATATCCCGCAGCACCTCCTCAGTGACGCGGGTATCGCCTTGGTCGATGCCTCTGTGGGTGCCTCCATCGCCGACAAAATGTTTGGTCGTGGCGATGGTATGATCGGGACCGAGGAAATCTTCGCTGTTGGGATCGCCCTGCAAACCCAGAACGATCTGCTCGCTCAGGCGCGCGACAATTTCCGGAGTTTCTGAATAGCTCTCATAGGTCCGGCCCCAAGTATCATCTTGCACCACCGCAACGGTTGGCGCGAAGGTCCAGTCCTGTCCAGTGGCGCGGATTTCCAGCGCCGTCGCTTCGCCAATCTGGCGCATCAGCTCAGGGTTATCGGCAGCGCCAAGGCCGATATTGTGGGGGAACAGCGTCGCACCGACCACATTGCTGTGACCGTGAACCGCATCGGTGCCCCACAGGATCGGGATACCGACTCCGCCATCGCTGGTATCCGTTGAGGCGTCATAATAGGCATCGGCCAGATCGACCCAGGCTTGCGGCGGCGCGTAGTTATCCCCCCCCGGCGCGGAATTCCCGCCATTGAGGACCGAACCTATATTGTATTCAGCCGCCAGTTCCGGCGTGATGGTGCCGATATCCGCCTGGATTACCTGACCCACCTTTTCCTCGATCGTCATTTGCGACAGGAGGTCGGCGATAAAGGCTTCGGTTTGCGGATCACGCTCAACAGGCGATTGGCTTTCCGGCCAGATTTCCGGGTGCACGGTGACACTGCTCGTGCTGTTTGAAACCGTGATGCCCGTCGGGGCTTCAACCTGGTTCTGGTCGGGCTGGGACGGGTTGGGCTCAGCGGGCTGCGAGCAGGCAGCAACACCGAGCAAGAGCGCCATGATTGCACTGCCCCTGAGAAGAAATTCTGCCCGATAAATCATATTCTGGTTCTCCATGACGGCAGTCAGACGGGGGTCAATTCGATCAGCAACCCTCACCCTGTCCCGCCGGCGCTAGGCTGTGACTTATTGTTGTTGGAGCCGCGCGACAGCACGGATCGAGTGGCGAAATACAAAGGGGCAGGATCAAGCATCCTGCCCCTTCGATTCAGTCTCTTAGGTCATACGTTTCGCACACCATTAGAAGTCGTAGCGGATGCCGAATTCGAATCGGCGATCGTTCACAAAGACCGAACGCGCATATGTCTGTCCGGCAGCATCAATCTGTTGGCTCGCCGTCGACTTGGTATCAAGCAGGTTGGCGGCCTGGACGCTGAGCTCCAGATTATCGGTGACCGTCCACCGGAACGAGGCATCGAGGAAGCCGATATCGTCCTGCCGGATCGGGTTACCGGTGATGTAATCACGGTAGGAGCTCCAGTATTCAGAACGCCAGTTGTAGGCCAGCCGGGCTTCGAACCGGTCATCCTGGTAGATACCGATGAGGTTGTAGGAGACGTCGGACAGACCGAGCAGCTCATCAATGCCCCAACGATAGACCGTGAGGAAGCCTTCAACGCCATCCCCGTCCGTGTCGCGAACGGAAGGCAGCGGTTCGGCTTCCGAGGAGATGAGCGTCAGGTTGGCCTGCACACCAAGATTGCCCCAGAGGCCAGGAAGTTCGGTGAAGAAATCCTGATAGGCAAACTCGATACCCTCAACCGAACCGTCACGCAGGTTGATGTTGCCGTTATAGACGACCGGCACTTGGTATCCGTCGAGATTGAGCACGTCCTGGGTCTCGGTGCCATAGACGATGACGTTATCGAGATCCTTGTAGAAGGCGGACACAGAGAACAGGCCCTCAGTCCCGAAATACCACTCGTAGGAGATGTCGAAATTGGTCGCCTCGATCGGCTCCAGGAGCGGGTTTCCGCCGTACTGGTTCAACCGGTTCGGAACAATGTCCACGATCGTCGGCGGGGTGGCCGTCGTGTCGGTCACAAAACCCAGATCGGGCACAGTGGTGCGGGTCGAGTTGATGGACGAAATGTTGGGTCTCGTAATCGCCTGGCTGGCGGCGAAACGGATCAGCATCTCGTCATTGAGATCCCAGCGAAGGTTGAACGACGGCAGGAAGTACTCATAGCTGTTGTCGAGGCTGTTCGGACCGTTCGGCGTGTCGAGCAGCGCTGCAAGCTCGGGCAGGAAATCTCTTGGTTCAGTATTGTTTAGCGGATCATCCGGTGCAAACGCCGTATAACCTATAACGCCGCCACCGGTGTTTTCCGTCCGCACATAACGCAGGCCGAAATTACCCGTTACGGACTGACCACTATCGAAATCCTGACTGAAATTGACCATGCCGTAGAGGTTGATGGTCTCCTCTTTGACCGAACCATCGATTCCTCGATTGGCATAGTCGATCACGCCATTCTGGCGAAGCGGCACCCAGTCACCGATCTGTAGGTTGCCGTCAGCATTAATGCCGGCACCGAGGAAGGGCTCGGCCGCGAGCGACTCAACGAAGGCGTCGATATTGCTCATATTCGCCTGACTTGGGTACACGATAGAGGTCAGGTCTCCCTGGAAGACGCCGCCGCGCTGGAACTGCGCAAAGTCGAACGTCTCGTAGAAGTCCTGATTGTCCATATTCGCGTACGGCAGATACCCCCCGGCCCATGGCGGTGCGATACCACCCCAGTTCAGACCAGCACTGCGATTTATCTGCTCGCGCTCGGAGTAACGACCGCCGATCTTCACAGAGTCGAACCAGCTGTCACCGTCGAACTCATACTCGGCATCACCACGGATCGCGAAAAGATCGCCGCTGTTATCCTGATATTCATCGGCAGCATAAAGCAGGAAGCCATAACGCGGGTCGCCCAGATCGCCCAGGATACCGGGGTTCGGACCGCGGGTGGTGCCCCAGGAAGCCAGCTGCACCTGGTCAGACAGGAAAAGCTCGATCTCCGGACTATCGGTCTCCGAGAAGTCAAAGCGGTAATCCGCCATGTGATTGCCGCCCGCCCAGAGGCGCTCCAGCGATGCTTCGGCATCTGTGTAATGGGCATCGAATTCCACGAAGAGGCGGTCAGAAACCTGCCATTTGAGATTCGCGCTGAAGTCCTGGGTCATGGACTCTTCGACCTGGTTGATCGCCAGGGACTGCAGAGCCGTATTCAGATTACCGCCCTCACCCAGCCAGTCGCGCAGATTGTTGGACACCACGCCCGATTCCATCAGGCCGCCATCGACCGGAATCAGGTTTTCGCAAATGCCGATACCACCATTTGCAGCTTCACCGGCACCGTTACACTGAGGGATGCCCGCTGACGTAAACGGAACGATGCTGCGCGTGCTCGGGTCGCCAAGGACTGTCCAGTTGGCCCACGATTCTGCATCCGTGAAGAACTCGATCGTGTTTTCGCGTGTGGTGATTTCATTTTCGACGCGGATGGCCCTGACGGTGAGCTCTATGTCTCCGTTCGGAGATGCCCACTGGCCTGCCAGATAGAAACTGTCCCGTTCGCGGCCGACCGAGGCGTCGCGCGCCTGCCAGCCACCCGGCAGTGCCATGGTAGTGCCGGGATTGTCCGGGTTCGGGATCGCGAGCGGCGGACCATACTGGAAGCCGTCGATATTCGAATTCAGCTCGGAAGTGGAGAAAGAACCAAGCAGACCGAACTCACCGGAGTTATTTTCCCAGCGAGTGCCAGCGATTGCGCTGATGCCCGGGCTCCATTCCTCGGCCAGGTCGGTGTAGATGGTCTCGGCAGCCAGTACCGCAAACGGGCCGTCGCGGTCGAACGGCTCCAGAGTGCGCAGGTTCACCGTACCGGAGATTCCCCCCTCGATCATGTCAGCGGTCTGGTTCTTGAAAACCTCCACCGCCCCGATCAATTCCGGCGGAATACTGGCCCATTCAAGGGCTCGGCCGCCATTCGCCGAAAAGGCGTCGCGGCCATTGAATTCCGAACGCGCATACTGCAGGCCACGAATGATGTTGCCCGAGCCTTCCGGCGACGGGAAGTCACCGTCGCTGCCACCCAGCTCAAAGCGCTGCGTCACCACACCCGGAACACGCGACAAGGCCTCGGCGACGGACAGATCCGGCAGCTGGCTCACATCGCTCGAGGTGATCGAATCCACAAAGGTATCGGCTTCGCGCTTGATATTTCGGGCGTTCAAAAGCGCGCCGCGCACACCGGTCACAGTAACGACGTCAGTAGTTTCCCCGTCATTGCTCTCGGTATCGGCCTCCTGAGCCATTGCGCTCTGGAAGCTGACAGCCGCCACCATGGCAGTTGTCCCAAGCAAGGCGTGCCGCACAGAACGCCAAGGCTCGTTTTTGGTAGTTTTACTCATCGGTTACCCTCCCCGGACTCAGCAAAAAACAACGTTGTCTTTTTTGCTGCGAAATATTACTTGTTCTACCGCTAGCAAAACACCTTGTGGCTTGGCAATAGCCTTGTCAATCTGGACGCAAATGGAAACAGGTCTGAGGGACGATGGCGACGGGCATTACACGTATTTGCATCCTTGGAGGGGGCACGGCGGGCTGGATGACCGCCGCAGCCATTTCCCGCAAATTCAGTAACTTGGGCCTTGATATCACACTTATCGAATCCGATCAGATCGGGACAGTTGGCGTGGGTGAGGCAACCTTGCCACACATCAGATTTTTCAATCAGGCCCTCGGCATCGACGAAGCCTCTTTCATGAAAGCGACCGAGGCGACCTTCAAGCTCGGGATCGAGTTCTGTGACTGGGGAAAGCTGGGCGATCGCTACATCCACCCCTTCGGCGATTATGGCCTGCCCATGGATGATCTCGACTTCCACCAGTTCTGGCTGAAGCTCCGCCTGGCCGAGGGCGCCGATCGGCTTGATGCGTATTCCTATCCCATCCTCGCGGCCGAGCAGGGGCGGTTCAAAATGCCCGATGGGAACATCGACCAGATCGGTTCGAATTTTGGTTACGCTTATCAGTTTGATGCCAGTCTGTATGCCGGTTACCTGCGCACGTTCAGCGAAGAACGGGGCGTCGAGCGGAAGGAAGGCAAGGTCGAGGATGTCGAGCTTGACCCGAACACCGGCCACGTCGCTGCTGTCAGACTTGATGACGAATCCAGAATCGAGGCCGACCTGTTTGTGGACTGCTCCGGCTTCCGGGGCGTTCTGATCGAGCAAGCGCTCGAGACCGGCTATGACGACTGGAGCGAGTGGCTGCCCTGCAACCGGGCTGTGGCTGTTCCGTGCCAGGCCAATGGCGAGCTGGTGCCCTATACCCGCGCAACTGCCCGGAAGGCGGGTTGGCAGTGGCGGATTCCCCTGCAGCACCGCACAGGCAATGGTCACGTCTACTGGAGTGAATTCATCTCTGACGATGAAGCGACCGACCAGCTGATGAGCACGCTTGAAGGCCCGGCGCTGGCGGAACCCAAACAGCTATTCTTCAAGACCGGTCGTCGCAGGAAGTTCTGGAATCGCAATGTGGTCAGTATCGGCCTGTCTGCCGGGTTCCTGGAGCCGCTGGAGTCCACCTCCATACACCTGATCCAGGAAGGCATCACGACACTGGTCGAGCTGTTCCCGAATGACCGCATCGATCCGCTGGACGCCGAGGAATACAATGAGCGCATGGGCCTGAATTTCGAGCGAGTGCGCGATTTCCTCCTGCTGCATTACGTGGCCACCCAGCGCGATGACAGTGCCATGTGGCGTCACTTCCGTGAGCTGACCCTGCCGGACAGCCTGCAGGAAAAGATCGATGCCTGGTTGTCTCGCGGATATGTGCTGAAATACGAGTTCGGCGTTTTTCTTCCACCCAGCTGGATCGCCGTGCTGCTGGGCCAGAACCTGATCCCGGCCAATCACGATCCTCGTGTGGGGCGATATTCCATCGAGGACATTCGCGACCGGCTGGAGCGCATCCGGCAGGAAACCACCCGGGCTGTGAATGCAACCCCGGCCCAGGCAGCCTTCCTGCAGCAATACGGGGCAGCATCAGGCTCCTCGTTGCGCGCGCCTCAGGCCTGATGCGGGGCGGAAAAGTGTACCCATGAGCCCTTCTCGAAAGACCCTTGTCGTGTGTGGTGGCGGACTGGCAGGCAATCTTGCCGCGCTGAGTCTCGCCAAGACTCTGGGTGCTGACATCAGGATCGTTCAGATCGCGGGTGCCGAGAGGCCCGCCGACGACATCTTCTATGGCAGCGCCACCTCGCCGGAGAGCTATAATTTCCTTCACGCCCTGGGGCTGGACGAGCGCACGCTTCTGCTCGAGACCCGGACCTCTTTCTCCTACGGCACCTTGTTCAAGCGTTGGGCGTCGCCTCAGCCGTGGATGCTGTGCCACCACGCGCCGCTTCCGATACCGGCCGGCATTCCATTGCGGCACTTTCTGACCCGATCCGGCGCACCGCTCGAACCCTTGCTGATCTCCGCACGGGCTGCAGCCCTTGGCCGCTTTGCCCACCCGCCGGAAGACCCGCGCAACCCCTTGTCGCGCGCCGAGTACGGCTATCAATTCTCACCTGACGAGTGGAGCGGTCTTCTGGACCGACTCGTGGCCAGCAGCCGGGTTGAGCGTATTCGCGATGACATAACAGGCGTTGAACACCATGAAGGCAAAGTAAGCGCCGTGCAGGTCGCGGACAGGGAGCGTGTGCCAGGCGATCTCTTCGTGGACGCCAGCGGACAGGCCCAGCGCTGTATCGGTGCGCTGGCTTCCCGGTATCAGATCACCCGCCACGTTTCGGCCAGCGCGGAGCGGAAAGACGCTCCGCAGCTCGGCCCACCCTGCCGGGAGATTGAAGCTGACCCGTCAGGCTGGACTTCGGCAGCCCACCTCCAAGACGGCAATCTGGAAATCAGGGTCGACACCGCTACTGATAATGACCTGCCGACCAGGGCAATCCGGATCGCACTCGGACAACTGGAAGACGCGTGGATCGGGAACTGCATTGCTGTGGGGCATGCCGCATGGGCAGTCGAGCCTTTAACGCCGGCGCCGATGATGCTTCTGCAGAGAGATATCGAGCGACTGCAGGAGCTCGTGCCCGTCAGCGACGACATGACCACGGAGCGTCGCGAATTCAATCGTCGCTTCAAGGACGATCTGGCACAGACGAATTTATTCCATGACGCGCTCTATTCGCCCGGCACGCCTTCCGAGACTTTGCCTTGGCAGCCGCCGTCGTCAGGCCCTCGCTCGGAGGCGCTGTCGCGCAAGATTGTCCAGTTCAAAAATCGTGGATTCCTGGTCAGCTACGACCTGGAGCCCTTCAATGAAGAAGACTGGACGCAAAACCATCTCGGCATGGGGCGAACGCCCCGCCAACACGACCGCCAAGTCGACACTATTCCGGTTCAGCAGGCTGAGCATAATCTCGCCCAGTTGAAGGCAGCGATCGAGCAGATGGTGTCGAAAATGCCGCCCCATCATGACTACCTGACACGTTTCAAGGCATATCTTGAGAAGCAGAACCATGTCTGAAGACCGCTCACGCCCCATCAAGCAGATCGTAATCGTGGGCGGCGGCTCTGCCGGCTGGATGACGGCCGCGGCCTTGTCCAGAATGCTGCCGGCTCACTCAGTGCGCATCACTCTGGTGGAATCCGATCAGATCGGCACCATCGGTGTTGGCGAGGCGACCATCCCTGACGTCATAAACTTCAATGCCATGCTGGGCATTCCCGAGGCCGAATTCCTCAAGGAGACAAACGGCACCTTCAAGCTGGGCATCCAATTCGTGAACTGGAGCCGGATTGGCGAAACCTATTTCCACCCTTTCGGACCGATCGGTGTGGATATGAATGGCGTTGATTTTCACCAGTACTGGCTGCGCCATCGCGCCAATCAGGCCGACAGCGCGATCGAGGATTTCAGCCTGAGCGCGATGGCCGCCAAGCACGGAAAATTCACACTGCCCGATCCCAATCCGAGATCGGTCATGTCCCATGTCAGATACGCCTATCATTTCGATGCCACGGCTTATGCCGCCTATTTGCGACGTTATTCCGAAGAGCGCGGCGTGCATCGCAAGGAAGGCAAAGTCGTCAAGGCCCACCAGGACAGCCAGACCGGCTTTCTGACTGGGGTCGACCTTGAAGACGGAGCCCTGCTCGAAGGTGATCTTTTCTTTGATTGCAGTGGCTTCAGAGGGCTTTTGATCGGCCAGACGCTTGACGTCGGTTTTAACGACTGGTCGCATTGGCTCGTCTGCGACACGGCCCAGACGGTGGCCTGCGAGCAGGCCGGCGAGCTTCTGCCCTACACTGTCTCCACGGCCAAACCGGCCGGCTGGCAGTGGCGCATTCCCACCCGGAAGCGGACCGGGAACGGGCATATCTATTCCAGCCAGTGGATGGATGACGACACCGCAATCGACAGCCTGCTCGCCGATCTCGACGGCAAGCCGCTAGGCGACCCGCGCAAGATTCGGTTCCGGACCGGCCATCGCCAGAGATTCTGGGAGAAGAATTGTGTTGCGATCGGCCTCTCGGGCGGCTTCCTGGAACCGCTGGAATCAACATCGCTCTATCTGATTCAGGAAGCGATCAGCAAATTCCTCGCCCTGTTTCCCAGCGCAGGCATGCCCGCAACTGTGCGCGATGAGTATAATCGTCAGCTGGTGAAGAAATTCGAGCAGGTCCGGGACTTCATAATTCTGCACTACAAGGCAACCGCACGAGACGACAGCGCGCTGTGGAATTATTGCCGGACAATGGACATCCCGGACTCCCTCACCGGGAAGATCGAGCTGTTCCGCGAGGCGGGTCGCATATTCCGCTATGAGGACGAGCTGTTTTCCAAACCCAGCTGGATCGCGGTCATGCTTGGACAGAATATCTGGCCGGAAACCATCGACCCGATCGTCAATGCGGTGGAGCCGTCGGATATCACAAGAAGCCTGCACTCCATGACATCAGCCATGCGCGGCGCTGTCGCCAATATGCCGACGCACGAGGCTTTTCTTCAAAAGTATGCTTGGGCAAGCTAGCCCACCTGTAACGAAGTGGACCAAGGGCATGAAAGATCTTGCCATCAAAGACATCGTTATCGTCGGAGGCGGAACCGCCGGCTGGATGGCCGCGGCCGGGCTGTCCATCTTGCTGCGCGACCCGTCCGTGCGCATCCGTCTGATCGAATCCGACGAGATCGGCATTGTCGGTGTCGGAGAGGCGACGATTCCGCACATCCGGTATTTCAACAAGCTGGTCAAACTGGATGAGCCGGACTTCCTGCGCAAGACCAACGCCACCTACAAGGTCGGCATCGAGTTCGTGAATTGGGGCCAGGTCGGCGACCGTTATTTCCACTCCTTCAGCCCTTACGGAGTGAATATGGACGGTTACCATTTTCACCATTTCTGGCTGCGCCACGCGATGGGCGAGAACCCGACCCCGGCCAGCGATTACAATCTGCTAGCGCTCGCCTCGAAGGTGAACAAGTTTGCCCCGCCCCAACCCCAGCTCAAGGGCTCGCCGCTGGCAAACCTGGAATATGCCTTCCAGTTCGATTCAAGCCTCTACGGCAAATATATGCGCGGCCTGTCAGAATCGCGGGGCGTGGAACGGATTGAAGGAAAGATTGTCGATGTTCAGCAACGCGCCGAAGACGGCTTCATCGAAAGCGTACAGCTCGAATCCGGCAAGAAAATTTCCGGTGAGCTGTTTATCGACTGCTCCGGCTTCCGCGGCCTGCTGATCGAACAGACGCTGAAGTCCGGCTATATCGACTGGTCCAATTATCTGCCGGTCGACCGCGCTGTGGCCCAGGCCTGCGAACAGACAGGCACCATTCTTCCCTATACGCGTGCCACAGCGCACAAGTCCGGCTGGCAGTGGCGTATCCCGTTGCAGAACAGGCTGGGCAATGGCCATGTCTATTGCAGTGAATTCATCAGCGATGATGAAGCCAATGCGACGCTCCAGGCCGGGCTTGAAGGCGAGCCGATGGCCGAGCCGCGTTTCTTGCGCTTCAAGACCGGGGTCCGGGCCAAACCCTGGAACAAGAATGTCGTTTCGCTGGGCCTGGCCTCGGGCTTCCTGGAGCCGCTGGAATCCACCTCCATCCACCTGATTCAGTCCGCTATTGCCCGGCTGATGACCAACTTCCCGGACAGGGTCTTCAATCAGGCCGACATTGATTATTACAACCGGCGAACCCTGCTGGAATTCGAGCAGGTGCGCGACTTCATTATCCTGCACTATTGCGCCACCCAGCGTGATGACAGTGAATTCTGGAATTACGTCCGAACCATGGAGCTGCCTGAAACGCTTCGGCAGCGCATAGAGATCTACAAGGAAAACGGGCGGCTATACCGGCACGATAACGAGCTGTTTGGCGAAGACAGCTGGTTTGCCGTTTTCGAGGGCCAGAACATCCGGCCCAAGCGCTACCACCCGGGCGTCAACCACCTGTCGGACGAGATGCTGGAGAAGCGCCTGGCTGAAGTGCGTCGTGCCATGAACAAATGCCTCGAGACGTTCGAGGATCACGAAACATATCTGGAACGGGTCTGCCAGGGTGCGGCACGCCCCGCCACAGCACCGGCCCAGAATCCGATGCTTGGCCGCAGCGCCTTCTAGGCGCTGTACGCAGCGGTCGACTTGCTGACGCGCATCTCGATGGGGAGGATTTTTCTTTCCGTCGACTCGCGGGCATCCACGATCATGCGCACCGCCTCGGCCGCCAGGGCCTGGGTCGGCTGCACCATGGTCGTCAGCGTGGGATGAACCAGATCGGCGATAATGGATCCGTCGAAGCCCACCACCGACAATTCATCCGGCACCCGGATTCCGTAAGCCTGGGCATAAGCCAATACGCCGGCAGCACACTCGTCATTGGACGCGAAGATCGCCGTGGGCGGCTCATCCATGGCCATAAGCTTGCGCGCGCCCTCGAACCCGGCCTCGGAGCTGAACCCGCCCGCTATGACGTGACTTTCTTGAAAGGAAAGCCCGGCCGCTTCATGAGCTCTGCGGTACCCGGCCAGACGCTGGATGGTGGCGCGATGGCCCTCATCGCCGAGAATGTGCGCGATTTTGCGGTGGCCGAGCTTGATCAAGTGTTCGACCAGCGTATATCCGGCCTGCTCGTCATCAATCCCGATTTCGTGCCCCAGCGGCAGAGAATTCAGCGGCGAGATGCGGACATAACGGATGTCATTCTCATTGAGAAAGTCGATGACACCCGGATTGTCGCATACAGGCGGCGTCAGGATGACCCCGTCAAAATTCATTTGCCGCAGGAAATCGCGTGCTGAGTTCAGCATGCTGTCGCCCTTAACGACTTCAACCATCAAATGGTATCCGCGCTCACGGCAGGCTGCCAGCGCACCGGCAAGAATATTGGCTGGATATTCACCTTCCGCCTGCTCATAGAGCAGGCCGATCATGAGTGATTGTCTCGCCCTCAGACCGCGTGCGAAGGCATTGCGGCGATAGCCGGTCTTGGCGATGGCTTGCTGGACTTTTTCCAGGTTTTTTGGCTTGACCGTCGGGTCATTATTGATCACCCGCGAGACGGTCTTCATCGAAACACCCGCCTCTCTTGCCACGTCGACAATAGTCGGCAGCCGGTCTGCGTTCGCAATCGCCATGATGTCTGGAAGACGCTCCAATACTCTGATCGCGGCATTTAAAATCCATCCCACACCAAAGCGCAATACTCGCTCAAGGGTGAAACTGGCCGCGAGCGAATGCGCCCGGCCAGGACGCGACAAGGTCGTTCGGTGGGTGTGGCCAATGGAAAGCGGGCAGCGCCTTGGCGGGAATCTGGAAGGCCGCTGGACCCAGGCCGCAAAGCGGGGTCTGGGTGGCGGAGAGAGAGGGATTCGAACCCTCGGTACCCGTAAAGGTACAACGGTTTTCGAGACCGCCCCGTTCGACCACTCCGGCACCTCTCCGCACGGGAAGCGGGGTTTTGGCCGAGTGGACGGACAAAATCAAGGGGCGAGTACCGGTGAATGCCAGCACGAAAGCGCGGTCCGGTGCCTGGCCGAGCAAAATGCGGCACCCCGACCATAATCCCTTCGGAAAAGCGCTCGCATCGCACCGGCCCCGGGCACCGACAGGATCACCGCCCACGCTTGGTTGTTGCGAGCTATTTATATATCATAGATTGAACTTCCGCTTAACGATCAGGAGCACAAGCCCATGCATCGAACACTCATAAAAGTCGGCAGCATCGGATTTCTTGCCATTTCAGCTGCATCGCTTGGCAGCTGCGCGACGACCGGCGACGGATCGTCCGGCCAGGACAGTACCGTCGCGGATCAGGGAATGACGGAATCCGGCGAGGAATTCACCTGCCGCCGTATCCAGATTACCGGTACGCGCCGCTTTCAGCGCATCTGCACCAGCGACGCCCAGTGGGAAGAGCAGCAACGCCGCACGGAAGAAGCTGTCGACGCGATTCGCGCCGGTGATCGAGGGCCGGTCCGGCCGGACCAGTTCGAAGGCCCGAGCGACTGAAGCGATATGATCTGCGGACAAAGGCACTGCGCTTTGCGTTGACTCTCTCGTCCGCATGCGTATAACGCCCGCTCCTGCTCGCGTGGCCTGCCATCGCGGGCCCATAATGTATGAACAACACTCCGGGCATACGGGGTGAAGAAAAAGGACCCGCCAGGCCTATTGGAAAAGGGCCGGACGGGGTCGGACAAAAGGATAGAACGATCATGTTCGCAGTGATCAAGACCGGCGGCAAGCAGTACCGCGTCGCCACCGGAGACGAAATTCGCATCGAAAAGCTCGACGGCGCGCCCGGCGATACGCTGGCGCTCGGCGATGTCCTCATGCTCGGCTCGGACGCCGGCGTCACGGTCGGTTCGCCGGTCGTTGAAGGCGCCCAGGTGATCGGCGAGCTGGTCGACACGAACCGCGCCAAGAAGATCATCGTCTTCAAGAAGCGCCGCCGCCAGAACTACCGCCGCACCAAGGGCCACCGCCAGTGGGGTTCGGTCGTGCGCATCGCCGAGATCGTCGCACCGGGCGAGACGGCCAAGACCAAGCTGAAGTCGACCACGGCTGCGCCGAAGGCCGACGAAGCCGCCAAGCCGGCCGCCAAGAAGGCCGCGGCTCCGAAGAAGGACGCCGCGCCGAAGGCCGAGGCCAAGACGGCCGCGCCGAAGAAGGCTGCTGCCCCGAAAAAGGCCGCTGCCGCCAATGACGACCTGACCGAACTGGCAGGCGTCGGCCCGGCTCTGGCCAAGAAGCTGAACGAAGCCGGCATCACCTCCTACGCCCAGATCGCGGCGTGGACGGATGCCGACATGGAGGCCCTCTCCGAGACCATTACCGGTCTCAAGGCGAAAGCCGAGAAGGGCGACTGGATCAACGCCGCGAAAGCGCTGGCGTCGTAATCGGAGGACCTATCAATGGCTCACAAAAAAGCAGGCGGTTCGTCCCGTAACGGTCGCGACTCTGAAGGCCGGCGCCTTGGCGTCAAGAAGTTCGGCGGCCAGACGGTCATTCCGGGCAACATCATCGTCCGCCAACGCGGCACCAAGGTGAATCCGGGTGCCAATGTCGGCATGGGCAAGGACCATACTCTTTTCGCGTTGACCGAAGGTCGCGTGAAATTCGCCAAGAAGTCCGGCGGCAAGTCCTACGTCTCCGTAGAGCCGATTGCCGACGCGGCTGAATAGCGCGGACTGCCATAGGCGGGGCCGTGCACGAGCGGGGCCCGCAAGCGCATTAGCGCCGAAGGGGAGACGGGCCACCGCCTCCCCTTTTGTTTTGCCTCCCCGCCCGCGGAGCACCCCATGGGCCCCAGGATCGAAACCGAACGGCTGCTGATGCGCCTGCCAGAAATGGGCGACGCGCCGAACCTGTCCACCTATTGCGGTGACATTGACGTTTCCCGCATGACGTCGCGCATCCCGCACCCCTATCCGGTGCTGGCAGCGGAAATGTGGGTCCTCGCCACCCGGGCTGGATGGCGTCCGGACGGCAACCAGTCCCTCGTCATCGAGGCCGATGGCGAAACGATCGGCGGCGGCGGCATATTCAAGCGCAGCCCAGAGTCGGACTGGGAGTTGGGTTATTGGGTCGGACGCCCCTGGTGGGGCATGGGCTATGCGACAGAGATCGGTCGCGGCATGGTCGAATTTGCGCACCAGGCGCTCGGCGCGCAGCGTGTCGTCGCCGGTCATTACGACGACAATCCGGCATCCGGCCGGGTGTTGGAAAAGCTGGGCTTCCGCTACACGGGCGAGGCCCGGAAGGTTTATGCGATGGCGCGGCTAGGCAAGGCTCGCCTGCTCGACATGGTCTGGGACGGCCCGTTGCAATGACCGCACGGGTGCCAAGCCTGCATTGACGCGCTATAGCGAACAGAGACGAAACAGAGACATTCGATGAAATTCCTCGACCAGGCCAAAGTTTATGTACGCTCCGGCAATGGAGGCGGCGGGTGCGTCTCCTTCCGGCGGGAGGCCTATGTCGAATATGGCGGCCCGGATGGCGGCGATGGCGGCAAGGGCGGCGATGTCTGGGTCGAGGCTGTCGAAGGCCTCAACACCCTGATCGACTATCGCTACCGGCAGCACTTCAAGGCGGAAACCGGTCATCACGGCATGGGCAAGAACCGCACCGGCGCCGGCGGCGAGGACGTGGTTCTGGAAGTGCCGGTCGGCACGCAGATCCTCGATGAAGACAAGGAGGACGTGCTCGCCGACCTGACCGAGGTGGGGCAGCGTGTCCTGCTCGCCCGCGGCGGCGATGGCGGCAAGGGCAATACCCGCTTCAAGTCGTCGACCAACCAGGCTCCGCGCAAATCCACGCCGGGCTGGCCCGGCGAGGAAAGATGGCTCTGGCTGCGCCTCAAACTGATCGCGGATGTCGGACTGGTAGGCCTGCCCAATGCCGGCAAATCGACCTTCCTCTCCGTGGTGAGCCGGGCCCACCCGAAGATCGCGGCCTATCCCTTCACCACCCTCTATCCCAATCTCGGCGTCGTCGATCTGGGTCCGGGCTCCCGCTTTATCGTGGCCGACATTCCCGGCCTGATCGAAGGCGCTCATGAAGGCGCGGGTATCGGCGACCGCTTTCTCGGCCATATCGAACGCTGCGCCTCGCTCATCCATCTCGTGGACGGGACCCAGGACGATCCGGTCGAGGCCTACAATACCGTCCGTCACGAGCTGGAAGCCTATGGTGGGGGCCTCGTCGACAAGCCGGAAATCCTGGCCCTCAACAAGACCGACGCGATGTCCGACGAGGCCGTAAGCGAAAAGCGCAAACAGCTGGCCGATGCGACCGGGCGCGAGGTCATGCTGCTCTCCGGCGTGTCGGGCGACGGCGTGAAGACACTGTGCGGCAAGGCCTGGGAAAATGTGCTCCGCGTGCGCGAGCAGGAGAAGGCTCAGGCGGCTGCCGAAGCCGGGGAGGACGACTGGAAGCCATGAGCCCCATCGACTTCGACGCGGCGCGCTGCGTCGTGGTCAAGGCCGGCTCTTCGCTTCTCCAGGCCGGACCGGCCGTTATCCAGCCGATCGCCGACGATGTCGCCGCCCTGCGGGCGCGCGGCGTCGACGTGATCCTGGTCTCGTCCGGGGCTGTCGCCCTCGGCCGCTCGCGTCTCGGCCTGCCCCCCGGCACGCTGACGCTCGAACAGAAGCAAGCCGCTGCAGCGGCGGGCCAGCCTCGCCTTCTGTCGGCCTGGGACACGGCGCTCTCGCCGCACGGAGTCGAAACCGCTCAGGCCCTCATAACCCTGGATGTCACGGAATCGCGGCGCAGCTGGCTGAATGCCCGGGCGACACTGCAGACGCTGCTCGAACTGGGCGCCGTGCCCGTCGTCAACGAGAACGACACGATCGCCACCGACGAAATCCGTTACGGCGACAATGACCGGCTCGCCGCCCGTGTCGCCCAGCTGGCGGGGGCTGATATCCTCGTCCTGCTGTCCGATGTCGACGGCCTCTACGACGCCGACCCCCGCAAGGACCCGGCCGCACGAAAGCTTCACCGCATTGACCGTATCGATGCGAATATCCACGCCATGGCGGGAAGCGCAAACGCCGAGGCCGCCGTCGGAACGGGTGGCATGCGGACAAAGGTCATGGCCGCCGAGCTCGCAGGCTCGGCCGGCTGTGCGACCGTCATCGCATCGGGGAGCTCACCCCGGCCGGTCTGCGGCCTCACCGATCCGGACCGCGGCAGCTGGTTCACGCCGGCGCGCAGTGCAGCTTCGGCTCGCGAGCGCTGGATTGCCGGGGTGGAAAGCCCGAACGGCGAAATTCGCATCGATGCCGGGGCCGCGGCAGCGCTCCGGGCTGGAAAATCGCTCCTTCCGGTCGGCGTCACCGGTGTGCACGGTCAGTTCGCCCGCGGCGACACGGTTCGCATTACGGGACCGGACGGCGCGCTGATCGCGCGCGGGGTCTGTGCCTACGATTATTCCGACGCCACGCGTATCGCCGGATGCCACAGCGAGGAGGTAGAGGCCCGACTGGGCTATCGCCGGACGGCTGCCCTGATCCATGCGGCCGATCTCGTACTGGCGGCTGCGCGGGAGACGGCGCCGTGACGGCGGGCAAGACGGAATATCTCGGACGCGGGATGCGCGTCGGGCTCTATGGCGGAACCTTCGACCCGCCGCATTCCGGACATTTGCACGTCGCCCGGACGGCCATGCGTCGACTCGACCTCGACAGGGTCTGGTGGCTCGTCTCGCCGCAAAATCCCCTGAAATCCCGTCAGGCAGACGACTATGCGCGGCGTCTCGCCGGCGTGGCGCAACTGGCATCCGGTCCCGGCATGGTCGTCAGCGATATCGAGACCCGGCTCGGCATCAACCGGACCGTGGATCTCGCCCGTTATCTCTCGACCCGGCATCCGGACGTGCATTTCGTCTGGGTCATGGGAGCGGACAATCTCGCCGGTTTTCACCGCTGGGCCGAATGGCGGGAGGTATTCGAGACCCTGCCTATCGCCGTGGTTTCCCGGCCCCAGGACGCCATTCGCGCCCGTCTGTCGACGGCAGCGAGCCTTTATTCGGGATCACGCATCCGTGAAAGCGAAGCCTGCCGCCTCCCTCTGGCGCCGGCTCCGGCATGGACCTATCTGACTGAGCGGTTAAACTACCACTCGTCGACGGCGCTGCGCGCGCGCAACTGATTATCCAGCCAATCGCGAATAGGACGAATCCATGCACGACCGAGCACTCGGCCGCCCGAGCCCCTATGCAGCCCTCGACTTCTTCGAGGACCAGCATCCGCCGGCGGGCGATTTCCGGGACGATGTCGTTCGCGGGCTGACCGCAACACCCAAGGCTCTGGCGCCCAAATATTTCTACGACGCCGAAGGTTCGGCCATCTTCGACGCGATCACGGAACTTCCCGAATACTATGTCACGCGGACCGAGCTCGGCATCCTCGACAGGATCGGGCCGGAGCTCGCCCGGCTCGCCGGTTCCGGCGCAGTCGTGATCGAACCCGGCGCCGGCTCGAGTATCAAGATCCGCAAATTGCTCGACAGCCTGGACAGCCCGGCCGCCTATCTCGGGCTGGATATTTCCGGTGAGCATCTGGAGACCGCCTGCCAGGCGCTCGCGGCCGATTACCCGGACATCCGGATCGGCGCCGTCTGCGCGGATTTCACCCAGGGGCTCGACATCGATCACCTGCCACTGCCTGAGGGCAGGCGGATCATTTTCTTCCCGGGATCAACGATCGGCAATTTCGAGCCGGAGGCGGCCCGCGCGGTACTGGCCGGGTTCCGCAAGGGTTTGCGCCCCGGCGATGCCGTCCTGCTCGGTGCCGACCGCGTGAAACCGCCGGCCACACTCGTCGCCGCCTATGACGACGACCAGGGCGTCACCGCCCGTTTCAATCTCAACCTGATCGAGCGCATCAATCGCGAGCTCGACGGCAATATCGACGCTAGCAAGCTGCGCCATGTCGCACTCTGGAATCCCGAGGCTTCGCGGATCGAGATGCATCTCGAAGCGACCGCCGACCAGGACGCCCGTGTTGCCGGTCATGACATACATTTTTCCGCCGGCGAGCGCATGCATACGGAGAATTCGCACAAATTCACGCCGGAAAGCCTTGAAGCTCTTGCGGTTTCTGCCGGCTTCAACCGGCTCCGCACCTGGTCCGACAAGGCTGAACTCTTCTCGCTTCACTGGCTCGAACCCGGGGCCGAAGCGTGATATAGAAGGCTTTGTTGTATAGGTAGTCAGAAAGGACTCCCGCCCTGTCTACGGAATCATCGCGCCGTAAAGAGCAAGAAACGGCAGCCGACGTTCGCGTTACCGGCGAAGACGGTCCTGTCGAGGCCCTGGAAACCCTGATCCTCGACTCTCTCGAAGACGACAAGGCCGAAGACGTTGTCGCCATCGATCTGAGAGGCAAATCCTCAGTCACCGATATCATGATCATCGCCTCCGGGCGGTCGGCCCGGCACGTCAACGCGCTGGCCGACCATCTTGTGCGCAAGCTCAAGGAAACCGGACGCGGCAAGGCCAAGATCGAAGGCACCCAGACCTGCGACTGGGTCCTGATCGATGTCGGCGATGTGATCGTCCACCTCTTCCGCCCGGAAGTGCGCGCCTTCTACAATCTGGAAAAGATGTGGTCGGTGGAGCCGGAAGTGACGGCCTCCTAGGTGAAACTTCGCATCGCAGCGCTCGGCCGTCTCAAGACCGGCCCCGAGCGCGACCTCGTCGACACCTATGCAGAACGGTGTACCGCGACGGGCCGCCCGATCGGACTGGGCCCGCTCGAGGAAACCGAACTCGATACGCGAAATCTCAAATCCTCGAGCGAGGAAAGCCGCGCCCTCGCCGGCACGATCGAGCCGGGAAGCCGGCTGGTCCTGCTCGACGAGCGCGGCAAGGCGCTGGGTTCGCGGGAGTTCGCCCGCAAGATCTCCGCCTGGCGGGATGAAGGCGTACGGGAAACGGTCTTCTGCATCGGCGGCGCGGACGGACATGACCGCACGCAATTGCCGCAGCCGGACCTGATCCTGGCCTTCGGCCCTGCGGTCTGGCCGCACAAGCTGGTCCGGGTCATGCTCGCCGAACAGATCTACCGGGCCGTCTCCATCCTGGCCGGCTCGCCCTATCATCGTGATTGAGCGTTAACCGTTCTACTCTTAGCGTGGCGCCATGCTCGCCCTGTTCTCAGCGCTGATTCTGGCCCAGACCCAGCCGGCTCCGCCGCCGGATCCGGAGGAGGCGGCACGTCTGGAGCGCGAGGAGCGCGAAGCGGCGGCCCGGGCGGAGGTCGCACGCCGCCAGGCAGAAGCCCTCGCCGAGGACGTCGCCCTCATGCAGCGCCAGCTCGTTGAGCTGGGCCAGCGCGTCGGCGCCAGCGAAGCCGCCGCCCTCGACGCGGAGCGCCAGCTGGCGCGCCTTGGTCGCGACGAAGCGGACATACTCGACCGGCTGACAGCGGACCGCGAGAGCCTCATCGACGTCCTCGCAGCCATCCAGCGCATCGAAAGCCAGGCGCCCCCGGCGGTACTGGCAGCACCGGACGATGCCGCCGAAGCTGCGCGGGCTGCATCCCTGATGGCGGACGTCGCGCCGGCCCTGCGCGAACGGGCGGCCCAGTTGGCCGAAGAACTCGAGCGATTGCGCGCGGTACGGGACGAGATCGAGCAGGAACAATCCACCCTCGACCTGGCCGAAGAGAGCCTCGCCACCCAACGCCTCGAACTGGAAGTCCTGATCGCAGAACGCCGGGCGCTGGAGGCGCGCCGCCGCAATGAAGCGGTCAGCTATCTGGAAGCCTCGAGCACGGCCGGTGAGCGCGCTCGCTCGATCCGCTCCCTGATCGGCGAGCTGAGCCGGATGGCGGAAGTCCTGCCGACGGTCAGTCCGAGGCGGCGCGAGGCGGAAGACGCCATTCCCGCACCGCGTATCCGTCCGCCGCGCGACATGGTCGCGGCGCGCCCGCCCAGCGCACCTCTGGAAACGCTGCGCTTTGCCGATGCCAGGGGCCGCCTGCAGATGCCGGTCGCGGGCGAGGTCGCCTTTCGCTATGGCGAGGTGACCCCGGATGGCACACCATCTGAAGGAATTTTCATTCGGACACGGGCCCGGGCGCAGGTAGTCTCTCCTTTCGACGCTCGTGTCGAGTTCGCGGGACCGTTCAACACCTACGGCGGTCTCTTGATACTGAATGTCGGGGATGACTACTATATTGTCCTTGCTGGCATGGCGGTCACCTATGCCAGCGCCGGACAGAGCGTCCTGGCCGGGGAACCGGTCGGCGCCATGCCCGACCAGACGCAAGCGGCACCGGATTTGTATCTGGAGCTGCGTCGTAACGGAAATGCGGTCGACCCGGGTCCCTGGATCCGGCAGACCTCAGGGACCGGCTAGCCCTGTCGCGCTCAAAGGACGCGAGTTCGAATGCGTATCAATGTCTTCGCCTCAATGGTGGCTTTTGCCGTCGGCGCGATCGCGATCGCGGTTTCCGCCGAAGGCAGCCAGGAAGACCGTACGGAAGCCTTCCGGCAGCTCGAACTCTTCGGAGACGTGCTCAGCCGCGTCGAAGCCGATTATGTGACCGATACCGACCAGGCCGAACTCATCGAGGCGGCGATCGAGGGCATGCTGTCCTCGCTCGATCCGCATTCCAGCTATCACAGCCCCGACGCCTATGAAGACCTGCGTGTAACCACGCGCGGCGAATACGGCGGTCTCGGCATGGAAGTGACCCGCCGCGACGACTTCATCACCATTGTCTCCCCGATCAGCGAAACGCCGGCTGAACGCGCCGGATTGCGCACCAATGACCGCATCATCGCCGTCGACGGCGAGAATATCGTCGGCATTTCGGTGGACGATGCCGTCGCCATGATGCGCGGTGCGGTCGGGGATCCGATCACCATCACCATTGCGCGCGACGACGAAGACCCGTTCGACGTCACCCTCGTGCGCGACACCATTCCGCTGCGCACCGTGGCCTGGCGTCTCGAGGAAGGCCTGCCCTACATGCGCATTGCCGGCTTCAACGAGCGCACGACGGAAATGGTCTATGAGGGCATTACCGAGCTCGAGGAAGAGTATGGCGGCGAACTGCCGGGCCTGATCATCGATGTCCGCTACAATCCCGGCGGCCTGCTCGACCAGGCGATCGGCGTTACCGATGTCTTCATGGATGGCGGAGAAGTCGTTTCGACCCGCACCCGCGATCCGCGCGACACACAGCGCTATAATGCCCGTCCCGGCGACCGCCTGAACGGCGCTCCGATCGTGATCCTGATCAATGAGGGCTCCGCCAGCGCGGCCGAGATCGTCGCCGGCGCCCTGCAGGACCGCGAACGCGCGGAACTGGTGGGCATGACCAGCTTCGGCAAGGGCTCCGTGCAGACCATCATCCCGCTGCGCGGCGGCCGCGACGGCGCGCTGCGCCTGACGACGGGCCGCTACTACACGCCGGCCGGCCGCTCTATCCAGGCGACCGGTATCGAGCCGGACATCCAGATTTCCTCCTTCCCGATCGACGAGGAGCACGAGCCCGACCAGGTCGCCTCGGAAGCCGATCTGCCCGGCGCCCTCGAGAACGAGAATGGCGACCATCGCGCCGATGCCGATATCGCGGCCATCGAACAGCCGCCGGCCGACTGGCCCGAGGACGAGGATTATCAGCTTGCCCGCGCGCTGGAGATTCTTCAGAGCGCCATGACGCGCCAGCAAGCCTCGCTGCAGTAAGCCAGTTTCGACGGTTCGGCGGCCCCGGCTCCCATGCGGACCGGGGCCGCTTTTTATTGACGCGAATTGCACCGACGTCGTTAACCGTTTCTTACAGCCCCGGCTGGCAATTTGAGCGTGAATCGACTCGTCCGTTCCGCGGACGCGTTCACGCCAATGCGAATTCGTGCCAGCGCCATGCAGACAGCCGTTCTTCGACATGCCGAGCCCCTGCTCTCGATCCGCGCGCCGCTGATAGCCGGCGTCGCGACCGCTGCGATTCTGACCCTCGGGATCGCCGGTGTTGCCATATTCGGTGAAGCCAATACCAATCCGCCGCGCTCGCGCAGCGGGTTCGAGCCCGTACCCGCCATCATGGTGGATAGCGGCGAGACCGCCCGCGCTCCGGCCGGCGCGATCAGCTTCGTCGAACCGGACGCTGAAGCCGAGCCGAGCCTGAACGGTGTCTCCGACGGCTTCGAAACACCGCCCGCTCCCGCTCGCGAGACCGGCCAGGGTTCGGACCCTGCATCCGCCGAAGCAGCGCAGGCCGCGGCAGCCCGGAATGTCGCCGCCAATCCGAACGCCCTCCCGCCGGCACCGATCGCACGCCTCACAGAACCGGGCCCGGGCGGACCGCTGCCGGTCATCGGCGCCGACGGGCTACGCCCCTCGCGGGCTTATGCCCGCCCCTTCCACGGCGACCCCAATGCGCCGACCATCGGTATCGTCGTGGGCGGCATGGGTCTGAACCGCACCGTCACCGAGGCCGCGATCGAGGAATTGCCGCCGGAAGTCGCGCTCTCCTTCGCCGCCTATACCCGCGACCTGCAGGGCTGGATCGACCGGGCCCGCGCGGCCGGACACGAAGTCCTGATCGAGGCGCCGATGGAGCCCTTCGACTATCCGAACAATGATCCGGGCCCGCATACGCTTCTGGCCGACGGCAGCGCCGAAGAGAATGGCCGCCGCCTGACCTGGGTCCTGAGCCGGGCCACGGGCTATTTCGGCGTCACCAATTATCTCGGCGCGCGCTTCTCCGCCTCGCCGGGCGCGATGGAGCAGGTCTTCTCCGATCTCGAATCCCGCGGCGTCTCCTTCCTCCATGACGGAGGCGGACGGCGCAGCGCCATCGAGGGTGCCGCCGCCAATACCAATATCGAATACGCCATCGCCGACCGGATACTCGACGAGGATCTGAGCCCGGCCGCCATCGACGACCGCCTGCTCGCCCTGGAGGCCCTGGCCATCCAGAACGGGTCCGCCCTCGGCACCGGCTTCGCTTATCCCGCGACTGTCGACCAGGTGCGCGAATGGGCGGAAGGTCTCGATATGCGCGGCTATCAGCTGGCCCCGCCCTCGGCCATCATGGCGCGCCGGCGGCTGGAAGCCAGGCTCGAGTCGGAAGCAGCGGGTTCAAGCGGCGGGCACGCCTCCGAGGGCGAAGCCGAGCATCGCTGGGCCGATAATGGCGACGCGGCGGAGACGTCGGGGGCCTCGGCGTCCAGCGGACACTGACCGTGGCCGACGATCCCTATCCGCATCACCGGGCGAATGTCGGCATCGCCCTTTTCAACCCTCACGGACAAGTCTGGCTCGGCCGGCGCGAGGGCACACCTCCGCCGTGGAACTGGCAATTGCCCCAGGGTGGCATAGACGCCGGCGAGGACGCAGCCGCTGCGGCCCTGCGCGAGCTGGAAGAGGAAACCGGGATCGCCCCGCAAAAGGTCGAGCTACTCGGCGAGATTCCCGGCTGGCTGGCCTATGACTATCCCCCCGACGTGCGCGAGGATCCGCGCTTTCACAAGAAACGCCATCTCGGCCAGAAACAGCGCTGGTTCGCGCTGCGCTTCACCGGTTCCGACAGCGATGTGCGGCTGGATGCCCATGCCGAGGTCGAGTTCGACGCCTGGAGGTGGGGCGCGCTGTCGGAAATTCCCGAACTCATCATTCCCTGGAAACGGGATATCTATGAACGGGTCGCCGAGGCGTTCCGCCCTTTTTCGACGCCCGTCGCCAGCTAGCCCGCAGCAGGAATGGCGCCACGGCGTTTCCGTCTGGCGGTATGAGGGGTGCAGGATGCCGGCTGATGCCGGTTTAGTGCTTTAGGTGTGAGTGACATCAGGGACATCCTGCACACGGAGATTTACCGGAGCCCTCACGGGCTCCCTCTCGAAACCGGTCCGGACAGACAGTCAGCGCTTTTGCTGCCTCTCCGAACCGATGGCCACCACCGGGCCCTGCTTTGGTCAGTCAGCAGAGACGGGCAGGCTCCGTACTCCCCGCACCCCCGGCGAACCAGGCCGGGCCTCGAGCGGTGCGAGAACG